>DDXZ01000042.1 GCA_002347295.1 Dehalococcoidia bacterium UBA2247 | reverse complement strand
GGGATCAGGTAGTTTTGTCTTAATTGGCTGATTATGCTGTTGTTAAAGTGCAATATCCTGCAAAATAAGGAAATTATATGAAAATACTGATTTAAACCATAACCTCTTTTTTTAAACGACCTCATTTATACGAGGAGGTAATGTGTCACTGATGTACTGAACGAATACATTCGTAGTCTTCACAATTTTGATAATATCTGTTAAAATCACTCCTTTGAGGTAAAAATGGATTATTATCTTGGTATAGACATTGGTTCAGTAAATGCGAAATTTTCGCTGGTTGATGAAAAAGGTAGTCTTGTTGCACAGGATACAGAAAGAGTAGTTTCCAGCCCCCGCAAAGCAGTAACGGCGCTTATTACTCGACTGTGTAAAATAGTAGACCGGCAACAGATTTTGGCTACCGGTGTTTCCGGCTCTGGTAAAACAGTTATTCCTGCAGAATTAGGCTGGATAGAGTACAGTAGTTCTCTGGCGATTGCATCCGGTTTATTGCAGCGATATCCCGGAGCGAAAACAATCATACAAATTGGCGGGCAAAGCACCCTGGTGATTGTTTTGGAAGATGGTTTGAAGAAACCGTGGAAGGTGTCCTCCAATCCTCTATGTGCTGCTGGTACAGGTAGATTTCTGGAACAGCAAGCATATCGCCTGGGTATTAGTATGGAAGATTTTGCTAATCTGGCATTACAATGTGAGAGTAGTGCCCCTCGTATTGCGGCCCGGTGTAGTGTTTTTGCGAAAAGTGATCTTATTCACTTACAACAGAAAGGTGCTCCTCTGCCTACTATGCTCTATGCTCTCTGTGAGAGTGTTGCCCGTATGGTGACTTCATTAAACAAAGGGCCTTTTATTGAGCCGATCTATTTTGTGGGTGGGGTTGCTGCTAATGCTGCGGTACAGCGCTCGTTGAAGGAAATGATTGCGGCCAAGAATGGACATGCTGTCGAAATAACTATCCCGGAAGACCACCTTTATATCGAATCATTGGGTTCTGCTTTGCTATCTATCGGGAAAAAATCGCACGGTGTGGTGTTACCGGAGTCAGGTAACGCGCAGAGATATTATGAGATGCCGCGGCTGGAAATATTTTCCGCGGCCGAAAAGAAAGCTCTTACTCCTATAGAACATAATTGTACGGGTTATCTCGGTGTAGATGTTGGCTCGACCAGTACCAAGGCAGTCATTATGGATGAGTCAGGTAAAAAAGTCCTGGCGAAAAATTATCTTATGACTGCAGGTAGACCCGTAGATGCTGTCCGTCAGGTCTTTCAAAATTTGCTGACAGATGGTGCAGATAAAGTGAAAATAGCAGGTGTGGGAGTTACCGGCTCCGGAAGATATCTCGTGGGCGGTTTCATCGGGGCTGATTTAATTAAAAATGAAATTACCGCTCAAACAAGAGCGGCGGAAGAAGTTGACCCGGAGGCGGATATTATTGAAATCGGGGGTCAGGACTCCAAACTTGTTATCAAGAGAAATAAGGTTGTGATAGATTACCACATGAACAAGGCATGTGCTGCTGGCACCGGGAGCTTTATTGATGAACTGGCAGAAATGCTGGATATTTCTGTTATTAATGGCCAGTTTGCTCAACTGGCTTTTGCTGCGCCTTATACTATTGATCTGGGTACCAGATGTGCTTCTTTCATGAGCCAGGCGGTAGCGGGAGCACAGCAGGAAGGTATATCGCGGGAGATAATAACAGCCAGTCTGGCTAATTCTATTGCTAAGAATTATCTTTCTAAGGTAGTGGAACATCGTAAACTGGGCGAGCGGGTTATCCTTACGGGAGCCGTTTTTTATAATAATGCTATTGTTGCAGCATTTAAGCAACAGTTAAAAGATAAGAAGCTGAACGTGCCGGAACATAAAGAAGTCAGTGGTGCTATTGGTGTGGCTTTACTGGCAAGAGAAGCTACTACAGGTGCTGCAACCAAATTTAAAGGTTTTCGTGAAGTTATTGAAAGTGAATGTAAATTAACCACTTTTGTTTGTAAAGGGTGTGATAATAACTGCACGATAACACGTATGGAAATGTCTGGTGGTGAATTGGCATATTACGGCAGCCGCTGCGATAAATATGATGCTATTGCCAGTCATGCCAAACAAGAGACTTACTTTGATAAAAGAGAAAAATTACTTTTCCGTGGTTATAACAAGGATACTGGTAGTGGCCCTCTGGTAGCTATTCCCAGAGCACTTCTGGTATATGATTTTGCGCCGTTATTGATTGGCTTTCTTAATGCGCTAAATGTGCGGTGTCTGATATCTCATCAGACCAATAAAGAGATTATGGAACATGCTATCGAATTAAGTTATACTGATAGTTGTTTTCCGATAAAGCTATTACATGGTCATGCCGCAACACTAAAGGAAGCGGATTACATTCTGTTTCCCTGTGCCATCAGGATGGGAAAGAAAGAGACTGATGCTAATCAGAAATACGCCTGTCCTCTGGTTCAGGCATCACCGTTTATTATCAAGCAGGTGGTAGGTCTGGCGGATAAGATATTGATCCCTATTCTTGATTTCAGCCATGGTAATGCCGAAGTAATCAAGAACTTGACGGATATTGCGGTGAAGATGGGTTTCAGTAAAGGTGAGGGTAAGAAAGCAGCACTGGCCGGTCTTACCTCACAGCAACAATTTGAAATTGACCAGGTGGCACTGGGTAAAGAACTCCTGGAACAGCTGCATAAGAGTAAACAGTTGGGAGTGGTACTTATTGCCCGTTCTTATATGTCGCAGGATACGGGGGCCAACCTGGGTATTGCTGAGAAACTGGCGCAGCTGGGAGTAGTGCCTGTTCCGATGGGGCTTTTACCTCTGCAATCAGTAGATATAAATCAGTATTCTGATCGCCCCTATTGGTATTATGAAAATAAATATATTGCGGCGGCAGCGATTACTGCTGCTGATCCGCAGCTCTATGGTTTGATAGTTACCAACTTCGGCTGTGGTCCTAATTCTTTTATGCTGCATCTGGTGCAGGATATTATGGGAGGTAAACCACTTGGTCAGCTGGAGATAGATGAACATGCGGCGGAAGCAGGCCTGGTTACCCGACTGGAGGCTTTTGTTGATACGATTAGAGGGTTTGCTGATTCCGGGAGAAAATTGGAACCGGTACCGCCGGAGTCAATTTATCGTTACTCTATGGTGGTTAAGGATACGAGTAAGATCTTTTTGTTACCTCAGATGGCGCCACACGTTAAAATTATAAAGGCTGCTCTGGATGCCAGCGGATTAAATACTGTATTACTGCCTGAGCCAAATGAAGAGAATCTTTATTATGCCGATCGTGTTACTTCAGGCATTGAATGTTTGCCTTATCGTGTTACTCTGGGGGATTACTTACGGTATTGCCATGAAAATGGCAACGACTTAAAAAATGTGGAAGCCATGATGGCCGGGGCATATGGTCCTTGTCGACTGGGGAAATATGCTCTAGAGCAAAGAAGAATATTGCGTGATGCCGGGTTTGATATTCCAGTAAGCACGAGTGTTTCCAACAATGCTTATCGTGATGTTAATATCAGTACAGGTCTTACCCGGTTAGCATGGAGAGCAGGTGTAGCGGTTGATTGTATCCAGCGATTGCTATGGCGTACCCGACCTTACGAAAAGAAGGCCGGAGAGGCCGAAAGATTATTTGATGATTATATTAATCGTATTGCGGATCGGGTATGTAACCAGGAAGAATCCCGAGATCTGATCATTCAAGCGAATGAAGATTTTAAAGATTTAATTGATCCGGTGTTGCCCCGTCGGCCTCTAGTAGGTATTAACGGTGAAATTTACTTGCGCTCCAATCGTTTCAGTAATCAGGATATGGTTAAAGCCTGTGAAGCAGCCGGATTGGAAGTTGTTGTTTCTCCGATGGGTGAGTGGATGAAATATATTTCATATCGTCATCTAGAGGATGCAGTGCGCGACCGTAACCTGATGAAAACAATAAAAAGCTATGTTTTGAAGCGTGTGCAGGAAAAAGATGCGCATGTTATTGAGAAATATTTTGAAGAGTTGCTTCCGGCAAAGGAACCGTCGATACAGGATCTTCTTGATTATTCCAGTCTCTGGCTTTCTCCCAGATGTGGAAGTGAGGCAGTGCTGAGTATTGGTAGTGGTGTCGAGTGGATGGAAAATCCGGAGTACGCGGGTGTTATTTCGGTTATGCCACATGGTTGTATGCCCGGTGGCATTGTCGCGGCAATGTCAGAGAAATTCAGTACGATGTACGGTAAGCCCTGGATTAATCTCACTTATGACGGTTTTATAGAAACGAATAATCTTACCCGGATTAATAATTTTGCCGAAATTATTAAGTTTTGCGCCCAGGGGGAAAAGCTCAGTTAATTATTGTTCTTCTTTTAGTGTCAGGCAGGAGAGATAGTATATCAGATGTTGTTTCGTAATGTGATTTATCGATAATAATGTGCGTCTCTTCTTTTTTCAGGAATTTGGTGCTTTCGTTAAAGTCGCAGTAACATTTTTTATTGTCTTATTATGATAGAAAGTAATTTCTATCTGCTGACCGATATCAAAAGAATGTATGAGAGCTGTTAATTCTTCTGCGCTGCTTAATTCCTTATCGTTAATAGCAATAATAACATCACCCGGTGCTATTCCGGCTTTATCTGCGGGGCTACCGGAGGCAACATTGGTAACAAAAGCCCCTTTATTGATCGGTAAATCGAAGCGAAGAATAACAAACTGGTCAACAGTATAAAGGTCGGCTCCCAGATAGGGACGGATAACATAGCCATTCTGGATTAACTGATCAATCACAGGTTTAGCTTCTTCAATACTGATAGCATAACCCATACCTTCTACTCCCACCTGGGATATTTTTATGCTGTTAATACCCACCAGTTCGCCCTTGAGATTGACCAGTGGCCCCCCACTATTACCGGGATTTATAGCGGCATCTGTTTGAATAAGATTATCCAGATTTTCGCCCGGATTGGAAGATAAGGAGATATTAAGAGCACTTACTATTCCTTTGGTAGCGCTTATTCCCATGCCGAGAGAATTTCCGATGGCGATTACCCATTGCCCTACCTGTAATTTTGAAGAATCTCCTATTGATAGAGCCGGTAAATTCTGAGCATTGATTTTAATAACGGCAAGGTCAGATACATCATCGGAATAAATTGCATCGGCAGGGAAGCTGCGACCATCTTCCAGTGTTACAGTAATGCTACTGACGTTCTCGATAACATGATTATTAGTAACAATAAGTCCATCCGTATTAATGATCCAACCGGAACCAGCGCCTTGTTGGGTATAAAAACCACCGAAGAATCCAGATATGGTAACCTCGGTGGTAATGGCGACGACAGATGGCCTGACTTTTGCGATGACAGAAATGAAGCCGGGATATTCTGCTATTACTTCTGTTGATTGTGTCGCAGGTATATCAGTCTCTGTGGATGTGATGGTGGGAGTAGTAGTTATTGAGAAAGTTGAGTCATCATTACTTGCACCGGCGACAGTACAACCAACCAGCATGAGAAGACTCACCAGTATTATCGATAGAGTAGTGGTGTATTTATGATTAATATGCCACATATTGATTCTGAAATCTCCTTATTATGGCGAATAATTTAATGTATATCAGAAGTTTTAACAATATTGTATTACCAGATATGAGCGCGGCGGAAAAGATATACTACTCCTGCAATGACGATGACAATAATGATACCAGCAATAACACCTAATTTTGAAGAGGAGAGTACGGTAAATCTGATATTGATGATGTTAGTTGGTGATGCATTTAATTTTGCTAAATCAACTGTATTCAGTAACATATCTTCTGTCGGGTTAGCTTTAACGGTAATACTATAGTCACCTGCTTTTGCCTGAGAAGATGGCTTAACTATCATGTCTATTTCTTTTGTGGAGCCAGCATCAAGGGTTGTAATAATATCCGGTGTAAAACTAACATGCCAATCGGAGGGGACATTCTCGCTGATAAGGTTAATGTTAGCAATGGAAGCTGTCCCAGTATTGGCTACAGTCAATGATATATGGTTTCCTTTTCCTTTTGTTATATCGGCAAAAAGATTACCACTGGTAGGGGTAAGACGATACCCATAGATATCTGTTACTATAGCGGTAAAGTCCATGGATTTCTGAATAGTATCGGAGCTTACCAGTAGAGTGACATGGTATTCACCAGGAATAGGATACTCATAAGTAGGAGGGATTAATGCCACGCGTATGGCATAAGGTTCTACTGTATCTGGTTTTAATTCCAGTTGAATTTCTTCAAGGTTTTCCGATGCTTTTAGTACCCATGCAGTCCATCCGGGAGGTGCGTCAATGGCTTTGAATGAGAATACTTTGGGGGCCGGTCCGGAATAGACCAGTTCGACATAATAAACAAATGCCTGTCCTGTTGTATCCTGAGATATCGGGAACTGACAATTTAGTTTAATGCTTTCTTCTTTTATATCTGTTGCCTCTACAGTATCTATTGGATCATCGGCTTGGGCGAGAGCACTTGCGCTGCTGATAATGGATAACATAACTATAACAAGAACAAAAGAAAGCAAGCGAGTAAAGGCTCGATATTTATTCATAATAAATTTTTAGTGCTCCTCCCAATGAAAACAGATTTGAGAAACCGGTAACAATATATTTTATACCAGATAAGATATTAATTTTGAATTATATATTAAGTAATGGTAGCAAACAAATTTGGAGAAATTATGGAAATTGATTATTTTACGAGATGGGTATTATTAATCCTGGATTTCCCATATCAAGCCGGGGGTATAGACAGGTTTCTATGGTAAAATAGCCTCAAAAGCCCCTTGTTTAGCCACATTAGATGGGGCTAATTGGAGGAACCCAATGGGTGAAAAGACCAAGTAGACATTGAAGCTTCAATTCGATAAGCGGCTTAGGCTAGGAGCGTGGGTCACGACTCGGTCAAATAAACAGATGAGCAGATGCGGATCGGGTAATAGCCTTCATATCTGCACACGTATGGGTTATACTTTGAGCAAAGAATGAGCAGAGAGGAGTCAGACATGACGGGCGTAGAATGTAAACCATACATCATAGACACTGGTTATCTTTTCCCTCCTTCGCTGGCCGATTTTCTGGGGACCGAGGATGAAGTGCATGCATTCAGGGAGGTGACCGAGGCTCTGGACGTAAGCCGCCTGGACCCGGACTTCAATGGAATTTGACTACGGTTACAACGCTCAGGTCTGCACGGAAGAAAGCCACGGGATAATAATAGTTGCTGATCTGACCAATGATCCTGCGGATACTGAGCATCTTCCTCAAGTAGTGGAGGAGGTGCGGGAATTACGACAAGAACTTGGTTTCAGTGCCGAAGATGAAAAGCAAACGCAGATGAGCGCCGACAGTGGATATTTCAGTGCGGATAACATCAAGGCCGAGGGGGACGGCATTGAACTGCTGATAGCCTCAGGCAGGGAAAAACAGAAAGAAGAAAAGGAATCCGCGGCTTGTTGGTGAGAACTCTTCAGGGATTTGAAGAATCGGGGGCTGAATAGCCAAACAGTCACTCTGGGAATCATGGACGGCTTGCCGGGCATGGAGAAGGTCTTTCGGGAGGAATTCCCGCAGCGGTGAAATGCTTACAGAACTCCCGGGATAGCTGTCTCACTTTTTTCGCTTTCCCGGAAGAGGAATGGATTTTTCTGCGTACTACCAATGTCATTGAGCGGTTGAACAAAGAATTCCGGCGGCGGACCAAACCGATGGAGATCGTGGCCGGGGAGCATGCCTGTTATACTCTGTTAGCCTTTATCAGCATTAAGATGGAAATTCATTGGAAGGTCGAACCCTGTAGGGAAAGTGCGCTCTAATCTTCCCTCTCTCCGTAAATTAATCGAGGGAAATTTCACACAAGAGTCTTGACAAAACCCCCGGAGGGTACCCGGCAGGAATTGCAATAGAAATGATATGTGCTGACCTGCTTCTGAAGAGAGATATTCATTATTTTGTCGGGTAAGTAGAGTATAATAGATTATTACCTCTGAACTGCAGGAGAAAGAAATGGACTAGTATCATGTAACATATAATAATTCGTATATTTATGGTATAATCATGGTAAATCCCAAAGGAGGGGATTGCCATGAACCCACGTTACCGGGTAACGTTGACAGAACAAGAACGACAGGAACTCGAAACCTTGACGAAGACTGCGAAGACCAATGCGAAACGATTTCTCTATGCACGCTCTTTACTCCTGTGTGATGCGGGACCGCAGGGGCCTGCCTGGACAGTAGCGGATACGGCGGAGGCCATGGGGGTGACACCCCGCACGATTGAACACCTGAAGAAGCGCTTTGTGGAAGAGGGGTTGGCAGCGGCGTTAGACCGCAGGCAACCAGAAAAGCCGCCGCGCGGAGTGACTTTTGATGGGGCTTTTGAAGCACGGCTGATCGCACTGGCCTGTTCAGAAGCGCCAGAGGGTCGGCGGCGTTGGACCATACGTCTACTGGCTGAGAAAGCGGTCGAACTGAAGTTGGCCCAAAGTGTATCCCACATGACCATACAGCGCCTTCTAAAAAAAACGAACTTAAACCTCACCTCCGAAAGTATTGGAAAATTCCGCCGAAAGAGAGTGCCGCATTCGTAGCCAATATGGAAGACGTCATTGCCATTTACGAGTTGCCGTACGATGGAAACTATCCAGTGGTATGCATGGATGAAACCTGTAAACAACTCATCGGGGAAGTTCACGAGGCGATAGCTTGCGCACCGGGAAGACCGGCGCGGGTGGACCATGAATACGTCCGCAACGGCGTTGCTGAGGTCTTCATCGCAGTGGAACCGTTGACCGGCAAACGCCATGTGGCGGTCACAGAGCATAGAACGGGAAAGGATTGGGCATGGTGGATCAAAGGCATGCTTGACGAACGATATCCAAACGCCGTCCAGATACGTCTGGTCCTGGATAACCTGAACACGCACTGCCCTGCTTCTCTCTACGAAACGTTTGAACCTAAAGAGGCACGGCGGTTGACGGAACGCCTTGAAATTCATTACACCCCCAAACATGGCAGCTGGCTGAACATGGCAGAGATCGAGCTTAGCGCCCTTAGCGTGCAGTGCCTTGATCGGCGAATTCCTGATTTTGAGACCATGCAAAACCAGATCGCTGCGTGGGAGAACGACCGTAATAACCGGCAATCCAAGATCAACTGGCATTTTTTCACCAACGATGCACGTACTAAACTCAGACATCTCTACCCGAAATTGTAAAGGTTACAAGGTACTAGCTCTGTGTGCTCAGATAATTAAGCGCATCGGAGTTGCCATAACTAAAGGATGGGTTAGACCGGAACCGGTAGCTTGTCCCATCAGAACTTGAGCGAACCTTAAAAAGATAATTCAGTTTTCTCCTGCTATTAGCGGGATNNTTTGTCTTAATGGGCTGATTATGCTGTTGTTAAAGTGCAATATCCTGCAAAATAAGGAAATTATATGAAAATACTGATTTAAACCATAACCTCTTTATTTTTTTAATCCTCTAAAATGAGGATTAGAGTAAGTTAACCTCTTTTTTTAAACGGCCTCATATTATAAGATAGAAAATTACATTATTACGTACCTGCGTTCTTTACTTTTCTTCAGTATCGCCCAAGCGGTTCGCCAGTTTCATAAATGGTGTGAATAAATCAATTGGCACCGGAAAGATAATCGTGCTGTTTTTCTCCGAGGCAATTTCAGTGAGAGTCTGTAAAAAACGTAGTTGTAAAGTGGTCGGCTCTTTACCGATAATACTACCTGCCTGTGCCAGTTTCTCAGATGCTTGGAATTCACCTTCAGCATGAATTATCTTGGCTCTTCTTTCGCGTTCAGCCTCTGCCTGACCTGCCATAGCACGCTTCATTTCCTGTGGTAATTCAACTTCCTTAATCTCCACTATACTCACCTTAATACCCCAGGGATCGGTCTGCTCGTCAATGATTTTCTGCAGTTTTTGGTTTAATTCCTCACGGCGGGATAATATTTCGTCCAGGTCAGACTGGCCGAGAACACTACGTAGTGTAGTCTGGGCAATCTGCGATGTGGCATTAAAATAATCAGCTATTTTTATTACCGCATCCTCAGCATTAACGACACGGAAATAAGCTACCGCATTAACTTTCACTGTAACGTTATCTCTCGTGATTACTTCCTGGGAGGGAACATCCAGTGTGACAATCCTTAAGTCAATTTTAACCATCCGTTCAATAAATGGCACTAATAATACAAAACCAGGACCACGGATTCCAACAAAACGACCGAGTCGTAGTACCAGACCCCTTTCCCATTCCGGGACAACTCTAATTGCTGACGCAAATATTATGATGACAAATAAAACGATTATTCCGATAATAATTAAGTTCATGCACCTATCCTCCTTCTCTGTTTTTCCACTGTTAATTTTAATCCATCAATCCCGATAATAATAACTTTCTCTCCTATTTCAGCTTGTTCGTCCCCTTTCAGAATAGCATTCCATATTTCTCCTTCCACAAATACTGTGCCCTCCGGATTTAGTAGGGAGCGAACAATTGCGGTAGCACCCATTAAAGATTCCGTACCACTCACTGGCCTGCGCCGCTGCCCGCGAACTACAGCTCTCACTAACAGTATCATAGAAATGACTACAATGGCTACTACGGTGACAATAGCTTTCGTATCCACTTGATATATACTTGACCCCCCTCCAAATAATATTATCGACCCCACAATTAATGAAACAACACCTCCCGCAGTAAGTAATCCAAAACTAGGGGTAAAAACCTCCGCAACAAACAAACCAAATGCCAGAATAATTAAAGCCACTCCGGCATAATTTACCGGCAAGGTACCCAGAGCATAGAAAGCAAGTATCAGACAAACACCACCGGCAACACCAGGAATAATAGAACCAGGATTATAAAGCTCTAATGTAATTCCCAATAAACCCACAGAGAGAAGAATATAAGCCACTGTAGAATCGGATATCAGAAAAAGTAAGCGCTGCATCGTACTCATGGGTATTTCTCTTAAAGGTGCTCCCTCAATTTGGAGAACTATGCTCTCCCCGTTTAACAATGTGACTTCTCTGCCTGTAATTTGTGTCATTAAATCAAATAAATCCCGGGCAACGATATCTACAACATTGAGTTCCAGGGCTTCCTTCTCTGTTACAGACACACTTTCACGTACTGCTTTTTCCGCCCAATCTACATTACGATTACGGTTAGCAGCAAGACTTTTAATATAAGATACCGCATCATTAAGCACCTTCTCGTTCATTTCAGGAGACAATTCCTGTACTTCACCAGAAGAACCAATAGACACCGGATGCGCTGCACCAATAGTAGTATCCGGTGCCATCGCCGCAATATGTGCTGACATGGCGATAAAGACACCGGCCGAGGCGGCCCGAGCACCGGCTGGAGAAACATAAACCACAACAGGAACAGTAGAATTAACAATCCCCTGGACAATATCACGCATGGAAGTATCCAGACCACCGGGAGTATCCAGTTGAATAATTACGCCTGCTGCCTGATGTAATTCTGCTTCACTAATACCATTTACAATATAGCTCGCCATTACAGGATTAATGGCACCTTCAGCCTGTAGTACATACACTTCTGACATACCAGCAGCATTAGTTTTACCGGTAAGAAAGCATAACGCCAGTAATACCAGAAGCAGAGGTCTTCTTAATCGTATCACTTTATCTTCTTTCCGAGTGTATCTGCTAATAATTAATTATAATAATAATAAAGCAAACAAACAAATATGCCGGATAGAATTAATACTGTACTAACAACCCAGTTCCTTTTTCATTAAAATATGTTTAATACCTGCTTCCAGAAATGGCTTGCCTGATTCTCTGAAACCACATGCTTCATAAAATACTGCTGTATTATATTGCGCATGGAGAGTAATTTGCCGTATTTCTCTCCTCCTGAGTTCATTCTCCATGAACTGCAATATCTTCTTACCTATACCATATCGACGGGAGACAGAAAGAACAGCCATACGTTCTACCTTAGCTTGCCTCTCCGTTAGCAGTAATATTCTTGCTGTTCCCACAACACAGCCATTATCTCGAGCAATTACATGTAGTGCTATATCATCATTCGCATCAAACACCAGAGCCTTTGAAATACCCTGCTCTTTAACAAACACTTCCTTTCTAACGCAGAATGCTTCATCCCGTTCCTGTTCTGTTGTTACCAGACTGCAAATTATCATGTTCTATCTCACACCCTCACACGGTATTGTATTATAATAAAAATTAAGTCATCTTGTTTAACTTTAGCACATTTTTAACCCCGTACACTTACCATACAACAAGTGCTAATATGAAATGGAATCGTCAAAAAATAATTACCTGATATAGAAAGGGATTGAAATGGAAAACACACTACAGATTAAAACTGTGAAAATAGACCCGGGAGAATACCAGATAATCCTTGGGCAAGCACATTTCATCAAGACAGTAGAGGATATCCATGAAACACTGGTAAATACGATACCGGGAATAAAATTTGGTATGGCATTCTGTGAATCAAGTGGACCCTGTCTGATAAGGCACAGTGGTACGGACCCTGCGTTAAGAAAAACAGCTGCCGACTATGCCCTCCAGTTATCCTGCGGTCATTGTTTCATTATTATTCTCAAAGATGCTTATCCTATAAACGTTCTCGTACGTTTAAAAGAAGTCCCCGAAGTAGTAGGTTTTTTCGCGGCTACAGCAAATCCTCTTTCTGTTATAGTAGCAGAAAATAAGGAAGGGAGAGGAATACTCGGCGTTATTGATGGAATGAAGTCAAAAGGTATCGAAACAGATAGTGATATAAAACAAAGACAGGAATTCCTGCGTAATATCGGGTATAAAATGTAACATTTCCTCTATTTGTGAGCCTTCTCCATCTCTATTCTTCTCAGTTTTGCATGAACTCGAGCTAACAATACCGCAGGGTAAAATGGCTTGGTAATATAGTCATCAACTCCCGAATCTGTTGCCGGTTCCAGTGAAATACGCTCTGGACTGGCACTAACCATAATAACAGGAACATCAGAAGTTTTTCTTATTTTATCCAGTACTTCCAACCCGCTCATGCCAGGCATCATAATATCCAGAAGAACCAGGTCCGGTTTTTTCTCCTCTAATATGGCAAGGCCACTGATACCATCAGAAGCAAGATAGACTTCAAAATTATCCTTTTCCAGTATTTGCTTAATTAAACGCAGCATCATGGGTTCATCATCAATTGCCAGTATCGACAGTTTCTTTACTGCTTCTTTATTCATATTCAGCATCTCCCGAAGCACACAATCACACCATAATACCAAATTTACCTTACTATATTCTATTCTATCAAAAACTTCTCAATACTGAAAGCCATTTGACTATCCTGTTATTACATGCTAGTATATTCGATGCGTACGGTATGCGGTAACCGTTTACCATTTAAGGAATAGAAACGTGAAAAAGATTTATGTTAATGAAGAAATATGTATCGGGTGCAATCTGTGCGAGGTGTTCTGCCGGTTAGCACATGCCCAATCCGATGATTTAATTAAAGAGTTAAAGAGTAAAACTGCACCCGTAGCAAGAGTGTCAATTGAAGTAAGAAAACCAGTTTCGTTCTCCGTACGCTGCCAGCACTGTGAAGAAGCTCCCTGCGTCTCTGCCTGTCTCACCGGAGCATTAAAGAAAGATGAAACAACAGGAGCAATCACTCACAATGAAGAAAAATGTATCGGGTGCTGGACTTGCATGATGGTTTGCCCTATTGGAGCAATAAAACAGGATAAACTAAGAAGAAAAGCAGTAAAATGTGATCTCTGTGAAGGAAGAGATATACCACTGTGTGTCGCTAACTGCCCGAACGAAGCACTAATATTTGCGGAAGAATCAGATGATATCAAACAAAATATAGATGACAATAGCATATGTTATGATCCGGCTTGATAGACCGTTTCCCCTTCTAAATATTATTTAAGCCAGGAGTAAATTTTTAATGATTACAATTATTGATTATGGCGCCGGTAATTTACGCAGTGTGGTTAATGCGATTAGCAGAATTGGTTATCAGTCTAAAATAACCAGTGCACCTGCAGATTTATATAACGCTCAGGTAGTCATTCTGCCGGGTGTTGGAGCTGCTGGTGATACTATGGCAGGACTGAAAAAGCACGGTCTGGTAGAACCAATTCGTAAAATTATCGCTGAAGGACGCCCTTTCATGGGTATATGCATCGGGCTACAGGTACTGCTTACCGGTACGGAAGAAGGCGGTTGGCACGATTGTTTGGATATAATTCCGGGACGGGTAAGAAAACTTCCTCCAGGATTAAAAATACCACATATGGGTTGGAATCAGGTGCGGCAGATTACTGCACATCCTATTTATAAGGGTATTCCCGATGGAACAAACTTTTATTTTGTACATAGTTATTATGCCGAACCAGAAGACGAATCTCTGGTCGCCGGCAAAACAGACTATGGTATCCCCTTTTGTAGTGTTATTATCCATAACAATTTGATAGCAACCCAGTTTCATCCGGAAAAAAGCGGTGAATCAGGACTGAAGATTTACGATAATTTCATTAAGCAGGCAATCGGGACGTGATTGAATACGAAGGTACCATGACAAAGAACGTGCTAAAATATCTTATTGTTGGAAATTCTGCCGGAGGTATCGGTGCCGTAGAAGGCATACGTACTATCGATAAGCAGGGTACTATCGGCATAATTTCTGATGAGCCCTATCAAACTTATTCACGTCCTCTCATCTCACACTATCTTGCTGAACCATGCCCCATAGAAAAATTATGGTATCGTCCCGCCGATTTTTATAAGAAGAATGGTATCACTACTTTTTTAGGCAAGAAAGTGAAGAAGATAGATTGTAGGCATCATTCTGTACTGCTAAATACCGGCGAGAAAATATTATGGGGAAAACTCCTGCTGGCAACAGGAGGCTCACCGATTATCCCTAAAATTAAAGGTGTTCCACAACAAGGAGTTTTTACTTTTACTACTCTTGATGATGCCATAGCCATTGATCAGTATCTGAATAAATTACCACAAGATAATATTTCAGCGGTAGTAGTAGGAGGAGGACTCATCGGTGTAAGTGTTACCGAAGCTCTTGCTAAACGCGGAGTTTGCGTTTCCATTGTAGAAATGCGAGAACGTATTCTCAATACTATCCTTGATGAACATGCTTCTGCTATTGCGGCCAAAGCATTGCAACAGGCAGGGGTTGACATTATTACAGGTAGTACAGTAAACGAAGTAAAAAACGTCAGAGATAATACTCTGTCTGCTGTTCTTGGCAGTAACAGAGAAATTCTCTGTAATTTAGTAGTACTCGCCATAGGAGTTATACCTAGAGTGGAGCTTGCTACAGATGCTGGTATTAAAGTAAACCGTGGAATTGTGGTTAACAAAAACATGGTGAGTTCCAGCCCTGATATTTACGCTTGTGGTGATACATCTGAGGCTTATGACTTCATTTATGATGAATGCCGGTTAACACCCATCTGGCCTAATGCTTACATAGGTGGTAAAGTCGCCGGATTAAACATGGCCGGTTCATCTGCCGAATATCCTGGCGGGACTGCGCTGAATTCCCTGCCATATTTCGGGCTGGATATCACCTCTGCAGGTATTATTAATCCCGGAAATAGTAGTTTTGAAATAATTGAAAACCTTTCAAACAATAACTATCGAAAAATTATTTTAAAAGATGGGTTAATCAAAGGAATGATATTTACCGGTATAGTTGACCGGTCGGGTATTATCTATCATCTCATGAAAGACAGGGTTAATACGGAAAGTTTTAAGAAAGAGCTCATAGCCGATGATTTTGGAATGGCTTCTCTACCGGAAGAAGTATGGCGTTCCAGGCTCAAGATACAAGCACCAGAGACAAACACGAACAAATGTACCGCTTCTGCCGGAGAAATCCGATAGTAAGTCTTATTTGCTATGAAACTTCAGGAGTTAAAATAATGAAACAACTGGAACTAGTTCAAAATACGTTTCAAGATGACAAAATAATTGATGCTTGTTCCATATTTGGTATTATGGACACTATCGGCACCAGATTCTCCGGTGAAGATATCGTCAAAGCCATGGCTCTCATGCATATGCGCAGTAATGGTCTGGGTGGTGGATTTGCAATTTATGGAATTTATCCCGAATATGCTGAGCAATATGCTTTCCATATCATGTATACCTGCCAGCAAGGGCGTGATGAAACAGAGTTATTTCTTAAAAACAACTTCAACGTTATATATCATGAAGAAATACCCACCCGACAAACAGCGGGAATTACTGACCCGCCTTCAGTCTGGCGTTATTTTCTCGACGTAAAAGATAATGGAAAAGTTTCGGAAGATGATTATATTGTTTCTCGAATAATGGAAATAAATACTACTATACCCGATTCCTTCGTTTTCTCCAGCGGTAAAAATATGGGTGTTTTTAAAGGTGTCGGTTATCCGGAAGATATCGCTAACTATTTTTGTCTTGACAAGTATCAGGGTTATCTCTGGACATCACATGGAAGATTTCCAACCAACACACGAGGATGGTGGGGGGGTACTCATCCTTTTAGTATATTAGACTGGACAGTGGTACATAATGGGGAAATTTCATCCTATGGAATTAATCGACGGTACCTCGAACAATTCGGGTATGAGTGCACCATGCAAACCGACACCGAAGTTATTGCTTATGCTATTGATTTACTGGTGCGAAAGCATCATCTTCCCATGAATATCGTAGCTAAAATTCTGGCAGCTCCTTTGTGGTCAAGTCTGGAGCGGTATCCCGCTGAAGAGCAAATTTTACTAAAAACATTAAGACAGGTATATGGCAGCCTGCTTCTCAATGGCCCGTTTGCAGTGATTATTGCCAACACTAATGAGATGATTGGTCTTACCGACCGTATCAAACTTCGTCCCATGATAGCAGCCACAAAAGAAAACAAGCTTTATCTTTCATCAGAAGAATCGGCGATTCGTTTGATTTCTCCTGAACTGGATAAAGTGTGGTATCCTGCTGGCGGTGAACTAGTAGTAGGAAATCTGAGACACCCTCCTGGTAAAACATTACCAGAATCTGTGGGAGCACAACTAATATGTTAACTAAAAGAATCATCCCCTGTCTGGATGTAAAAAATGGCCGTGTTGTTAAAGGCACTTCTTTTGTAAAACTTCGTGATGCCGGAGATCCAGTAGAATTAGCCCGCATGTATTATGAACAGGGAGCAGATGAACTTGTATTTCTTGACATCACTGCCAGTCCCGAGGAACGTAATATCATGACAGATATTGTGGAGAAGATTTCAGAAGTGGTCTTCATGCCCCTTACAGTCGGAGGTGGATTACGCAGTGTAGAAGATATTCAACATATGCTACGTGCCGGTGCCGATAAAGTATCCTTAAATACTGCAGCGGTGTTGCATCCGGAACTAATTAAAAATGCTTCGGATAAATTTGGCAGCCAGTGTATCGTTGTCGCTATTGATGCCAGACGCATAAAGACTACCGAATTAAAATGGGAGGTCTACATTTACAGCGGACAGAAACAAACCGGATTGGATGCTCTGGCATGGGCAAAAAAAGTCGTGGAATCAGGAGCAGGGGAAATTTTACTAACCAGCATGAATGCTGATGGACACAAGACAGGATATGATATTGAACTTATTCGGCTAATTTCCCGTTCCGTCAACGTACCGGTCATTGCCAGCGGTGGAGCCGGTGATATGAAAGATTTATATTCTGCTTTAACTGCGGGAGAAGCTGACGCCGTACTGGCAGCTAGTATATTTCATTATGGAATATATTCTATTAAAGAAGTAAAAAAATATCTCACAGATAAAGGAATCCCCATCCGTGCTTAATTGGAGATTATAGTGAAGAGTTATTTAGCACCTAAGTTTATTATTGAAAGAGATACCGAGCGCTGTATTAACTGCAAAGTATGTGTAAATCAGTGTAGTTTTGATTCACACTATTATGATGCTGATGATGATAAAGTCAAAAGCCGCATTGGCAAGTGTGTCGGGTGTCACCGTTGTGTTCTCTTTTGTCCTACTCAGGCATTAACCGTAAGAGAAAACCCTCTGGATTACCGGGCAAATTATAACTGGAGTCCGGAAGTTATCGAGGATATTACCAAGCAGGCAGAAAGCGGAGGAGTAGTCCTGACTGGTATGGGAAACGACAAGTCCCAGCGCATTTATTGGGACCACCTGTTGCTCAATGCCAGCCAGGTGACCAACCCATCTATTGACCCTCTCCGTGAACCAATGGAGCTAACCACATATCTAGGTCGAAAACCGGATAAAATAGACATTGATAAACAGGATCCACAGTCAATAAAACTAAAAACAGAGCTAGCACCTCAGGTTAAATTAGATGTACCAGTCATGTTCTCCGCCATGTCTTATGGTGCCGTAAGTATTAATGTACATAAGTCTCTGGCGCGGGCTGCTGTAGAAATGGGAACTCTCTGGAATACCGGTGAGGGCGGTCTGCATCCTGATTTGTATAAATACGGGAATAATACAATCGTCCAGGTGGCATCCGGACGCTTCGGAGTACAACCGTCATACCTTAACATTGCGCGAGTAGTGGAAATTAAAATCGGTCAAGGGGCTAAACCCGGTATAGGCGGCCATCTTCCCGGCGAAAAAGTGACTGCTGAAGTATCTTCAACGCGTATGATTCCGCACGGGACAGACGCTCTCTCTCCTGCACCACAACATGATATATATTCAATCGAGGATCTTTCTCAATTGATTCATGCCCTGAAGGAAGCAACAAACTATACCAAACCAATATCAGTAAAAATAGCGGCTGTCCACAATTCAGCAGCTATTGCCAGCGGTATGGTAAGGGCAGGAGCAGACATTATTGTTCTCGATGGTTTTCGTGGAGCCACCGGAGCAGCTCCTAAAATAATCCGGGAAAATGTCGGTATTCCTATTGAACTGGCACTGGCATCGGTAGATACCAGATTAAGGCAGGAAGGTATCCGTAACCAGGCCTCACTGGTAATATCAGGGGGAATTCGAAATAGCGGTGATGTTATTAAAGCTATCGCTCTCGGCGCAGATGCAGTTAATATCGGCACAGCCGCTCTGGTTGCACTGGGCTGCCGGGTCTGTCAACAATGCCATACCGGGAAATGTGCCTGGGGTATCTGCACATCCGACCTCTTCTTATCCAAGAGATTAAACCCGGATATCGGTGCCCGCCGGGCAGCTAATTTACTGCGCGGCTGGAGTCACGAAATTAAAGACATGCTCGGTGGTATGGGTATTAATGCCATTGAAAGTCTCCGGGGAAACCGCCTTCATCTACGCGGTATTGATTTAACAGATACCGAACTAGAAGTCTTAGGCGTAAGAATGGCAGGTAATTAATATGAATAATAATCTTAATACGATATCAAATAAAAAAGTAATGGAAATATCTGCAGATGGTCTTTCATATCGGGAACTTAACACTAAATTAAGAGAAGCAGCAGCACAAGGAATAGAAAAGTTTAAACTCACTGATGTTTGCGGACAGCGCTATCTGGGGACTGGCTTAAATAAACCGGTTGAAATTGATATCCGGGGCACACCGGGAAACGACCTGGGAGCATTTATGGAAGGTCCTGAAATAACTGTTCATGGCAATGTCCAGGACGGCTGCGGAAACACTATGAATGATGGTGAAATAATTGTTCATGGACATACTGGTGATGTAGTCGGCTTTTCCGCACGAGGAGGGAAAATCTTCATCCGGGATAGCGTGGGATACCGCGCCGGCATTCACATGAAAGAATACAAAGATAAGAAACCGGTTATCGTTATCGGAGGTAATGCACAGGATTTCTGTGGTGAATATATGGCAGGAGGAATCCTTATTTTATTAGGATTTAATACTCATGAAGTTAACTTCAAGGCAAACTTTATCGGCACAGGAATGCATGGTGGTGTAATATACTTAGGGAATAAGGTCGAAACATACCAGCTGGGTAAAGAAGTGGGAATTGCGGAACTAGACGAAAATGATAATAATGTACTAAGACAATATGTAAATGAATTTGCTTCTCATTTCAATTGTGATGCAGAAGAAATATTGAATCGACAATTTATCAAATTATTTCCGCGCTGGTTACGACCCTATGGTCAGCTTTACGTCTATTAATAATTTAGTTTACCGTAATAACTGAACCCACCTGTCCGGATAATAAAGATATGGCAACAATAAATACTTCCAAACAAGGGGACAAAATAGTTTCAGACAGAAAAAAAATTCATATCTTTGTTATAAATAGTAAACCAGAGACACTACCTCAACTGTGCGAGCAACTATCCCGGGAAGGATATATCTGTACTTCGTCTTCCGATTTGACTAAATCGTGGGATGAAATTAATCAATTAGCACCCGACCTGGTATTATTAAGAGATATTACCATACCCGCAATACAAAATATCAACCGGGCAATTATAGAGGAAAATAAGAAGCCTACCATCGCTTTAATCAGCAATCAGGAACTGAACAATAGCCAGTTTAACCTTAATTTGATTGATGATTTTATTATTGAACCTTTAAATATAAAAGAATTAAGTCTGCGTATAACACGACTACTGCACAAAACAATAAAAGCCCATAGCAAAGATACCATCCGCTGCGGTGACTTGATAATAGATACTGCCAAATATGAAGTATATGTCGGTGATATTCCGGTAAATCTCACTTTTACAGAATATGAACTGCTCAATTTTCTGGTCGCTAACAAAGGATGTGCCTTAACTCGTGAGACACTCTTAAACAAAGTATGGGGTTACGATTACTTCGGCGGAGATAGAACAGTAGATGTACATATTAAGAGGCTCCGCAGTAAGATCGAAGATACCAATCATACCTTCATTGAGACAATAAGGCATATCGGTTACAAATTTATTGACCAAACATAATTTTGTAACACAGATTTAACTTGGCTGTAACACTTCTGAAATATTTAACTGTTACTATTCTCTTAAAGGAGAAGCAAGTTGTAGCTAAGGATATATTTATTCAGATTATACAATTGTAAAGTGCATTTTACCTTAATCTGCTTAAAACTATATCCGTTCACAACTCGCCGAAGGAGGGTAATCATGCTAACCAAACAGGAAATATTTATGAAGGTTTTAAGGAGAGCAGGGACAATTCTGGGTGTCAGCTTAATTATTTTTCTGATAAACCAGAAGATAGCTCTAGCTGCTGACCCCACCGGATTGGGAGGCACCGCTGATTCTGCAGTAGATTATGTCTGGATACTTATTTGCGCCTTCCTGGTAATGTTTATGCAGGCAGGATTTGCCATGGTTGAGACTGGTTTTTGCCGGGCCAAGAATGCCAGTAACCTGATGACTAAAAACTTGTTTGATTTTGTCATTGGGTCGCTTATATTTTTCTTTGTAGGCTACGCCGTAATGATGGGTACAGATTGGCATGGTCTAGTGGGCACGAGTGGCTGGTTTATGCTCGGAGACTACTACGATGTAGATAAATATCTCAACATGTTCTGGATGTTAGTTTTTTGCGCTACAGCAGCAACAATTGTTTCCGGTGCCATCGCTGAGAGACTGAAGTTCAGGGCCTATCTTATCTATAGCATTGTGGTCAGTGCTATCATCTATCCCATTTATGGACACTGGGTTTGGGGGGGCGGCTGGCTGGCGCATCTTCCATTTGGCGCTGGTGCCGTTGACTTTGCCGGCTCTGGTGTAGTTCACGCTATTGGTGGTATAGTCGGTTTAGCTGGTGCTATGGTTCTTGGCCCCAGATTTGGTAAATTCGATAAGAACGGAAAACCACTGGCAATTCCGGGGCACAGCATAACACTCGCTGCCTTAGGCGTTTTCATTCTGTGGTTTGGCTGGTTTGGCTTTAACCCGGGTAGCACCTACAGTGCTCACCACCTGAGAATAGCGGTTGTCGCTGTAAATACCAACTTAGCAGCTGCTGCCGGTGCTATGGCAGCATTGCTTATAGCAAAGTGGAAGACAGGTAAATGGGATATAAGTATGGGGCTTAACGGTGTCCTAGCCGGACTTGTCGCTATTACTGCACCATGCGCCTGGGTAGAAGGCTGGGCTTCCGTAATAATCGGTCTTATTGCCGGAGTATTGGTATATGCCAGTATAAAATTTATTGACTCCAGGGGGATAGACGATCCCGTCGGTGCGATAAGCGTACATGGTGTAAACGGACTCTGGGGATTACTTGCTGTCGGTCTTTTTGCCGATGGAACTTATGGCAACTATTCCATTGAAGCTCCATATATCACCGGCCTCTTCTATGGTAACCCAGGGCAACTGTTAGCGCAGGTTATCTCTATAGTAGTAGTTGTCGCCTGGGCATTTGGCACTGGCTATCTCACTTTTAAACTAATGGACAAGGCTTTCGGTATCCGTGTCTCTCCCGAAGAAGAGCTACAAGGATTGGATATTCCGGAGCATGGTATGCCAGCTTACCCTGATTTTGTTAATACACGCCGGTAGATTAATTAAATAAGGAGTGTGCGATGAAAAAGATTGAAGCTATAATTAGGGTAGAGAAATTTGATGATATCAAAGAAGCTTTAAAAATAGCTGGCTATCCGGGAATGACTAAAATATCAGTTGAAGGCCATGGAAAACAAAAGGGTATTAAACAACAATTTCGTGGCACAACATATGAAGTGGAGTTTGTCCCTAAAATAAAACTGGAAATCGTAGTCCATGATAAAGATGTTAAAAAAATTGTTGATACTATTGTTGCTCATGCAAGAAGTGGTAAAGTTGGTGATGGTAAAATCTTTGTCTTGCCTGTAGAGAATGTAATACGAGTAAGAACCGGTGAAGAGGGTGAGATTGCTTTATAAAAAATGGCTATGGCTTAATTCTCAGCAGTGATATTAGAAACATTGTCGGGGGGACTGATTTATCAGACTCAAGTAGTGTTGGACCAAAAGCATTATTTATTTACCGGAATCAGTTCCCCAATTCATATTACAAAGAATCGGTTCTATATTTAAAAATTTGTAACTGTTTTTTTAAAGTGCCTGTAATATACTGTAATATATTTGAAACATTTCTCTGTTACCATACCTGTAGAAAATTGTGAAGGGGGAACAGGTATGGAAGCAATATCTGGAGACATTATTACTGCTATAAACACTCTCTGGGTACTGGTTGCCGGCTTTTTTGTATTTTTTATGCAATTGGGCTTTGGTATGTTGGAAGCCGGTCTTGTCCGTACTAAAAATGTAGCCAATATCCTCTTGAAAAATGTGTTGGATTTCAGTATTGCCACGATAGCCTTCTGGATTATCGGATATGCTTTGATGTATGGGACAGGTAATGGATTTGCCGGTAATACATTTTTCTTTCTTAAGGGAATCCCGGAAACAACTGCCGGAGTTCCGACATTAGCATTCTGGTTCTTTCAATTATGTTTTGCCGGGGCAGCAGCAACTATTGTTGCCGGTGGTGTCACTGAGCGCACCAAATTTGTTGCTTATTTTATTTACAGCATTGTCATAAGTGCATTTGTTTATCCTATTGTGGGACACTGGATTTGGGGTGGAGGGTTCCTGGCAACAAAAGGATTCCTGGATATTTCGCCGGTTCAAGTGTTGTGCATAGTGTAGGCGGATGGGCGGCATTGATGGGAACAATTGTGCTGGGACCGCGCATTGGTAAATATGATGATAACGGTAAGCCCAGAATCATTGTGGGACATAACCTGGCTCTGGCAAATCTGGGAATGTGGATACTATGGATGGGATGGTTTGGTTTCAATCCGGGAAGCACATTATCCGGTATGCAATATGGTCTTAACGCCAGTGTTGCGGTAAACACCAACGCAGCAGCAGCCAGCGGGGCTATTATCAGTGTTTTGCTTTCATGGTTAAGCACACGAAAGTTCGACCTGGGATTAACCATGAACGGTGCACTGGCAGGACTGGTTGCTATTACCGCTTCCTGTGCTTACATATCTATATCCAGTTCAATAATCACCGGAGTAATTGCCGGTATACTGATGTTCTTTGCTATACCATTCTTGGACCGCATACATGTTAATGACCCTGTCGGTGCCCTACCCGTACATCTTGTCAATGGTATCTGGGGCACACTGGCGGTGGGTCTCTTTCATGAAACAAATGGCCTGTTTTTCGGTGGCGGATGGGATCAACTTGGAGTACAATCTCTGGGTATTATCTCCGTCGCAGGGTGGGTTGTAGGTACAACTGCCTTACTTTTCCTGGGTATTAAGCATACTGTTGGATTCAGGGTAAGCGAGAAAGAAGAGTTAGAGGGACTTGATTTAACAGAACATGGAGTTAGAGCATACTCAGACTCTCAGTAAAGGAGAACATCTATCATGAAAAAAATTGAAGCTATCATCCGCCCGGAACGACTTGATACTGTAAGAAAAGCACTGGAAGACTATGGATATCCGGGAATGACTATCTCCGAAGTACGTGGACACGGGAAACAACACGAGATACAGCAATGGCGAGGACAGGAGTATACCGTGGAGTTCTTGAATAGATTAAAAATTGAGATTGTTGTTCTGGATAGAGATGTATCAAAGATGCTTAATGCCATAGTTGGTGGTGCCAGAACAGGAGAAACAGGAGACGGAAAAATCTTCATCCTGCCGGTAGAAGACGCAGTACGGATAAGGACAGGAGAGGGAGGAGAGAATGCCATTTAATATGGCCAAAAATAATATATAATAATACAGGTCTTGAAAGGAGAGAATCATGGATAAAATATCAAACAGAGAAGATGCAAAGCAATATGTTCTCAAAAAAGCAAAAGAACACGATGTCAAATTTGTACGATTATGGTTCACAGATATATTGGGATTCTTAAAAAGTTTTGCCGTACCAGTTGAAGAGTTGGAAACTGCCCTGGAAGAAGGTGTTGGGTTTGATGGTTCATCAATTCAGGGTTTTGCCCGAATTGACGAAAGCGACATGGTTTGTATGCCTGACCCCACTACCTTTCAGCTCCTCCCCTGGAGACCCAGAGAACATGCAGCAGTCGCTCGTATGTTCTGCGATATCCTGACTCCAGAAGGTAAGCCATGTGAAGGTGACCCGAGATATGTCCTTAAAAAGAATCTGAAAAAGGCACAGGATATGGGTTACATCTTCTATGTTGGTCCCGAATTAGAGTATTTCTATTTCAAGGATGATAAATGCACTGAACCCATGGATGCCGGTGGTTATTTTGATATGGATTCACATGATGCCGCCACAGACTGGCGCCGGGATACTGTTCTTGCCCTGCAGGATATGGGTATTGCTATTGATAAGTCACATCATGAAGTTGCCGCCAGTCAGCATGAAATCGACATGCAGTATAGTGATGCTCTGACTATGGCAGATAATGTCATGACTTATCGTCTCGTAGTAAAAGAAATAGCGGCAAAATACGGAGTATATGCAACTTTCATGCCCAAACCTATCTTTGGCATCAATGGCAGTGGTATGCATGTACATCAATCATTATTCAAGGGTAATAGTAATGCTTTCTATGATCCCAAGGGACAATTCTATCTCTCCAAGACCGCCTTAAGTTATCTTGCCGGACTATTAAAATACGCTCCTGAATTTACCGCGGTTACTGACCAGTGGATAAACTCATATAAACGTCTCGTTCCCGGATACGAAGCTCCGGTATATCTATCATGGGCAGAACGCAACCGCTCCGACCTCATCAGATTACCCGCATATAAAGTAGGTAAAGAAAAAGAAACAAGATTTGAAATCCGTTCTCCCGACCCGGCATGCAACCCTTATCTCTGTTTCAGTGTTCTCCTGGCTGCTGGTTTAGCTGGAATAGAAGAAGGATTGGTACCACCTCCAAATACCGAAGAAAACGTCTATCATATGGCAGAAGAAGAGAGAAAAAAGCGTGGTATTGGTCAGTTACCAGGCAGTCTTCTGGAAGCAATTGAACTCACGGAAAAGAGTAAGTTAGTACGTGAAGCGCTTGGCGAACATACTTTTAATGCCTTTATTCAAAACAAAAAAGTAGAATGGGACCGCTATCGTATTCAAATCACTGATTACGAAATTGAGCGTTATCTGCCAATCTTGTGACCATAGCCTGTCTTTGTTATAATAAATAGCCAAAATTATTAACCCGCATGATTTATCCCCTTCCCCCACAACAAGGGGAAGGGGATAAATATAAATGTAGAATAGCAGGCAAAATGACGAAAAAGGCGATACTGGTACTGGAAGACGGCTCAATTTACGAAGGAAATTCTGTTGGTGCTACAGCAAGCACCTATGGAGAAGTAGTTTTCAATACCAGCATGGTCGGTTATCAGGAAATACTGACCGACCCCTCCTATGCCGGACAGATTGTCGTTCCTACCTACCCTCTAATCGGTAACTATGGTATCAACAAACAAGATAACGAATCAAAAAAAATTCAGGTTAGAGGTTTTATTATTCGTGAGGAATGCCTGGAACCAAGCCATTATTTAAGCAACAGCACTCTTCACGAGTTCCTTTTAGCCAGTGGCATACCGGCAATAAGCGGATTGGACACACGTTCTATCAGCCGCAAGTTACGTTTAGCCGGAGTAATGATGGGTATCATCACCAGTGATGAAACATCAGACGAAGCACTGGCCAGATTAAAAAAACTTCCTGATTATGGCTCTATCGACTTCGTACGTGAAGTCAGTACCGAGACGCCCTATGAATGGGAACCCGGGAAGAATAAATCCGCCCAATACCATGTTGTTTGTTTGGACTGTGGATTAAAATACAATATTCTACGTATTCTCTGTCAAATGGGTTGCCGGGTAACTGTTGTACCCTGTACCTTCTCGACAGAGCAGATTCTCCACCTTAAACCTGATGGTATTCTACTTTCGCCAGGACCGGGTAATCCCGAACTACTGGGTTACATCATAAAAACAGTTCAAGAGCTTGCCATTAAAAAACCTGTTATGGGTATTTGTCTGGGCAGTCAACTTATCGCACAAGCTTTTGGCGCCCGGACATTCAAATTAAAATTTGGTCACCGTGGTGCCAATCACCCGGTAAAAGATTTATCTACAGGTAAAGTCTATATCACAGCACAAAATCACGGCTATGCCGTCGATGCAGCTACTATGAAAAACGGCCTGATAGTTACACATACAAACTTAAATGACAATACAGTGGAGGGGTTACGCCATAAAGACCTACCCATTTTTGCCATTCAATATCACTCTGAAGCTTCTCCTGGCCCATGGGATAGCGTTTATTTGTTTGAACAATTTATACAGATGATGAAAGAAGTTGCCAGTTGACCAGATTTCGCCCTTCTAAAGTATTAATTATCGGTTCCGGACCCGTTATTATCGGCCAGGCTGCTGAGTTTGATTACGCCGGGACACAGGCATGTAAAGCCATGCGTGAGGAAGGTATTATTTCGGTTCTGGTAAACTCTAATCCGGCAACAATCATGACTGATGAAGATATTGCCGATATTGTTTATATCGAACCGTTAACCTTAGAGGTAGTAACCAGGATTATCGAAAAAGAGAGGCCGGATGGGCTACTTCCTACTCTGGGAGGACAGGTAGGGCTTAATCTTGCCGTCGCACTATCCGATGCCGGTGTACTGGAAAAATATAATGTCCGACCTCTGGGAACACCGATACAAACAATCCGTAATGCTTCTGACCGTGAGCTTTTTAAAAAACTATTACTTGACATCGGTGAACCGGTACTGGATAGTGAGGATGTCGGCAATCTGGAGCAAGCACGAGAAGCCGCCAAAAATTTGGGGTTCCCCCTCATAATCCGCCCCCATTACACACTGGGAGGTACCGGTGGAGGAGTCACCTATAGCTGGGACGATTTTGATACGGTAGTCAGTAATGGTCTGGCTATTAGTCCAGTACACCAGGTATTACTGGAGCGCTGGGTCGGCGGCTGGAAAGAAATTGAATATGAAGTAATGCGAGACGCCGCTGATAATTGTATCACCATATGTAATATGGAAAATTTTGACCCTATGGGGGTTCATACCGGTGATAGTATCGTTATTGCCCCCAGTCAAACATTAACCAATAAAGATTATCAGATGCTGCGCACATGCAGTCTCAAGATAATCCGTGCTCTCGGCATTGAGGGGGGCTGTAATATTCAGCTCGCACTAGACCCACATAGTGAGCAGTATTACGTTATTGAAGTTAATCCCCGTGTCAGCCGCAGTTCTGCTTTAGCCAGCAAAGCAACAGGCTATCCCATTGCTCGCGTTGCCGCCAAGATTGCCGTAGGTAAGACTCTTGATGAAATACCCAATGCCGTAACCGGAAAAACTATGGCATCTTTCGAACCGGCACTGGACTATGTAGTCGTTAAAATACCCCGCTGGCCTTTCGACAAATTTACCACCGGCGGCGGCCATATCGGTACACAGATGAAAGCAACGGGAGAAGTAATGGCAATCGACCGTACTTTCGAAGCCGCGATGCAGAAAGCGGTACGCTCTCTGGAGTTCGGACGGCGTTCTCTGCTCTGGGAGGACCCTAACTGGGATACAAAAGACAATATTAATTCTTACAACTTAGAACCATCTGATATGAGATTGTGGGTTATCATGTCTGCCCTAAGAAAAAATATCAACCCGCAAGCTATCGCAGATATCACTAAAATCAATATCTGGTTTCTAAATAAACTGAATAACATTATAAATATGGAAAAAAGGCTTTCCATAACTCCCATATCAGCACAACTCCTCTGGCAGGCAAAACGAATGGGATTTTCCGATGAACAAATTGGTATCCTGTGTAATATGGCCCCGAATAAAGTCAGAGAGCTACGTCAGAAATGGAACCTAAAACCCACGTACAAGATGGTAGATACATGCGCCGCTGAATTTGATGCTGCGACTGCTTATTTTTACAGCACTTATGAACATGAAAATGAGAGTCTTACTATTAAAGCTAATAAGGCAATAGTTATCGGCAGCGGACCTATTCGCATCGGGCAGGGAATTGAATTCGATTATTGCAGTGTGCACGCAGCATGGGCGCTACAGGAATCAGGCTACAAATCGATTATCGTGAATTCTAATCCGGAAACAGTATCAACTGATTTTGATACCAGTGACCGCCTCTATTTTGAACCCCTTACAGAGGAGAATCTGCTTGATATTCTGGAAAATGAAACAAGTGATCATGATTCCGCTACTATCCCTGCTTCTATCGTCCAGTTTGGCGGACAAACAGCGATCAATCTTTCGCAATCTCTATCGCGGGCAGGGATGCCTGTTATGGGTTCCAGTGCTGATGCTATAGACCTCGCCAGTGATAGGCGCCGCTTTGAGCGATTCCTCCGCGATTTAGATATTCCCCAGCCTCCTGGAGCAGGAGTTACCTCTCTGAAAGAAGCATTAAATATCGCCAATTTCATCGGATATCCCGTGCTAGTCCGCCCTAGCTATGTTCTGGGAGGAAGAGCAATGGAGATTGTCTATCAGTCCAGCGAATTGGCACGTTATATGGACAAAGCCATTGAACTGGATACAAAACATCCCATTCTCGTTGATAAATATATGATAGGTAAGGAAGTAGAAGTTGATGCTATCTGTGACGGCGAGAGCGTTTGTATCCCCGGTATCATGGAACATATCGAGCGTGCCGGTGTACATAGCGGCGATGCCATGTCCATTTACCCCGGGATAAATCTTACCAAGCGGGAAGTAGATACTATCGTCGATTATGCCGTTCGCATCGGTATTGCCCTTAAAATTAAAGGCTTGATGAATGTCCAGTATGTTATCGTGCGAAATAGCGATGGTTCTTCTAATGTCTACGTCTTCGAAGTAAATCCTCGTGCCAGCCGTACTGTTCCATTTATTTCCAAGGTAACGGGTATACCTATGGTCAAAATTGCTACCAAAATTATGCTGGGTAATAAATTAAAAGAACAGGGATATGCAACCGGGTTGGCACATAAACAAAAACTGGTTGCCGTCAAAGCTCCCGTATTTTCTATGTCCAAACTAACAGGTGTTGACACTTATCTCAGCCCGGAAATGAAATCAACCGGAGAAGTGATGGGGATTGATTATACCTTTAATGCAGCTCTGGCAAAAGCTCTGCTATCAGCAGGCATGATGTTGCCGGCAAGAGGAGCCGTACTCTTCAGTATTGCCGACAGAGATAAGCTGGAATCAATACCTGTAGTTCGTAAATTATCCCAGGCAGGTTATGACTTATATGCTACAGAAGGCACTGCTATCATGATTAAGAACCTGGGACTTCCGGTGAACATGATTACCAAAAAACTAGGGGAGGGGCATCCTAACGTCATCGACATTATTAACAATGGAACAGTATGTGCTGTTGTCAATACCATTACCGGCAGCCGGGTACCTTTACATGATGGCTTTGAAATACGTCGTGCCGCAACAGAAAAGCACGTTCCCTGTTTTACCTCTCTGGATACCGCCCGCGCCGTAGCAGAAATATTGGCTAAAGGAAAACAATTTTATAATGTCCAATCACTGGCAGAATATCGTACCGGAGAACCGGTCTAGATATTTCATAATGTTATCCAATTACCCGTTGTTACCAATCATTTGATATAATGAGACATAAAATTATTGATTAGAAATAATCCGGAATAAAAATGTACTGGGGATACTATATGATGTTTAGCAAAATGGAAGCCACGGGTAACGATTTTATTGTTATTGATGCTCACGGTTTAAAAGTAAATTGGCCTGACGTAGCCAGGAAAATGTGCGACCGTTACTTCGGTGTGGGTGCTGATGGATTGTTATTACTTCTCCCTTCCGAAATAGCGGATTATCGTATGCAAATATTTAATTCTGATGGCTCAGAAGCAGAGATATGCAGTAAGGATTGAGATACATCGTCAAGTTTGCTTATGAACATATTATCGGTGGCTCACAGCTTGATTACTTTGTTATTGAAACAGGTGCTGGTATTAGAAAAGCCTATCTAACCACATGGGCAGGCGCAGTAAAATCTGTCCGTCTAAGTATGGGTATACCCTTTTCGTTAACATTACCTGGAAGCAAATAGATTTGAGAAAATAATAGCTTCTTTATTGCATGGTTAGCAGACTCTCCTGAATTATTTTTCTTGTCAACTGTAATATATCTTTGATTACTGATATTATTATGTCAGGGGAAGAATTATTGATGAATCAAGATATTTTATTAAGCAGAAACCTTGGTTTACTCCGTATCGGTGCTGTAATTCCTGAACTCCACGTGGCCGATGTCGATTTTAATGTCAGCCAGATTATTTCTGCGATGGAACAGGCAGAAAAATCCGGTGTACAGGTACTCTCTTTCCCGGAAATGGCGATAACCGGATACACAGTTGCCGACCTGGTACAACAACAAGCTTTACTATTAAAAACAGAAGAGGGTTTAAAGCGAATTGCCGATGCCAGTGCAGGAATAAAAATGGCAATCATTATCGGCGCTCCACTGCTGATAGAACAAAAAATATTTAATTGTGCCGTAATAATTAATAATGGTCTTATTCTGGGAGTCATTCCCAAGACTTATCTCCCCAATTACCGGGAATTCTATGAAGGACGCTGGTTTACTTCAGGTGATACCTATTCCGGTGATATTATACTGGCCGGACAGCAGGTTCCCTTCGGTACAGATATTCTCTTCCAGTTACATGATATTCCTCCTGCTATTATCGGCATTGAAATATGTGAAGACCTGTGGATACCTCTTGCTCCTCACGAACATCAAGCACTAGCAGGTGCCACTGTTCTAATAAACCTTTCCGCCAGTAATGAAATAATTGGCAAGTCAGAGTGGCGCAGAACCATGATAGCATCTGAATCCGGCCGTTGCCTTGCTGCCTACTGTTATGTTTCCTCAAGCATCAGTGAATCAAGCAATGATGTGGTTTTTAGCGGACATACACTTATCGCAGAAAACAGCACCATTCTTCAGGAAACAAAGTGTTTTACCAAAGAAGCACAAATAATTATCTCTGATATCGACCTGGAGAGATTGGTCTTTGACCGGGCACGTTCCGTGACTTTTCATACTGCTGCGTCTCTCGTAAATGAATATCGTATTATCGAAACGGAAGTAGCCGACCCTGTACCCGGAAAATTATATCGGAACATTGACCCGCATCCTTTTGTTCCGGCAGACCCTGCTCGCAGAGCAGAGCGTTGCCGGGAAATATTCTCAATACAGGTAGCTGCTCTGGCAAAGAAGCTTACCGGTATTAACCAGAACCACGTTCTGCTAGGTGTGTCCGGCGGACTGGACTCGACATTAGCTCTTCTGGTGGCTATTAAAACAATGGACTATCTTGGTTTACCCTACAAAAATGTCCATGCTTTCAGTATGCCGGGCTTCGGCACAACACGGAGAACACGCAATAATGCCGCGCGTCTATGTCAGACATTAGGCGTCAGTTTTGAGCAGGTAGATATCAAAAATACCTGTCGGACGCATCTCCGTGACCTGAAACACACCGGAGAGGAAAATATTGTCTTTGAAAATGTCCAGGCACGTTACCGTACTGAATTTCTCTTTAATAAAGCGAATCAATTGCATGGTATCGTCATCGGAACAGGAGACCTGACAGAAATAGCTCTGGGTTGGTCTACCTATTCCGGAGACCATCTTTCTCATTATCATATTAATGCTTCCGTACCCAAAACACTGGTACACTATATGGTTTCCTGGGTTGCCGATGAAGAACTGGCTGCTTCTCCGGCACAGAAACTTCTCTACGACATTCTGGACACACCTATATCACCGGAATTACTTAGCGCACATCAGGGAATTATTTCCCAGAAAAGTGAAGAGCTCATTGGCCCGGTAGAACTCACGGATTTTTTCCTTTACCCCTTTGTCCGCTTCGGCATGCGTCCGGGTAAAATTCTTTACCTGGCGGAAGAAGCACGCCGGTATAATTTATTCGACAGTAATTACACTCTGGCTGATTTACACCATTGGCTCAATAGCTTCATCAAACGTTTCTTTGCTAATCAATTCAAAAGAAATTGTTGTCCGGAGGGACCTAAAGTAGGGTCCGTAAGTCTTTCTCCCCGCGGTGACTGGCGCATGCCTTCCGATGCACAGGAGACACTCTGGCTGAAAGACCTCGAGCAGATGTATAACAATCTGAAAAAATAAAGTACGGCACACTGGTGTCTTTCCATCGCATATAACAGGAGAAAAACATGCTCAAGTCCTTTAATGGTAAAAAAACCAGCATAGCCAATACCGCTTTCGTTAGTGAATGGGCATATGTTGTCGGCGATGTGGAAATCGGAGAAGGCTCCGGAGTTTGGCCCGGAGCAGTAATCCGTGCTGATTTTGGTTCGATAAAGATAGGACGTAATACTCAGGTCGAAGATAATAGTGTTATACATTGCGGAACAGATATGGAAATTGGTGATAATGTCACTATCGGTCATAGTGTTGTCCTACACTGCCGTCGTATTGGTAACAATGTTCTTATTGGCAATAATTCCACAGTTCTTGATTTTGCTGAAGTCGGTAACAGTTGCGTCATCGGGGCTAATTACATGGTTTCCACCGGAGAAATTATTCCGGATAATTCCTTTGTCGTTGGTGCTCCCGCAAAAATAAAAAAACAAATGAGTATCGAAGAAACAAAACGTTTCCATAGCAAGAGAGCATCACGTTATGATGCACAGCAAGATAATAAAGAGCGAAGACTCAATTATCAGAATCTGGTACGTATGTATAAAGAAGAAGGGCTTTAATTAATCTCTTTTATATTACTGCTATATTACTGCCCCTCTCCTGATTCGTTCTAATCCCTCAGACTAACATCGAAGCTTTATTGACAAATCCTGTTACTACATGGTAGATTGAAAGCAGTAAAATTAAGCGCGCTTAATTTTTTGGGGGTCTTATGGCAAGTGAACGAATAGAAGAATATCTCGAAGCAATATACCGCAAACAAAGTACCGAAACCCCGGTTTCCACATCGTCTATCGCAGAAGAATTGAAAGTATCTCTTCCTGCTGTTACCGATATGTTACTCAAGCTGGAGAAAAGAGGCTTGATAGAATATACCGCCAATAAAGGAGCGGTACTAACAGAACAGGGAAGAAAATTAGCGACTTCGACAGTCAGAAAACATCGCTTATGGGAACGCTTTCTGACAGACATACTGGGATTACAATGGGATGTTGTTGATAATGAAGCGTGCCGTCTGGAGCATGCAACGTCTCCCGTAACTGAGAAAGCGCTGCTCTCTGTACTGGGTGACATTGACACCTGCCCCCACGGTCACGGTATTCCCGATAAAAATGGAAATGTAAAAGAAGAAAAAGCCATGCCGCTCTGGGAAATCTCTCCGGGTCATAAGGCATGCATAATCTCCGTAAACGATGAAACGCCGGAGACACTACGTCAATTGCAGAAATCAGGATTGAAACCCCGTACTGTTGTCTCCATCGAAAGTAAAAATTCAGATAACACCATCAGTCTTAAATTAGCTGACCATCTTATTTCCCTGCATAAAGAATTAGCCAGTAATTTACTGGCACGTTCCTTAACTGCAAAAGAATTAGCGGAAATTCCGGAAGAAATCAGTATGTCACATCTTTCTGCTGGGGAAAGCGGTATTGTAAAGTCAGTTGGTGGAGGCAGGGGCGTATTAGGACGTTGTTTATCATTGGGATTTACTCCGGGCAGCGTTGTAAAAATGGTCGAAAATTTCGGCAAAGGGCCTGTTCTTGTCAAAATACAGGATACCGAAGTAGCTCTGGGGCGCGGAGTAGCTGACAGAATGACAGTCGTCAGAAGCAACATAAAATACTAAGGAAACTTCATGATAAAACCTGCCATAGTAGCCCTGGCCGGCTCTCCCAATGTCGGCAAAAGTACCGTATTCAATCTCCTCACTGGACTTTCCCAACATGTCGGTAACTGGCCCGGTAAAACCGTGGAACAAAAAACCGGCACATTGTATCGTGATGGTTTAATAATTAACCTCGTTGACCTTCCTGGAACATACAGCCTCACCGCAAATTCTACCGAAGAACTAATAGCACGAGATTTCCTGGTAAGAGAGCAGCCCGACCTTGTTGTTGCCGTACTTAATGCTGCCAGTCTGCAGCGTAATCTCTATCTGGTTGCCGAGTTCGTTGAGCTGGGAATACCCATGATACTTGCACTTAATATGATTGATGTCGCTCAACAAGAAGGCATAAGAATAAATGCACAGGCATTATCATCAGCTCTCAACGTACCGGTTATTCCTATGTCAGCAGCAAAAAATTCTGGAATAAGAGAATTGATTGATGCCATAGTAGCTGAACTCCAGCATCCCAGAATTAAAATCCAGCAAACAGACCATATTGAGACGGATAGTGAAATCGAGAACATAATCAAACAAATTGAAGCGCTGCTCACTGATGAGCTGACTAATCCCTATCCTAAACACTGGACTGTCATGAAACTTCTGGAAGGTGACCAGGAAATCAATAAATTAATCAGGAACCGCCTTCCTGTCGAAAAACAGAAAAACCTTGATTCCCTTCTGGAAAATCAGGAAACATCTGCCATAACCATTGCTACTCTACGTTCGCAATGGGTGCAAAATATGATTATGATATGCCAGGAGAAAAAATCTCCCGGGAAAGCTTCTTTAACCGAGAGATTCGACCGTGCCGCCACACACCCCGTATCAGGTATCATAATACTCATTGCCATCATGGCTCTGGTATTCTCTTTAGTTTATAACATCGGCGTTCCGCTGCAACACCTGTTGAATTCATATCTGGTTGAAGCAGGAAGAAAACTTATCTATACCAGTTTTACTTTCATGCCGATTTTACTCCAGAGTTTTCTCGCTGATGCTCTTCTGGGAGGTGTGGGAACAGTACTTACCTTTATTCCTATATTATTTCTCTTTTTCTTCGCCTGGGGCTTTCTGGAAGATGTCGGCTATACCGCAAGAGTTGCTTTTGTTGCCGATAGATTTATGCACCCTCTTGGGTTGCATGGCAAATCGGTACTGCCACTTGTCCTGGGATTTGGATGTAACGTACCGGCGGTAACCGGAACACGTATCATTGATTCTCCCAGAGCACGTTTATTAACTATATTACTGACACCGTTAATACCCTGTACCGGCAGGATGGCTGTAGTCACCTTTACTGCTGCCGCTATCTTTGGTACACGTGCTACTTTCGTATCATTAGGAATTATCATCTTCAGTATTCTGATAATGTTAATCTCCGGTATTGTTATTAATCGTGCTGTTCTGCGTGGAGAAAAAGCCATATTAATAATGGAGCTTCCTTTATATCATATTCCACATTTTAAACTCATTGCGCTGACATCATGGCAAAGAACAATGGGATTTATTAAACGCGCCGGCACCGTTATCCTGGTTGCCGCAGTTATTATATGGTTACTATCTCACTTCCCGGGAGACAACATCGAAACCAGCTTGCTGGCACAAATCGGCAAAGGGCTGGAGCCAATCGGCCGGACGATGGGATTAGGCTGGCAAATGATGGTTGCCCTGCTCGCCAGCTTTGTAGCTAAAGAAAATACTATCGCTACTCTGGGTGTACTCCTGGCCGGAAAAGATGTAGGAGTTTATACGGCACTCCAGGATTTACTAACACCCGCATCAGCACTGGCATTTCTTGTATTGCAGGTTCTCTTTATCCCCTGTGTCGCCACAGTTTCCGCTATTCATCAGGAAACACAAAGCTGGAAATGGACCGGTTTTTCCCTGGTCTTTCAATTAATACTTTCATTTGCAGTGGCATTTATAGTATTTAAAATTGCCAGTTTATTCATTCAATAAAAATGAAAGGTAAGGTGTCCTATGATTGAACTACCGGAAGCTTTAAACCTCTCCCGTCAAATCAACAGTCCTGACAAAACGCCGCACCACCGGACCATTTTTCACAACTAATCTGCATGAAATACTCAAAAATCAGAACCGTAAGACGCTGATTTTACTGGGAATCCGTACCAGCGGATGTGTACTCCCTGCGGTTCGCTGGGCCGCTGATATAGATTATAAATTAATCATAGTTTCCGACTGCTGTGCCAATCCTGATGCACAAATACAACCGTGTTCTTATGAAAAAATATTCCCCCGGCAAGCCAATGTAATTACCACGCAAGAATTTATTAGACTACTGAATAATATCTAGGAGCGTGGGTCACGACTCGGTCAGATAAGCAGATGAGCAGATGCGGATCGGGTAATAGTCCGGCTCTTGGGAAAATTACATGTCTATCTGTTATAATTACTTATTGAACTTCAAAGGAAAGCGGATAATGGAAAAAATAAAGTTCGTCTATTATCAGGAGAATAATATCTGGGTAGGATGGCTGGAGGAATATCCGGACTACCGTACTCAGAGTAATACACTGGATGAATAAAAGACCAATCGATATGGTCGAAGATGATTAGGTAGTAAAAGTGAGCTGATTATCTATTCTCATTAGCTTATCCTCCAGATAAGCTAATTGTAACAAATCGCTGGGGGTAAAGGAATAAAATAGAGGCCGGAAGGCCTCAATATATTAAAGAGGTAGTGGAGTAGTGGAATGCAAGAAAAACTGGCGCGACATATAACAAATAATATCGCGCCAGTTCATTAAATAGATATGAAGTTTCTTTATTAAGCCTCTTCTTTTTCTCTTTCTTTTTGCTGTTCTTTCTCCTCTTTTTCCGCATCATCAAGAAGTTTTTCTATTTCATCCACGCTACCAGTGATAAAGAGAACATCAACATGGCTGACAACTTCCTGTAAACTGGGGCTGAGTATTGCTTCATCTTCTCGCTGTATCATCAGTACTACTACTTCTCTTTTTCCTTCCGGTCCGAAACCAACATCCGCAAGAGTTCTCCCGACAAAAAATTCCGGTGCCTTCAGTTTGGCAATACCGGCTCCGTTAACTACTTCCAGATAATCATCTACTTCTGTAAGATTTAAAACAGGGGCGATTCTGTGAGCAGTATCATTTTCCGGTAATATAACTTTTTCCACACCAATTCTCTCCAGAATTTTCTTATGGAGTTCATTTTCTGCTCTGGCAATGATAACAGGAACAGCTAATTTTTTTAATAACATAGTAATGAGAACACTGGCTTCAATAGAACTTCCCATAGATACAACAGCCATATCGTAGTCAGGTATTCCTAGATCCTTTAATACGGATTCTTTGGTTGCGTCTGCTCGTACAGCATGGGTAACAGAATTTCCCAGACTTTCGATAATGTCAGCATCTTTATCAATAGCCATAACATCATTCCCCAGATCGGTCAGTGTAGTAGCAAGGCTAATACCAAATCTCCCCAATCCAATTACGGCAACCTGTTTTTTCATAATGTACTCCTATCCAATTCTGATTGTTTCGTGAGGATAACTTTTATCTATAGGTCTCTGCTGACCGGTAACAATAGCAAGAAGGGTAAGCGGGCCGAGTCGACCAATAAACATAGCAATGACAATAATAATACGTCCTGCCCCTGATAGTCCAGAGGTAATACCGGTAGAGAGACCGACTGTACTCATTGCAGAAAATATTTCGAAAAGGATAGCATTAAATGAGAAAGTTTCTGTTACCGATAGAAGTAGAGCAATAGCAAAGATACTTGTTATAAAGAATAGTATTAATACTATTGCCCGGTTGATGTTATTTATGGGAATTTCCTTTCCGAAAGCTTCTATACGTTCTTTACCACGCAGGGAATTAATAGCAACTATTATCAACAAGCCAAAAGTATTGACTTTAACACCTCCGGCAGCAGAACCGGAAGCTCCTCCGATAAACATAAGAAGCATGGTAAAGAATAAGGATATATCTTTCAAATTACCTATGTTAATAGCGGAAAAGCCCGCTGTTCGTGCTGTTACTGACTGGAAAAATGCCACAATTATTTTTTCTGGGATAGTGAGAGCTCCGAGTGTTCCTGCTGATGAAAATTCGGCGATAAAATAATAAATAGTTCCGGATATTAATAATCCCAGGGTTGTTAAAAAAACAATTTTGCTTTCCAGAGACAATTTACTGAATCTTTTATAGTGAAAGATATCATCTACAATAAGGTAACCAAGTCCACCTAGAATGATAAGTATAGCAGTAATTACCAGTATAACTACGTCCTTTTGTTGTGTAACAAGACTATTAAAATTGCCAAAAAGGTCCATTCCACAGTTATTAAACGCGGATACGGCATGAAATATGGCTGTAAATAAAGAGTATTGAGTAGCTCCAGTCAATTGCCAGTGAATATAAAAGATAGCAGCGCCGATACATTCGATAGTAAGCGAGTATACTGTTAGTTTTTTAACAATAGCGGAGACGCTTCCCTGGCTTTTCAGTCCGAATGACTCAGTAATAACTACTTTCTCGCGTAGTCCTAACCCGTGGCCAATAGCAGCAAGAAGCACTGTTGCTCCTGTCATGAAACCGAGTCCTCCAATCTGGAAGAGTACCAGAAGGACAGTTTGTCCGAATGTGCTCCAATAAGAGCCGGTGTCCACTACTACCAACCCGGTGACGCATACTGCGGATGTTGCGGTAAAGAGAGCATCTATTGGAGGTGTGAACTGCCCGCTACTACTTGATATCGGTAGCATAAGCAATAGCATGCCTATCAGAATTAAACCAGCAAAGCAGGATAGAACAAATAGTGCTGATGATAGCAGAGTTCTTCGTCGAAAAACCGGCAGGTCAATTCTCGGCGACGGTACTCTGCTAGTGCGAAACTTTGTTCTACTCGGTTTTACGGGTGGCTTTACTTTATTATCAGAATTTGGCATTAACGTTTAGTACTACTTACCCGGCACGGAATAATAAAGGTGTTTTCTAAAGTGGAATTATACCGGGCTGGTGTAATGGACAAATTCCGGGATAAATATGGTATTCGTTGGTAATAAAACATTTTACGGAGCAATTATTGCACTAAAGTGTACCAGGTGCAAATGCACTATAAATATCAGGGTATTGGGTGGTAATCTTGAGTTGGAAGAGAGCAGGAGAAATATTTTTCTGAGTACGAGAACACGTTGTTATTTTTATAGTTTTACAACCCTCCAAACTTAAAAAGTAGATATTACTTATCCTGTTTCCTTTCATACAAACTCGCTAAGCATATCAATTATTAAAGTGTAGTGCAAATTATACGCTATGCCTCCTTTTGTCTCCTCCATATTGGTAAATGAATAAGATAAGAATAAGAAAAATTTGTACTAGCCACGACTTCATCTGACACTTGAGACCTCTCTGACAGTACTATCTCTGTCGGTTGTAATCTATCCAGTATCTTCTCATCCGCCAGGTGCTTGCTCTCCACAAACGTCTGATACGGTGTCTTGCCGAAGCAATATTTCCCCGAGTGTGTTCGCTGCGTATTATACTCCTCTATCCATTGGTCAGCATCTTCCTGTATTTTCTCCAGACTACGGTATATCTTCTTCCGGAAGACAACAGCATAAAACTCACCCTGTATCGTCTTGTGGAATCGTTCACAAACGCCATTAGTCTGTGGTGAGCGGGCCTTTGTTTTCAAGTGGTCGATATCTTCTATGGCCAGGTAAAGCTCGTATTCGTGACACTCCCGATTACCACAGTATTCTGTTCCCCGATCAGTGAGCATACGTAGTAGTCTGACATCGTGTTCCTCATACCCGGGGACGACGACACGGTCATTAAGGAAGTCGGCCGCTACCCGAGCGTTCTTACGGTCGTAGAGCTTGACGAAAGCCATCCTGGTGCAGATATCAATGAAGGTTTGCTGGTAGATTCTCCCCCACACCTTTTCGAGTACCCAGATAATAAATATCTTGAGCACCAAGGTAGCCGGGATGCAGGCTCTCGATTTCACCATGGGATTCCTTCTCGTCCTTAGCTTTCTCCAGAGCCCGCAGTTGCTCTTCGGTCAGTATCAGATTTTCCTGGGCCATCTTTGCTTCCAGAGCCTTGAGCCTCTTCTGAAAGGTCTCCAGGTCGTGACGAAGCCAGACGGATCTGACTCCACCGGGAGATACAAAGATACCCTTTTTCTTTAGCTCATTAGAAATGCGCAGCTGTCCGTAAGCCGGTCTTTCGAAAGCTAGTTCGGTTACTTTGCCTTCTCGACATGCTCCTCCACTCTATTTCTAAGACACGGCTTTTTGCGGCTGATTTCCTGTAAGGCTAGCTCTCCGCCTTTATCGTAGAGCTCTTTGCAGCGATAGAAGCTGTCACGGGAGTATCCCATCACTTTGCAGGCTTGAGAAACATTCCCGAGTGTTTTGGATAGCTTGATTAGCCCGAGCTTGTTCTTAATGATTTTTTCTGCTGTGGTCATCTGACATTTCCTTCCTTTATTCTTGTTTAATTTATCCGAAATGTCAGATTAAGTCTAGACTACTACAAATTACCGTGGTTTGTTATACTCGATTATTACGCATAGCTATTATCGGCGGAACAAACGTCGCCACCAATTTTTTCTTTCCCCCAGACCTTCGATACGGAAGGCATGCTCACAATTGGCACAGCGCCAAACAGAGTAACGTTTATTATAGTAAGTTTCACTACTACCACAACGGGGACACATTGTTCTCAGTTTTTTTTCGGTCTTCGGGTCAATTTTTTCCCAATAATTATCGTACCAGTTCGGTCGGGGGCTCATTAGTTTTTCCAGACTCCTGATGGAATAATATTTGAATTTATGCCGGATTATTGAATTATACGTTTAAGCCGATTACCGCAATGATAATAAAAATTATGGCCAAAACAATAGTGAGGCGGAACAGAGTTTTTTCGATTCCACGTTTAGTACGGAAAACGTTATCGGATGATCCGAGCAGCCCTCCGATACCACCTTCACCTTTTACTTGAAGCAAAGTCACAATTATAAGTGCTACTGAGACCAATATTTCGGCTACGCTAAGATATACCGGCACTCTTATTATTCTCCTTCGATTAGATTTTGTTTAATAATTTCAGCAGTTATTTTTGCGTCAGCTCTGCCTTTAGAAATGCGCATCACCTGTCCTACCAGGAATTTCAATGCTTGTTCTTTTCCCCGTTTATAATCAGCAACAGCATCCGGATTTGCTTGAATCGCCTGCTTTACGATTTCATCAATAGCAGATGTATCACCAATACGGGCAAGATTCATTTCTGCAATAATATCCTTTGCAATCTTACCCGTCTGAAACATAACTTCCAGCACTACTTTTCCCGAGCTGATATTAATAATATTATCATTTGCGAAAACAATCAATTCGCCCATCATCTGTGGTGTGATTTTTGTTCTGGTAATATCGATATTACTCAGATTAAGCAGGCGATTGAACTCGCCGAGAAGCCAGTTACTTAATTCCTTCGCTGCTTTTTGTTTTGGTAAATTCTGGAGGGCTGGAGATTTTAAACAGGTTTCAAAATAGTCTGCCAGTGCTCTGGATTCTGTTAATAGACTGGCATCATAAAGAGAAAGACCATATTGCTCAACAAATCTATCACGTTTTTGTTGCGCCAGTTCAGGCATGTTTTTTTGAATTTCCGTTACCCAATTTCTCTCGATAACAAGAGGAGGCAGGTCCGGCTCCGGAAAATAGCGGTAATCATGGGCATATTCTTTACTGCGCTGGGATACTGTTATTTCCTTATTATCTACCCAGCCGCGGGTTTCCATACTAATATGTTCGCCCTTCTGAACAAGTTCGCGTTGCCGTTGTGCTTCAAATGACAGAGCTTGATATACGGCCTTAAAGCTATTCATGTTTTTCACTTCAACCTTGTTATTGCTGCGGGTTGTACCCCGTTCTCGAATACTGATATTGGCATCACAACGGAAGCTTCCCTCTTCCATATTTCCGGTAGATATGCCGAGATAACGTACGATACTATGTAGTGTCATCAGATAATGTCGTGCTTCTTCCGGTGACCGGATATCCGGCTCGCTAACGACTTCCATCAGGGGTACTCCGGAGCGATTTACATCTACCAGACTATAAATTTCACCCAGAGAATTGGTCTGGTGTAATAGCTTGGAAACGTCTTCTTCCAGATGAACACGTGTTATTCTAATACGATTCACAACTTGCTCGGTTTCAATATCAATCCATCCGCCATAAGCTAGAGGAGCATCATATTGTGAAATCTGGAAACCTTTCATCAGGTCGGGATAGGGGTAGCTTTTACGGTCAAAATGGGAATGTTCCGCAATGTTACAATTTAATGCTAAGCCCATCATCATGGTGTATTCTACAGCCTGCTTGTTTATTACTGGTAGAGAACCAGGCAAACCCAGACAAACCGGACAAACATGTGTATTAGGTGGTGCACTGGAGTAGGCTGCGGAACAGGAGCAATACATCTTACTTTTGGTAGAAAGCTGTACGTGCACTTCCAGCCCGATAACTGTTTCGTAATCAATATTTTTTGTTGTTTGTGATACTACCATAATAATTCAAAATGCGAATATAAAATTTAGTAACCCAGTATATCTCTTCTTACTTACCGATGCAAAATTGACTGAAGATATTCTCCAGGAGGTCTTCTTGCACGGAGCCCCCTGTAATTTCATCCAGAGCATTAATTGCCGCAGTTAAATCTATGGTTATGAAATCATCTGCCATATTTGCAGTAATGTCCTGCAAGGCTTTGTCTAGATTCTCTGCGGCTTTCTGTAATGCATCTTTATGTCTGGGATTACTCACCAGTAAAGTATCGGAGGAATGAATTTGACCACCCAGGGCTATTGCTACCAATCTGTTTTCCAGGTCATTCAGTCCGGCACCGGTAAGAGATGAAATAACAATGGTTTCCCAGGGGAATTCCTGTAAATCAGCCTGTGCGGGCAGGTCTGCTTTATTTGCTATCATTAGCACCGTTTTATCTCGAAGTATAGCGGCTATTTTTCTATCGGTTGCTGTTACCGGTTCACTATTATCTATCAGAAATAAAATGAGATCGGCCTGATTGAGAGCGTTGCGACTGCGTTCTATCGCCAGCAACTCAAGTGTATCTTCTGTATCGGTGATACCGGCAGTGTCATTAAGAAGAAAAGGAATACCTCCCAGATTTACTGTTTCTTCAATGACATCGCGGGTAGTTCCCGGAATGGAAGTAACAATAGCGCGGTTCTCTCGCGACAGGCGATTCAACAGGCTGGATTTTCCGACATTAGGTCGTCCTACAATGGCGGTTCGAATGCCCTGACGGTATACAATACCATGGTCGGCAGAAGCAATTAAATCAATTATTTCATTTTTAATTTTTGTTAATTGCGGAGTGACCTCACGTAATTCAATCTCATCATCCGGGAAATCAATGCGTACTGTAAAATAAGCGAGACAATCAATTAATTCTGTTCGTAATATCTTAATTCGTGATGATAGTTGTCCCTTCAGTCCTTGTATTGCCAGACGCAGGCCGGCTTGTGTTTTCGCCTGGATAATATCCATCACGGATTCTGCTTGTGCCAGGTCGAGTCTTCCATTCAAAAATGCCCGGAGCGTAAATTCGCCAGGTTGCGCTAGTCGCGCTCCGTGGTGTAGCACCAGCTCCAGGATATTTTGTAAGGGTATAGGTCCGCCATGGCAGTTTATTTCCACGATGTCTTCCCGAGTATAGGTGTGGGGAGCTGCCATGAAAGAGACCAGTACTTCATCTATCACTTCATTTGTTTTTGGGTCAATGATATGACCGTACACCAGACGATGGTCTTCCAGTGTGTGCGTAAAGACCTTTGTGACAATCTTGCGGGCATCGCTTCCGCTGATACGGACAATGCCGATACCACCTTTTCCGATAGGGGTTGATATTGCTGCGATAGTATCCTGGTACATTATTTTAACTCAAAAATCAAATCTCAAAGCGTAAATCTATGAACTTAAAGATTAAATATATAAGGTTCAAGTCTTGTTGTCATTCCGAGGAGCGCTAGCGACACAGAAATCTGGCGGATGAAGGCTTATGTAATCAGTAAATTATTTTACCCCACCTCCAGATTGCCACAGGCATTAGTGTGCCTTCGCAATGATAGTCTGAATTATCTTATCTGATATATGAGATTATAATCTTCTGTAGAAAATGGGGCAACGGGTAATAATAAAGGGCATCCTTTATTTAATTAAAGGATGCCCTTTATTATTTAAATTAGAATTTTTTAGAAAAGTCCGGTTCTTCCGGCAAGTACAGGAGCGAATACCAGGGATACGATAGACATCAGTTTGATCATGATGTTCAGGGAAGGGCCGGAGGTATCTTTCATTGGGTCACCAACGGTATCTCCAACAACCGCTGCTTTGTGAGCCTCGGAACCCTTGCCGCCAAAAAAACCGCTCTCGATATATTTCTTGGCATTGTCCCAGGCACCACCGGTATTGGCGTAAGATAGGCCAATAATGAAACCGGTAATTACCGCTCCGGCGAGAAAACCGGCTAAAGCATAGGGGCCTAAAACAAATCCTACGATAAGAGGAACTATGACGGATATTGCACCGGGAACAATCATTTCTTTAATAGCAGCGTTAGTGACAATTTTTACCGCATTGCCGTACTCTGGTTTTCCGGTGCCTTCCATAATACCGGGAATTTCTTTGAACTGACGGCGGACCTCGTTAACAACAGCGAATGCCGCTCTACCGACAGCCTGCATCGTAAGAGCACAGAATACTGCCGGCATAACAGCGCCAATAAAGGCACCTGCCATTACCGGAGCAGTAAGCAAATCGGCTGTTGTAATTCCAACCGCTACAGCATAAGAGAACATCAAGGCTAAAGATGTTAATGCTGCGGAACCGACAGCAAAACCTTTACCGGTAGCTTTACTGGTGTTTCCTAATGCATCAAGCGCATCGGTTCTGTCACGGATTTCTTTGGGTAATCCGGACATTTCGACCAGACCACCGGCGTTATCGGCGATGGGTCCATAAGCATCAGAGGCAAGAATAGTACCCATAGTTGCCAGCATGCCGACACCGGCAATAGCGACGCCATATAATCCGGCAAAGTGGTTTGCTACGATTACGGCGACAGCAACCAGAATGACAGGAACCAGGGTGCTCATGAGACCCACGGCAAGACCGGCAATGATGAGTGTGCCGGTACCTGTTTGAGCGGCCTCTGCAATTTTTTTAGTAGGGCTGTATTCGAAAGAGGTATAGTAATTGGCTATTTCACCAATAGCAATACCGGCGATAAGACCGGCAACCATTGCCCAGAAAATACCCCAGGGAGCATCAAGCCACATTACAATCAGGACAGAAAAGACAACGGATAATATTGAAGCAACGGCAGTGCCCTTTCTTAATGCACCAATCAGGGCACTCTGACTGGATGACTCACCGATTCTAACAGCAAAAACGGAAACCATAGAAGCGACAATACCACCGGCAGCGATGAGTAACGGAAGCCACCAGGCAGTAGAGGCAGTTATTGTTCCAGCTCCAAAGAATTTGATGGCAACACCAGAAAGAACCATTACTGATATGATAGCTTCGCAGTATGACTCAAAAAGGTCAGCACCGACACCGGCACAGTCACCGACGTTATCACCGACGAAATCGGCAATAACTGCGGCGTTTCTGGGGTCGTCCTCAGGAATATTTTTTTCTACTTTACCTACCAGGTCAGCACCAACGTCTGCTGCCTTGGTGAAGATGCCACCGCCAACACGGGCGAAAACGGCGACAAGAGAAGCGCCAAAACCGAAACCGGGTAGAATTGTGAGAAAATTAACGTCACCATTCAGTGCGAAGTAGAGGATACTTATTCCAATAAGACCCAGACTGACGACGCTCATACCCATGACTACTCCACCACGGAAGGAAACAGTAAGTCCGGCATTGATACTTTTAGTTGCAGCAGTTGTAGTACGGCTATTAGCACGTACAGAGGTATTCATACCAATCCAACCACACGCAGAAGATAACGCTGCACCAAAAATGAATGCCAGAGCAGTCTGCCATCCTAATCCTGGAATAAAAACCATGATAATGGCAATTATAATTAACAGGATAACTAATATTCTGTATTCTGCCTTAAGGAATGCAATCGCACCTTCCTTGATAGCAGCGGCTATTTCTCTTACCTTGTCGTTGCCCGCATCCCATTTCATGACGCTTTTCGCCATTAAGCCGGCAAAAATAGCACCGACAATACCGACGATTAATGCAATCCACGTATATTCCATTATTCCACATACACCTCCTTAAACCAGTACATTATTTGGCAATTCCAGAAAAGGAAATGGTACCTTTACCGAAAAAAGAATAATAAGTTGTATTATAGCATCACTCTCCTCTCTCCCAAACCTCTAATTTTTTCACTAAATTATCTTCCCTGATTGCCAGGGTTAAATCACCCCGTGTTTTCTCCAGAATGCCACGTACCATATCAGTAGTACGCCGTAAACCATGTGTCAGAGTATCCGGAAAATCCATTGTTATAAGTATACTATAAATGTCATCCATTTTTACCAGTATATTTTCTCCGCTGGCAACATCTCCTTTACGCATTGCATCCAGTACGTAACGACGTAGTTCTCCTACCGTTTCGCCCATACCGTTAAGATAAGCCGAGGCACTCACTCCCAAAGCTTGATTTGTAGGTAAATTCTCATCTTTTATTAGTGCTTGCATAATACAGGCTTCCGAATATTCTTTCTGAGCATCGTGCATATATCCGGTATAATAAAGCTCTTCACACCCTGATATTGTTTTCCGGGCATTTTTCAGTAAATCACGAACGATATTCAGGGATTCTTGTGCCGCATTGTATTCATGTCTGTGGAGAGCACGGATTGCTTCAGCACTGTGGCGGATACTCTCCCGGCATAATGGCAGAATCTTTTCTCGTGCTGCATCGTTCGTTAATAAATCCTGCCTTAAGCCTTCTGCAATTTCTTGAAGATTGTTACTTTGGTTCTTCATATTTAATTATTAGAAATAGATGTCAAACTGGCTACCAGTTCACAAATACTATTTTCAATATTTCCCGGTTCTATCACGGATATATCTATCTCGCAGCACCGAGCCCCTTCTTTTACTACATTGATAATATTACTTGTGTCAATACCCCCTGTTGCTATTATGGGTAAGTTTGATTTTTGTGTTATCTGTCTGAGTCTTCTCAGCCCGGGAGTTTTCTTCTTTTCCGACAGCGCATCATAAATAGGGCCAATACTAAGATAATCTGCTCCATCTCTTTCCGCTTTACGTACCTGGTTTACATTAGTGATTGAATATCCGATAATTTTATCCTGAGGTAGAATATGGCGTATATCCGGGAGAGATAAGTCATCATGTTCCAGATGAATACCATCAGCATTAGAAAGAATGGCTATATCGGTATAGTTTGTGATAATAAGTAAAACATCTCCGGAATTACATATCAATTTTATTTTCTGAGATGCATCCAGTATCTCTTGTAGAGGGAGTTCTTTCGCTTTTAATCGAATAACTCCGGTGCCAGACCGGATAATTCCTTCTACCATTTCTATTAAATTTCGATTGTACCAGACATCAAGGTCAATAATGACACAAAGTCCGGTAATCTTTTCCCTGATATTTTGGCGGGACAGCCGGGCAACCATATCCTGTTCTATTTGATAAACGGAAAACCGTGCTTTTTGAAATGACTCGTAATTGAGGTCGATGTCAGGAAGTTTGGCAAATTCTTCTACTACTCGTAATGCTTCTTCTACTCTTCTGGCATTAGCGATTGTTATATCGAGTAAATCTTCTCGTTTTGTGCCATTATTTATTTTCAGAAATACACCTACATCGCTTTCTGCTTCTCGTGAAAGTAATAGTTGCATTTGTATCTGACTATTCTCCTCTGTGATATTATGACGCATCTTTTTCAGTGATTCCGATAAGGAAGCATCGTTGAGTATAAAACGGGCGATATCTTCAAGTACTCTCAATCCTTCCCTGATGCGATCCATATTGGCATCAATTAAACGCAACATCCTCCCTACCCTGAATACAAAATATGGTCAGCCCACAAATCGGTAGATTCTAGCATACTAATCCCATTGAGTAAATAGAGACTATTTTTGTATATTGTTGAAGTTCTACAATCTTGTCACCATGTAACAGTTCAGAGAAAATGTCACCCATGAAGGAGAAAGTGACATTGAACAGGAAAGAGCAGGTGAGGTTGGTGATATTAAACCAGGTAGAGGGTGGGATGGGGGGGGGTTGTTTTGGATAGGGAGGGAGGCATCCGGGGGGTGTTAGGTCTATCCCTGCGCCATGTGAGGAGGCTTCTAGCAGCGTATAGAGAGGAGGGTGCTGCTGCATTAGCACATGGCAATCGGGAGAGAAGGCCTCATAATGCCCTGGGTGAGGATTTGCGAAGGCAGGTAGTAGAGCTGGCAGGGTCGACACCTATGCTGGCTGTAACAATCAGCACCTCTGAGTGAGCTTCTGTCTGAACGGGAGGGCATAAACTCTCTCCCTGTCCTCGGTACGGCGCATTCTCCTCGGAGTTGGGATAAGAAGCCCGAAAGAGACGAGTGCCAAAGCACCGCGGTCGCAGGGAGCGCTATCCTCAGTCCAGGGGAAGAATTGAGAGGCTATGTGAGGTACCTTTCAGAGCCGACTGACAAGTGAGATGAGATTAGCAAGAGCAAGCACTATTAGAGAGGCTAACCAGGTGCTGTGGGAGTTTCTACCCCGGTATAGCCAGAAGTTTAGTGTTCCTGCAGTCCAACCAGGCTCAGCCTATCGGAGTCCAGAGGAGGGTTTATTCCCGACGAGGTTTTTTGCTTTAAGTATTACCGCAGGGTAGATGTAGATAATGTGGTGTGCTTTGGAGGACATAGGTTACAGATAGAGCCGACCAATGGCAGAGCAAGTTATGCCCGTGCCCGGGTAGAAGTACATGAGAGGATGGATAGCAGCTTGGCGGTATATTACCAGGGGCATTGCCTTGCTAGCAGACCAGCACCGTTAGAGGCTCCATTGCTCAGGCTTGACCTGAGAATCCAGTGTTAATGTGACAATATTGCTTTTGAGACAATGCTTCTTGTTGTCCGCTTATCTCTCTTGCTGCCTATTTTCTTAAAATCAGTCACTATTTCTTTTGCCTCTGGATTCCCGCGCGGAGGCGGGAATGACAGCGAAGTTTACTTTCTCTACCCCGCCGCCAGATTGCTTCGGCCATGCCTAACGGCTTCCTCGCAATGACCATAGGAAGAGGAATAATTACACCATCACCACGTTTGTCATCCTCGACC
>DDXZ01000053.1 GCA_002347295.1 Dehalococcoidia bacterium UBA2247 | reverse complement strand
CTTCGGAATAAACTCCTTTTTTCGCCGGGATTTCCCATATCAACTCTAATTGAGCCGAACTCGAACATTTTGTCCCTGAAACAGATGATATAACTTTCGAATACCCTCAGCTTTTCAAGTTAATGCTGGAAATTTAGACGATAACACCATTACTTTAATGTCATTAATCTTACCCTTAATATAGTTGTGACACAGCCTGATTGCGAAGGCACAGTAGTGCCTGTGGCAATCTGGAGGGGTGGGTATTTAGAATATAATATATCCGGTATTACGGATTTCGAGTTTAGTGCTTGGAATTTAACTTTGTGCCGGGGTGGCGGAACAGGCAGACGCGACGGACTTAAAATCCGTTGGGAGTAACATCCCGTGTGGGTTCGACCCCCACCCTCGGCACTCATAAACTAGGCATAAACACTTCAGCAGCATTTTTGACACTTTTATCCTCATTTTTCAAAACCGTTCACAAATCGTTCACAGTTTTTTTTAGCCACGTCTCTATTAATATTTGGTGACAATCCTTCGTCAAAACGCAATGCAGCGGCTTCCTGTAATCCTGGAAGAATATGGGAATAAGTATCCAGAGTGACAGCGATATTAGCATGACCTAAAAATAATCGTATTTAATGATCGTGTAGAGGTAAAGGCCATATTTCCCATAGATCTCATTAGTATTCATTTATGCACTTCTGGTTATAAGGAAGTAGGTTTCTATTCTTTACAGGCTACTGATAGATTAGCACAGAGTATTGCCGGAGTCTGTAATGCCCCCACCCATTCCGGTTTGTTACCGATAGCGGCGATACTCTTTAAAATGTGATAAATATTGCCGGAAAGCATAGTATCTTTTACTCTTCCTACTACTTCACCTTTTTCCACTTTATAGCCGAGGAGTACATTTCCGCTGAAATCACCCCCGAGAATATTACCCTGGTCTGCTCCCATAAGATGCTCGATAATCAGTCCTTCCGTCATATCATGGAGCATATCGCTAAATGATGCCTGCCCCGGTTTAATAATAAGATTACTTGTAGAGGGGACAGGCATACCGCCCCCACCTCTGTCTCCGTTGCCTGTGCTTTGTGTTTCTGCCAGACCTGCTGTCTGGAGGTCATAGATAAAATTAGCCACCACACCGTCTTCTATCAGAGAAGTAATCTGTCCCGGGACACCTTCATCATCGGCGGGGTAACTTGCAGGTCGATAGATAACAGTGGCATCATCAGAAATATTGAGGTTTTTATCAAATACCTGTTGTCCAACTTTATTTCTCAGAGGAGATGCTCCTTGCAGAACAGTTTTGCCGTTAAATGCTACCATGAGTGGGCGGGCGAAGACACTGCTGATTCCGGCAGGCATAAATAATACGGGTAGTTTGCCTGTATTAGCAGCAGCATTATTTTGTGCCCATTGTAATTGCCGGGTAATGGTTTCATTTACCTTACCTGTATCCCGGATAGGATGGCAGGAAGTTTCACTATCAAAGACAAAAAGCATATCCTCCCCTCTTACCAGAGTTCCCTCTAACCCCATGCTGAATATGCTCTTATGATATTTAATCTCTCCTCCCAGGGAGTTCATTATGTGTATAGTACTTACCATTTTAGATACTTCTGCCTGACAGATAAGTTCTGGTGTGTGTAAGCGAGCATGGTCGACTAATGACTGTCCCAGTACAATCATTTCGTTAACAGGAGTTTCTTCTACATGAAAATCATAAACTTCCACAGCGGGATAAATTTGTTTTGTGGGGAAATGCAGACGGGAAGTTATCCCCAGTTCTGATAATGCTACTGCCCGTTCTACGAGTTTTTGTACATCGTAGGGACCGGCTGCTGTGGCTGTACCGATTTTTCCATGACGGACAATACGTAGCGTTGTGATAGTACTTTGCTGCGTATGTAATTGTTTCAGCCGGTTTGTTTCAAAAACGACAGGAGTTTGTTCCATAGATGCCTGGAATACTTCTACTTCCTCGGCAATTTTTTGGGCACGGGAAAGAATCTCTTCCATCTATTCACCTCCCACCAAACAGTTATTAATTCTGATATGAGGGCTGCCGTTAGAGACGGGTAAGGGAGATTGTCCTCCTTTACCGCAACCACCACCCTGATTCATATCAAGGTCATTACCAATAGCGTCGATATTCTTTAATGTTTCAAAAACATTACCGGTAAGGACAACCGGCCTGACAAGTTCTGCTATTTTACCATGGCGAATCATATGGGCTTCACCGGCCGAGAAAGTAAACATTTCCATGCTGGTTGTACCGCCGTACCAGTTGCCGGCGTAGATACCCTCTTTAATATCGCTGATTAAATCAGAGAATGAAGCTGTTCCGGGCTCGATGTAGGTATTACTCATACGTACTATAGGCGGGAAATGATAATTGATTGCCCGGGCGTTACCCGTGGGTTGTTCTCCCATTCTGGCAGCTGTCTCACGTGAGTGGAGTCTTCCGGTCAGGATGCCTTCTTTGATAAGAAATACTTTTCTGCCCGGTGTGCCTTCGTCGTCATAGGCATAGCTGCCGCGTAATCCCGGGTGTGAGGCATCATCCACAATATTGAGGTGTTTACCGCCGAACTGACGTCCCAGTACCATTATTTCCCGCAGGCGTTCATTTTCATAAATAAAGTCTGATTCAGAAAGGTGACCGAATGCCTCGTGAACAAATACTCCTGCCAGAACAGGGTCAAGAACGACAGGATATTTCCCTCCCTTAACTCGTGGTGCAGAGAGTAGAGCAACGGCTTTTTCCGCGGTTTCTTTTACCTGTTGCTGTAAGTTTTCTACCACACTGTAATCACCGAGTCCGCCCAGGCTGATATTAAATTGTTGTACTTCACTATCTTTACGTGCTATTGCGTTCAGACGCAACATGACATCCACACGTGATTGCTGGATAAAGCTTCCCTCCGAACTGGCAAATATTTTAGTGCGCCGTGCATCGGTATAACCTATAGTAGATGTTTGAATACCCGGTGTTGTGTAAATAATATCGTTGTACTCATCCAGTAAGCGCTTCTTGGCAGCGAGAGAAATGGAGGCAGGGTCTTTTATTAACCTTGCCCCTGTGATACTTACTACAGGCTCTACAGAAGCAAGTTTTTTTCCTTTTCCACCAACCAGCCGTGCTTGCTCTACTGCCATAGCTGCTCTTTCCTTAATTCCTTCTATCTGGTCAAAACTGACAAATCCCCACCCGCCATTAAACTGCGCTCGTACATTTCCCCCCACGCTGGTATTGCTGGTGATATTATCCAGCTCTTTACCCCGGTATCCGATACCGGATATCTCGCTTTCTTCAAAATGTACTTCGATATAATCAGCATTGTGACCCTTGATGGCATCGGTAATAAGGTCACGTAGTTTGGAAGAATCCAACATGAGTACTCACGCACCTTTCATGAAATATAACGATGAGCTTATCATATAAGCGATGATATTTTATTAATAATGTTCTGACCATATTTAATAAAAATAGCATGGTAAAATTATGAAATACTGGTAGAACATAAATCTATCGTAAGTATAACATTATCTCAGATTACAGGAAAACATAGCATAGTAAATTATATGGTAGCGTTCTCTTTTGGTTGATATCCTAGATTTCCCATATCAAGCCGGGGGTATAGACAGGTTTCTATGGTAAAATAGCCTCAAAAGCCCCTTGTTTAGCCACATTAGATGGGGCTAATTGGAGGAACCCAATGGGTGAAAAGACCAACAGGGAGACATTGAAGCTTCAATTCGATAAGCGGCTTAGGCTAGAGTTACATGGGGCCAGGATTACCTCGGATGCAGGGTTGCTGGCCTGCCGAGAACTGGATGGAGCACTGGGATTGACGGAGATGGCACCGATCTATCTTCAAGAGACCCATGGTGGCAGGAATGTGCAGCATGAGCTGGTGCCCCTGATACGGCAGTCAGTGTATAGCCGCTTGGCGGGATATGAAGACACCAATGACGCCGTGAGATTGGCCCGAGATCCTGCTATGCAGGCGGTGATCGGGCGCCGGGCGTTGGAGAAGCAGGCTGCCAGTACCAACACCTTGAGTCGGTTTGAGACTGAAGTCCTTATT
>DDXZ01000015.1 GCA_002347295.1 Dehalococcoidia bacterium UBA2247 | reverse complement strand
CCGAGCGGGAATCCAGGGGCAGAGAAATAGTGAATGGTTTTTAGGAAAATAGGCAGCAAGAAAGATAAGCTGATAACAAGAAGCATTACATCAAAAGCGATGTTATCACATTAACACTGGATTCCCAGGTTAAGCCTGAGCCTGACAAAATGATACACTACCGAAAAACCTGTAATTTAACAGGCATTATAGTCAGGTTATTTTTATATTACTGAGCATAACGTCCGCAGGCAAAACCTTCACCAAGTTTACACCAGACACAACTTCCCGGTGTTTCATTAGCAAGTATTAGCTGTGACGCGCAATTTCCGCAAAGACGTTCCTCGCCTTCCTTCATAGGACCATCGCAGGGTTTAATTGTCATGGGACAAATCTGGATGCAGTTCTCACACTGCTTACAAAAATCGGGGCGTATACCAAAAGGATAGTCTACATGCCGTTCTTTACCACGTCCCACAAATCCTATTGCTTTTGCTTTCCAAACTTCAGTGCAGACTCTCACACAACGCCCGCAAAGTACACAGTCGTCATTATGAAAAGGATAGCGCACATGCGTCACACCACAGCGCACAGCAATATCTTGAATAGCACGTGAATTAGGGGCTTGCGCTACTAATAATTCGGCAATATTATGCCGTAAATGACGTATTCTTTCTGTGTTTGTTCTTATTACCATGCCATCTTCTGCCAGCAGAGTACAGGAAGTAGTAATTTTAGAATGACCATTAACAATATTTTCCACGATACATAACCGGCAGGCCCCCATATCCGATAAATTGGGGACATGGCATAAGTGGGGAATACAAATGCCATATTCTATTGCAGCATCAAGAACACTGGTACCTTTAGGTGTACGAATGATGGCTCCATCAATATTAAGTTCAACATACTGCATGTTATCATCTCACTTTCTTAAGAGACCTGTATCGCATCAAATTTACATTCACTGCGGCAGATACCACATTTCCGGCAGAGTTCCGCATCAATAACATGTGGCTTCTTTTTCTCTCCGGTAATCGCCTTGTGAATACAACTACGCAAACAAGCACCGCACCCGGTACACTTATCCGCATCAATAGAATAAGTAATCAGTGACTTGCAAACACCGGCAGGACATTTCCTGTCATTTATATGCGCTTCGTATTCCGACCGGAAATAACGTAAAGTAGTGAGCACCGGATTGGGTGCCGTCTTGCCCAATCCACACAGGGCAGTCTGTGATATGGTATCCGCCAGATCTTCAAGAATATCTAATTGCTCCGGTTTGCCACGGCCTTCCGTAATATCTGTAACAATTTCCAGCATGCGGTCAATACCAATACGGCAGGGCACACACTTACCACATGATTCATCCTGTAAAAAAGCGAGGAAATATCGGGCCACATCAACCATGCAGGACTCTTCGTTCATCACCACCATTCCTCCTGACCCTATCATAGAGCCGGCAGCAGCAAGAACATCATAGTCCAGAGCAAGATCAAATTTATCAACAGGCAAACACCCGCCCGATGGTCCCCCAATCTGTACCGCTTTTATGGGCTTATCATTAGCCGAGCCACCCCCGATATCAAATAATATAGTGCGCAGAGGAGTACCCATCTCTACTTCAACCAGACCGGTATTCTTAATCCGTCCGGTTAGCGCCAGAATCTTGGTACCTTTACTATCTCTGGTTCCCTTTTGGGCAAACCAGGCAGAACCATTCATAATGATTGCCGGGATATTAGCCCATGTCTCAACATTATTGAGTACTGTCGGTTTGTGATAAAGACCATCGACAACAGCATGAACATCTTTAGGACGTGGTTCGCCCACTTTTCCTTCTATTGAAGCCATGAGAGCAGTAGATTCACCACAAACAAAAGCACCGCCACCGCGTGAAATATCCACATCAAAAGAGAAGGAAGAACCAAGAATATTATCCCCGAGAAGCCCGTATGCACGTGCTTGTTCTACGGCAATCCGGCTATTTTTTACCGCAAGAGGGTATTCGTTGCGGACATAGATATATCCTTTTTGTGCTCCGACTGCCCGGGCACCGATCATCACACCTTCCAGAATTAAATGCGGGTTCCCTTCCAGTATACAACGATCCATATAGGCACCGGGATCACCTTCATCAGCATTGCAAATAACATATTTTTCATTCCCCGGCGCTTCTTTGCATTCATTCCATTTCCGCCCCGTCGGGAAACCACCTCCACCCCGACCCCGCAACCCGGATGCGATAACCTCTTTAATAATATCCCCGGGTGTCTCGCTTTTCAGCACTTTAACAAGCGCCGAATATCCCCCCATACCGATATAATCTTCTATCGAACAGGCATCAACCAGGCTATTCCTGGCTAATATTTGCCGGTCCTGTGCTTTATAAAAAGGAATTTCTGCTTCAGTACGAATTTTATTACCGGAGACCGGGTCGGTGTAAAGCAGCCGTTCAATTACCTCTCCCTTTACTATCGTCTGCGCCACTATTTCATATACATCCTCAGACGACACATGACAATAGAAAATATTACCCGGCTCAATAATCATAACCGGCCCCTGTTCACAGAAACCATGACAACCGGTAACGCACAAACGCACCGTATCATCCAGATTTTGCCGGGATAATTCTTTTTTCACCGCATCAATTACTTCCTGCGAATGCGAAGCCCGGCACCCTGTTCCGCCACAAACCATAATGGTAAATGTAATTTTATTTCTGCTCTCACGAATCTGTTCTCGTAAGTGTTCGAGCTCCCGGAAACTGTTCAATCTGGCAGACATCTTACTTACCCTCCATTTCCCTGCGACGAATCGTATCAATCAGCCGGCGGAGTTTTCCCGGAGTCATATGGTGATGATATATCTCATTTTCTTTAACTATCGGCCCCAGGGCGCATGCTCCCAGACAATTAACTTGCTCAATGGAAAATAGTCCATCCGATGTTACTTCACCAGGTGGAACACCAAGTTGTCCTACCGCTTGATCCAGAATAAGATGGGAACCACGAACATGGCAGGCAGTACCCATGCAAATAGTGAGAACAATTTTCCCTGTCGGTTTAAGACGAAATGCCTTATAAAAAGAAGCTACCCGATAAACTTCTATTTCCGGAACACCCAGTGTTTGTGAAACTAACTGCATATCCTCACGGGAAATGTAACTATACTTTCCCTGAATGTCATGGAGTACTTCAATGAGCTGATGCGGTTGGCTGCGGCGTCCGGTAATTATTTCGTCAAGCTGATGAAGCGGCATATCAGACCTCCTCTAATGCGATATCTTTGCTTGTTAACAGGGAATATATCTGATATTATGCAATATGTTAATAATGAATAATCACCTATATAATACCTATAAAAAATAGGCAATATATCAGAAAAACTAAAAGGAGAAAGATTGGATTCATCCGGTCCCAATACAGGATTTCCCTCCCGTGACCTGGCACTTTTATGGCGTATTCCCTTCTCCCAGGAGAGTGACCCGGTAAAAATTGTAAATGCCCTGCAGGAACGCATCAAAGAATTAAACTGCCTCTACGGTGTCTCACAACTGGCAGAACGTCATCTCCATTCTCTGGATAACTTGCTCACAGAACTTGTGAGATATTTGCCATATTCCTGGCAATTTCCGGAAATTACTTGTGCCCGTATTCTTCTCAAAGGGAAAATATACACCAGCGAGAGATTTAAGATTACAGAATGGCGACAATCAGCACAGATATACATGTATCATGAGATAGTAGGAGAAGCAGCAATATTTTATCGGGAAGAATGCCCTCCATCAGACGAAGGACCATTTATGAAGGAGGAACGCGCTCTGCTGGATGCCGTAGCAGAGCAAATCGGTACTATCGCCACACGCATCACTGCTGAGTCAGAATTACAGGAAAGCAATCGGCAACTGATGCTGGAGCGCAAGGCTTTACAGGAATCTAATACTGCTCTGCGCATAATCATGTCCCGTATTGAACAGGAAAAACAGGAAATACGCCAGAATATTGCCATGAATATCGAAAGAATAATTATACCTATACTCAATGCCTTACTCCCACAGCTATCTTCCACTCAAAAAAAATATATCGAACTACTGCAGACTAATCTACAAGATATCGCTTCACCTTTTATCAGTCAGCTATCTCTCTCCTTTCATTCACTAACACCAACTGAAATTGCGATCAGTAATATGATTCGCGCCGGAATGACAACTAAAGAAATAGCCGAATTTCGCCATATATCCGAAGCAACTGTAAATCACCACAGAGAAAAAATTCGCCATAAGCTAAAATTAACTAACAGAGATATCAACCTGGTTACTTTTTTACAGGCCAATATGAATGAAAATACGGTTATTGATAAGCAGATAGCATAATTACTATCCTTGAAGAGCACCATGCCAGGGTTTAGAATAACAGTATTGGTTTAGTTATGGGGGAGATTTCTTCTAAAATGCGTAAGATAGGTGTCATTTTACTTTCCGGAGGACTGGATTCCACCACCGTCGCCGCGCAGGCGCAAAAACAGGGATACGAAACCATTGCTCTGACATTAAGTTACGGACAGAAACATCTGAGGGAACTGGAATCTGCCCGAAAGATAGCAGAAATTATGGGAATAAAACAGAAGGTAATCGACGTTTCTTTCTTCAGTAATCTTGCCTGGTACTCCGCGCTGACAAGTGAATTCGATATTCCCAGGAATAGACAGGATGAGGAAATAGCACGAGATATCCCCATCACCTATGTTCCGTTACGCAATACTTTTTTTATTACACTGGCAGGAGCTTTTCTGGAGAGTGAAGCGCTACATCTTATAGAAAAGGAGCACATATCTCCAGCAGAACTGGATGCTTCTATTTTCATCGCAGCGAATGCTATTGACTATAGTGGTTACCCGGATTGCCGACCCGAATTTTATCAGAAAATGAGCGATGTGCTTTATACCGGTAGTAAACTGGGAACTCAATATAACATCGCAATGTCCATCCGCACGCCCATCATTTCTCTGAGCAAAGCAGAAATCGCCCGCATAGGTATAGAGCTGGGAGCACCCCTGGAATACACCTGGAGCTGCTATGAGGGCGGAGAAATACCCTGTGGAGAATGCGACAGCTGCCGTTTAAGAGCAAAGGGATTCGCCGAAGCAGGCATTAGAGACCCCCTCCTGACCAGATTACAAAAGGAACATAAGATTGCTTAAAATATCGCGACAAGCGGACGGCACACCGGAAATATTCTATTCGGTTCAGGGCGAAGGGATTAGTAGCGGCAAACCGGCTGTGTTCCTCCGCCTGTCACTCTGTAATCTAGCCTGCAGCTGGTGCGATACAAAATATACCTGGTTGTTTCCGTCTGAAGATGCCAGTCGATATATTATAAAAATGTCTGCCGATGAGATAGCACAGATAATAATGAGTTACGGATGTCACTTGCTGGTGGTAACCGGCGGTGAACCAATGCTGCAACAAAAGGAGTTATTATCCTTACTGAAAAATCTGAAACAAAAGGGATTTAATTTTGAAATCGAAACTAACGGGACAATATTACCCGAATCGGAAATAGTGAAACTGATTGACCACTGGAACATCTCGCCAAAACTGAACAACTCCGGAAATCAATCATCTCTCCGGGAAAAACCGGAATGCTACCGATTCTTTAATGATTTAGCTTCCAGCCACTTTAAATTTGTTATTGACAACGAAAGCGATTTTCAGGAGGTAAAAACCATGGCACATAAATACGGGATAAGAGCAGAAAAAATAATTCTTATGCCTCAGGCTATCGACCGGCAAATACTTTTACAAAAAAGCAGATGGCTGGTCGAACTCTGTAAATCTGAGGGATATCTTTTTTCCGTCAGGCTGCAGATTCTCCTCTGGGGGAATAAGAGGGGAATCTGAGTCAATAATTTGATGTATAATCATTCCATTAATTCAATTTGTTCGGGATTTCGGTAGTGTATCACTTTGTCATTCTCGGGTTCAGCCCGAGAATCCAGTGTAGAGAGATAAGAATAATGATGCAGATAACACCTCTAGTAGAGATAATATGTATTATAAGAGGTAATCTCACCGGTAAGGTTATTTCATTAACCCTGGATTCCCGCGCCCAAAGGGCACCCGGTCGGGAATGACAAGAAGACGCAGGAATGACAGTTGAGAAATCAGGAATGACTATGGGGAAATTTGTTGAAAATGATACACCACCGGGATTTCGGATTTAGTGCTTTGGATTTAATTTTTTAAGGAGTACCCCATGAAAAGTAATGTCCGGGTGCGTTTTGCACCCAGCCCTACCGGTTATCCCCACCTGGGAAATATTAGAACAGCCCTTTTTAACTGGCTTTTTGCACGGCATAATAACGGCACTTTTATTATACGCATAGAAGATACTGATGTCGCCCGTAAAGTAGATGGTGCCACTGAGAGTATCCTGGAAAGCCTGCGCTGGCTGGGCTTGAACTGGGACGAAGGACCGGAAGTGGGGGGTGACTTTGGCCCTTATTTCCAATCTCAGCGTCTGGAAATATATCATAAAGTGGCACAGCAACTGGTAGATGAGGGATATGCCTACAAATGCTACTGTTCCACGGAACGGTTGCAGAAAATGCGCGAGGAGCAAACAAAAAACAGCGCACCGACAGGATATGACCGCCGCTGTCGTAATTTATCAAATGAAGAGCGAACACGATTGGAGCAGCAGGGCATAACCCCGGTGGTCCGTTTTAAATTCCCCCTCGAGGGGGAAACCAGATTTAATGACTTAATCCGGGGAGAAGTTGTTTTTCAAAACAGTTTAATGGATGACTTTGTTCTACTTAAGTCCGATGGTTATCCCACCTATCACCTGGCCAATATTATCGACGACCATCTGATGCAAATATCACACGTTCTGCGCGCCGACGAATGGTTATCCAGTACACCCCGTCACATCCAGTTGTACCAAGCAATGGGTTATGAACCCCCGATATTTGCCCATCTTCCAATTATTCTGGGACCGGATCGTGCCAAACTAAGTAAAAGACACGGCGCTACTTCAGTACTGGAATACCGCGATCTGGGTTATCTGCCGGAAGCACTGGTAAATTTTCTCAGTTTACTGGGGTGGTCACTGGATGATAAGACAGAAATAATCCCCATTGCCGATATTATTGCTCATTTCTCCCTGGAACGGGTGAGAAAAACAGGTGCAATCTTCAGTCGCGACAAACTGGATTGGATGAATGGCATCTATATGCGGGCATTAACTCCCGAACAATTTACGGCTAAAGCCCTGCCTTTTATAGAAAAAGGACTGCCGGCAGAAATCAAGCGCCCTATATCCCGGGATTACCTTCTCAATATCGCCCCGCTGATTCAGGACAGAGTAAAACTGTTGAAAGATACAACAGAATTAGTAGAATTTTTCTTCAACGATAACCTCACTTACGATCACAACATGCTTTTGGGTAAGAATATGACCTGGAGCGATGTTGTGAGAGCAATAGAGAGGACATTAGCTGTTTTACATGACATAACAGAGTGGGAGGAAAAGATTCTGGAACAGTTAATCCGACCCATGACAGAAGAACTGAATCTGAAGGCCAGTCAGTATTTCGGTATACTCCGGGTCGCCACAACCGGCAGAGCAGCGGCACCTCCATTATTTCAAACGATGGCAGTACTGGGCAAAGAAAGATGCCTTAACCGGATAGAAAAAGCACGGGAAATAGCGTCTCATAAAGCGGCAGCAGGAACTTAATATTCCAGGAAAATTAATATAAATAGAACTTGTCTTCCCTGGCCATTAGCATTCTGTTTCCACTCATACTCGTATAATTGTCATTCTCTGGTTCGGGTACCCTCCATGTGCAGAGAAACCTGTGTTGAGAGAAAAGACCGGTTGCGGGGAAAGAGATAAGGTGATATTAAGAAACGTTATTTCCAAAGTAGTTTTACCACAATAACCCTGGATTCCTGCTCGGAGGCAGGAATGACAAATAAATAACGACCTCATCTCTCTTCAACGCCCTGTTTTTCAAGAACAGGATAGGAAAACTGTTCGTGGTGATTGGGGAATCCTCTGGGTACTAATATCCATTTACGGGAAAAGAGATAAGGTGATATTAAGAAACGTTATTTCCAAAGTAGTTTTACCACAATAACCCTGGATTCCTGCTCGGAGGCAGGAATGACAAATAAATAACGACCTCATCTCTCTTCAACGCCCTGTTTTTCAAGAACAGGATAGGAAAACTGTTCGTGGTGATTGGGGAATCCTCTGGGTACTAAATCCATAGCGGAGAAAATATGAACAACTTCGCTAAAACCAAAGACCACTACTTTACGGTTGTCGTAATTTCTGACATTCAGGGCAGAAATATGTGCCGCGGTTACGGACCATGGTACGCTGTATCGTAGTACCACAAACGGGACAGGATTTTCCACCACGGTGAGCCACATTAAAAAACATGTGGGCCATACCTTTGGTACCATCAGGACGATAATAATCAGAAGTACTCGCACCATAATGTGCAATTCCGGCACGCAACACACTTATGATACCCTGGTGTAATAAAGTAACTTCTTTATCATCAAGATTACCACCAATCTCATAAGGATGAAGACGACTGGCGAAAAGAGCTTCATCAGCATACATGTTGCCAATACCGGCAATAAGTTCCTGGTCACATAATAATGCTTTAATCGGTGCCTTTCTGTTACTCAGTATCTTACTTAATGTGTCCGGTGTAAATGCCGGTTCGAGCGGTTCAGGACCGAGTTTTCCGACAACCTCTTCTTTATCTTCAATCAGCCATATCATCCCGAATTTACGCGGGTCAATAAAATGCAATCTCTCACCTGTATCCAGCGTAAAAATAGTCCTGCTAAAACGTACTTCTTCTTGAGAAGAAGCTGCCTTAAGAATAAGACTACCGCTCATCTTCATATGCATGATGAGATACTGCCCGCTTTCAAGAGGAAAGATAAGATATTTACCCCGACGTTGAATATCTTTTATTGTTTGTCCAATGAGCCGACCCGGCAACTCTAACGATGACGGTTTAATTACTGACTTAGACCACGTCAGTGTAATATCGGTAATAGTACGCCCGATTAAATACGGAGAGAGATCATTTTTAATAGTTTCTACTTCAGGCAATTCAGGCATTTGACTTTATATCCGATGGAGAAGATGAATCAACCACTTCTTCCATATCTCCCCAATTCTTACCGATTTTAATTGCTACTTTGAGCGGAACACTGAGTTGCATCGCCCCGGACATTGTATTTTTTACGAGAATCTTCATCTTTTCCATCTCATCAGGTAATACCTCAAAAATCAGCTCGTCATGAATCTGGAGAATCATCTTGCTGCGAAGACTATTTTCATCCATCCTCTTCTGAATATCCACCATCGCCCGTTTTACCAAATCAGCAGCAGTACCCTGTACCGGCATATTGATGGCCATACGTTCCGCAGCTTCAATAACCTGACGGTTTGATGACCTTATTTCAGGAATATAACGTCTTCTCCCCAGCAGTGTATTAACATAACCTGTTTCACGAGCCTGTTTTTTTGTCTTTTCGAGATAACTCTGCACTCCCGGATATTTCCGGAAGTATGCTGTAATGAATTGTGCTGCTTCCTGCCGTGAGAGTTCGGTAGCCTGTTCCAGACCATAATCACTCATGCCATAAATAACCCCGAAATTTACTACTTTGGCTACCCTGCGCATATCCGGTGTTATTTTATCGATAGGCACATTGAATATTTCGGATGCTGTCGCGGAATGGATGTCACGGTTATCACGAAATGCCTGCAAAAGGGATTCATCCTGGGAAAGATGTGCCAGAATACGTAAATCAATCTGTGAATAATCTCCCGCCAGTAACATGCAGGGCGATTCAGCAACGAAGGCACGTCTTAATTTCTTACCCCACTCGCCTCGAAGAGGAATATTTTGTAAATTGGGATTACTGGAAGATAAACGACCGGTAGCAGTGGCTGTCTGATTAAAATTGGTATGCAGTCTGCCGGTACTCGAGTTTATCAAATTAGGAAGAACATCAATATAGGTGGATTTCAGTTTTACCAGACGGCGATATTCCAGAATATATTCTATGACCGGGTGAACATCCTTTAATTCTTCCAGTACTGCGGCATCGGTAGAATATCCGGTGCGTATTTTACGTGCGGGGGGCAACTTTAGTTCTTCAAAAAGAATAATCCCCAATTGTTGCGGAGAATTAATATTAAATCTGTGTCCGACCTGGTCATATATCATCGTTTCCGTATGCCCCAATTGTGCTTCCAGTTCCAGCGATATTTCACGAATAATACCAGTATCTAACTTGACACCATTTCTTTCCATGTACGCTAATATGACAGTCAAGGGCAACTCGGTTTTCTGAAACAATTCCCATAGTTGTTCTTGATGAAGACTCGGTTCTAATTCTTTTCTGAGACGATTGATTACTTCTGCCATAATTGCCTTTTTCTCATTATTATTGGAATTCGTCTCCGGATGAAGAGGAATAAGTTCCAGTGATTTATTAGCAGCGTTATTCACACTCAAATCCACATTAAGGTGAGATAGCGCCATAGTTTTTATATCAAGCGCTTTCTCGCCCAGTAAATGACCGGCAATCATAGTATCAAAAGTAAGATTATTTAATTTAATATTATTATCCAGAAAATAAAGCATATTCACTTTGGCATCATGCATTATCTTACCTATCTGCGGATTTTCCAGCAGAGTCTTCATCAGTTTCATAACCCGCTCCTGAGAAACAGCAGCTCCCTCAAGCGGAATATAATAACTTTCATCCGGTACCGCTGCTAGCGCAATACCGCTCAGCATCAACTTGCCTCTACTTTCCAGCACTAAATCCAACCAGAGAGCCACATGTGAAGCAGCAAGCATTTTTTGTATCACAGCTTCTGCTTCGGCATCCGTTTTAACTATCCGGGATATATTTCTTTTTACGTTAGCAGCTTTATTATCTTCCTCCGGAGATTGATTCTCGCCAGAATGACCGGTATTACCGGAAGCAGGCAATACATCCAGCAACTTATAAAATTCCAGCTCCCGGAAAATATCCCTGACCTTTTGTTTATCATAAGCATTAGTTTTACAGGCATGTAAATCCAGGTTTAGCGGAACAGTAGTAACTATTGTTGCCAGTTCTTTACTACGGAACGCCAGAGCCTTATTCTCCATCAGAATATGACGCAATTTCTCCTGCGGAACTCTATCTATATCCTGATAAATACTTTCGATACTGCCAAACTGCTGTAACAACCGTGTGGCTGTTTTTTCTCCCACACCGGGAACGCCGGGAATATTATCCGAGGAATCACCTTTGAGTCCCTTAAAGTCCGGGATTTGCTTCGGGGTAACACCATATTTTTTCAACACAGCAGATTCATCATAAAATGCAATATCATTTAATGTTTTACCGGGAGTAAGTACTTTCACACAGGAAGAGATAAGCTGAAAGGCATCATTATCTCCGGTAACAACGATAGAATTTAGCCCCTGCTCACACGCCTGCACCGCAAGTGTTCCCAGAATATCATCGGCCTCGTAACCTGCCGCATCAAAAACAGATATATTGAATGCTGCCACAAGTTGTTTCACACGCTCAAGCTGAGCCACCAATGCCGATGGCGTCTCCGGCCTCTGCGCCTTATAGTCTTCAAATTTGAGATGACGGAAAGTACGTTCTTTTCTATCAAATGCGATAGCGCAGTAGTCAGGTTTATAACCGGCAAGCGCTTTCAACATCATCCGTGTAAAACCATATAATGCGCCGGTATCTTCTCCCGTTTTTCTGGTCGTTAACGGTGGCAAAGCATGGAAAGCACGGTGCATCAATGAGTTACCATCAATTAACATGATTAAAGGTTTATTTATCACAACATGGTCTCCTGCTTAAATTATATTATGCCACCTATGAAATGGAAAGATGATGAACAATCGATGAACGCTCTCTCTACAAAATTATAAAGAGAAATCTGCCACTCATTCCAACACAAAACCGCGGACCAAATTTATCCACCGCCCATCCATAGAACATTCCGGAAAGATAGATAGTAAAAATAAATATGGACGATACCAGAGAAATTTCCGCCCTGTCGGCCACAAAGAAATCTTGCAGCGATGTAAAAAATATTCCGAAGGAATAATAAAAGCCTCATGAGGTGATCCCGGTCAGAAAAGATGTTGCCAGAATAAACCAGCCATAGAATATTTTATTGTTCTGGTCTTTATCCAATCCCGTAGTACCTGTTTTACCAAATTATGACAGTATTTAATTAAAAGCAATGCTATTCTTATCAATAATAGAAGTCAATTTAAAGAGTCGGAAACATCTACTTATTTCTGGATGTTTATATTTGTAAGTAAAGGATAACCTAATGGACTGAGAGTATAATTCTTGACATAAGGTTTAACCAGAACATAATTTTCACCAAAGAACAATGGCAGCAAAACAGCATCATGGACTACAATTTGTTCCGCCTCCCGGTACATTTGAAGACGATTCTCCGCATCATCTTCTACTGCTGCCCGCTCTAAAAGCGAATCAAGTTCAGGATTACTATAACCTCCTGTATTATTCGCTGCTCCGGTACGAAAGAGGATATCTAAAAAGTTCTGCGGGTCAGGGTAATCAGCAATCCATCCGTTACTAAAAAGATTATCCTTTTCCTGATTCAGCATGTAGTAATATACTTCAGGCTCCAACTGACGAACCTTTATTTCCACTCCCAGATTATGTCTCCATTCTTCCAGAATACCACCAATATAGTCAGGAATAACCCCACCCCACCCCGAGATAGTAAAAGTAATAGGAGGCAGCTGAGAAACATCACCGTAGCGCGAAGCAGCAATAAGCTCTTTTGCTTTCGGCACATCAAAAGGTATGCCTTGCAGGCTGGAATCATATCCCGGCATATCCGGCGGCAGTATGCCATACGCAGTAGCAACAACATTATCCAGAGATAATGTTGTAATCTTCTCTTTATCTACGGCATAAGAAAAAGCAAGACGGACATTAGTGTCATCAAAAGGAGGTACAGTAGTATTGAAACCAATATAATAAAAGCTTAATTGCGGAAAAACTACCAGTTCTTGAGAAATAGTATTAGCAGGGTCGGTAACCAATCCCATATAAGCTGAAGCAACATAAGATACATCGATATCACCTGTCTGGTATAACTCAATAGAATTGCCACTATACAAATAAAATACCACTTTATCCAGCCTGGCTTTCTCACCATAATAGTCGTCATTGCGAGCCAGAATAATCATCTCATCCTGTTGCCACTGCTCTAATTTAAATGGTCCGGTACCATTAGGTTGCCGCCACCAGGTATCTCCGGACGAGATATTAGACTGGTCTACTACAAATGCCGTAGGATAAGCCATCTTCTGTAAAAAATACTGTTTTGGAGCATCAATTGTGACCTGCAAGGTATAATCATCAAGTACTTGTACCCCGCTAAGCTGTGTTTCTCCTCCTGACAATATATCGGTTGCCCCCACGATATCATTCAGATATGTTTGTGCTGTCAAAGAACCTGTTTCCGGATTAAGTGCCCGCTCCCAGGAATATTTAAAATCGGATGCAGTAACCGGTTTACCATCATGAAATTTCACATCTTGATGCAAGTGAAAAGTAAATGTCATACCATCAGCACTTTTATCCCATGTCCGGGCAATATCAGGAATAATCTGCAGATTCTCATCTAACCGTACCAGTCCGCTGAAAATCTGAACAATATAAGAAACCGACTGCGACTCCGCTGCAGTTGCCGGGTCCAGAGTAATCGGCCCATCGTCTGCCAGATTCAGGATATTCAGTCCTTCCGCAATCTCTGTCGCGGTTGGTGCACTATTATTAATACCAACATTGGTACACCCTGTTATCATTACTGCTATAAGGAGAATAACAGTAAGCAGAAAACCAATTTTATTACCCTGTTGACGGAAGTTTAATCTCAAATTACGTATCCCCTGCATTCCTTTCAATTTCATGAAACTAATGATAAAACAGGTCCTGTAATTAAAGTAATACTGATATCCGGGGATTGTTCTGAGAAAGATTCTTCTATATCCAGGCTTTGCCGCCAGAGCAGGTCCAATCCATCCTGGTCAAAACCATAAACCTGTTGCAATGCTTCATCATAACCGCTACCCTTCTGGAAAACATCGAGCAACTTTTTCATATTGTCCTTACCATAATTTTCAATAAGGAACGTTACAATACTATTACTTTCCCCATAAGAAATATAAGCCTCCTCAGAAAGAGCAGAAAACGGACTGGAGAGACTGCGTACAGAGATTAACTTATTGTTTTTTATCGCGCTATCAAGAGCATACTGATAGTCGAATGATAATTCACCTTCACCATATGTTGCCAGACCTTCTTCCAGCCAGACCGGCAATCCGGCACCATAACTATTGAAGGTAATTTGATTCACAATCCAGTGCGTTAACTCATGTGCTACCGCTCTCCTCCCCCATTCTAATTGACTTGTGTGAACCCCGATAGCAATAACGTTATATCCGGTAAAATTAACCCCACCCTCCCACTGTGGAGCAAAAAGATGGGCACCTTGTAAATCCTGGGCACTAGCGTAGATATAAATATGAACCTTGCCTTCCGGTACTGCCCCCGTATTATTCTTAATCCTGGTTAACCCTTGCTGGGCTGCTTCCATAAGTGAATTAGCAAACGAATCATTTCCACTGTACCATGACAATGTTACCGGCCCCTCGCTAATTGATTGCCATTTATATCTATCATCATTAAAAACAAGAGAGTAGTGCTCTGTCATTGCTGTCCTTCCGGCAGCATCAAGAGCAGACCACCAATATTCAACATTGGCACCGGGGGGAAGACTACTCTTTCTCATATCCCAGACCCACTGCGTTTCCACCGATGCTGCCGGATTAAAAACCGCCCAACCTTCACTGACAACAGAAGCATAATTCTGGCGATCAACAATATAATGTAATCTTAATTGAATAATATTATCACTACTTTGCGCTTGTATCCGGAAAGTAATTAACGTGGGATATGAAATTTGCACCGAACTATTTAGAGTGATACCGGCGGTCGCAGATTTAACCGGTGCCGGAGCAATTGCCACCGGAAGAATGGCACATAACAACAAAATAAATGTCAATATGTATCTGACTGGTGTTATTTTTTTATATTTCACATTCTTTGCACCAATATAATATTTTACATAACAACAAGATGTTATTTTTTTCACTATTAATCTTCAATATTATCATACTTAGGCAATTATATAATACCTATTATAATCCTGGATTTCCCATATCAAGCCGG
>DDXZ01000040.1 GCA_002347295.1 Dehalococcoidia bacterium UBA2247 | reverse complement strand
ACGGCAAGGGATGGGCGGTTTATCCGTCCATTCTTCTATTAATCCTGTATTTTATTCACTTATTTCATCGTTTTGATGTATTCACTCAATCGAAATATTATTATACGAGTTTAATTATTAATTTTGTTGCACCAAAAAGTTAATTAACGATTAAGTGCATGTGACTAATTGGTGAATCGGATGGTTGAAAAAACGCTTTTAGCTAGCGGCAGCCCCATAACCCAAAGAATCGACGCTGTGAAAGCCCTTCTTGCATGGAAACAAGTATCCAGTGACCCGCTGCCCCAAGAAGTTAGCTTGGATAGTGGTCGCTTGGTGCTTGTTCTGAGCAAAAAGAAGGACTGCTATTATGTGACTACTGCGAATGGCTGCTCATGTCCGGCTGCGACATATCATCACGGGCCTTGCAAGCACCAGAAAAAATACTTTCCTCAGGAGGAAAACATTCGCGACAGCTTGCCTGGATGGCCGAACGGATTACATGGTCCTGTGGAGGTGATTTAAGATGAACATTTTTTGTGAAGAATTATATGCAAAATATTGTGCGGCGCTTGATGATATCAGGTATCTTCAAGGGCGAATAGTAGAGTTGGAGGAAATCCTTAGGGAGATCCAGGAGGAGGACTGAGATGAGAGCAGCAATGAGCAGCACTTTTCAAGAAAGCCCTTCAGCTCTTGCAGGATCGCATTTCTTATCTGGAGAGCATAATAGTCCAACTGAAGGAAGAAAATGCTGCCATGGCTGCTATGCAAGCTCATCTTATCGAGAACCAGGAGATTCAGGCCCGGCTAATCAAGCAACTTCAAACGAAGAGAGAGCCACAGCCCATGCAAAAGGATAGAGGAGAGATCTTGAGGGCCTTGCTTGTAGCGAATGGCGGCAAGATGCTCGCGAAAGATGCGAGGAAGAAGATGCATCTTTCGAAAAGCCAGTTTAGTCAGCTCCTAGCATCGATGCAAGACCATATTGAAGTGAAGCCGTACAACATTGATAAACGCAAAAAGATACTAATGTTAAAATAGAAACTGGAGAATTAGTTTAGATAAACCATTAACTGATTTCTGGGGCTAAATTTAGTTTGCTTCAATAATGCAAAAAGCAGTGAGATTTCGCTGTTTTATGTGTATTGATAGTATGGGAAATAGAAAAAATTATATATATTTTAGTAAGTTAGTTATATGAAGCTTATTCATGGTATTTAGTTAATGGTTTATATTAACTGATTTCTTTCACAATCGATGCCGCGCGAACCTCCGCAGCGCCCCTTCACAAGTGAAGGCGCTGCTTCGGTTCTTGCGCTCCCCCCCGTTGTGTTTGCGAAAAAAAATGATATCAAGCGAAGAAGAGGCTTTATGAGCCTTAAAATAGCGGTTCTTTTTTCTGAGCAATAATTATACGTCCGATGAGAGATCGTGGGTTTTAGGCGCTGAAAACCCGCGAAAATTGAGGGGAGTATATAAATGAAATCACGGTTTTTAGGGGCCCACCAAACAGGCAAAGGAACAAGACAAAGCAATTTGCTTTGTCCTTTCTTTTGTTTGAGGGAGGGGACTATATTACCATATAAGAAGGATTTTAAGCAAAATCAATATGGGCAAACCATATAATGTAGTAATATAGTAAATACTTTCTATTACTACAAGTTTGCGGACCTATTACTTTTACACTATAACTACTATATTACTATATAATCACTATGTACTTACTATATTTACTATATTACTTACTATATTACTACAATATTACTATGTTATATAAAGATATATAATATATATGTAATAAGTATAAAGATGGGCCGTAAAATTCGCTTTTGTATATATTATTTTGATTAATATTTTGGTGACGACTTCCATAAAAGTTGGTATTATATATGACAGAAGATAAAATTTTTTCACAAGCTGATCTTGACAGGATTATCGGAGAGCGGCTTGCACGGGACAGAAAAGAACGTGCGGAAGAGTCCAATGTTATTGATGGGCTGAAAAAGGAACTTGCTGATGAGAAAGAAAAAAATGCTGCGTATGGCCTAGAAAAGATTAAGACTAGGCTAGCGCGGGAGGCAAAGCTTCCGGATGGTCTTTTAGGCTTTGTGCAAGGCACTGATGAAGATAGTATTCGAGATTCGGTTAATGCCTTGATAACGGGAATTGGGCCCGGACCAAACGTAGGTGGATCATCTAATCCTGCTGGTGGCAACACCTCACCGAAAGTTTACACGAAAGCAGAACTGGAGAGCATGTCCCCAGATGCGATCAATCAGGATTGGACTAATATACAGAAGCAGCTGGCTTCTGGTCTAGTAAAATAATATTAAGGAATTATTATGAGTGTTGAAGGATTTATTGGCACTGTTTGGAGTGCTAGACTATTAGAAAACCTACAAAAGAGTTTGGTTTATGGACAGCCCGGTGTTATTAACCGTGATTATGAAGGCGAAATAAGCGGCAAAGGAAGCACCGTTAAGATAACTTCTATCGGTGATATTACTGTTGGGAATTATACAAAGGACAGCGATATATCTGATCCAGAAGCCCTTAATGATGCTCAGGCAACGTTGACCGCTACTGAAGCGAAATATTTTAACTTCTCCGTGGATGACGTAAGCAGGGCCCAGATGGCAAATAACGTCATGGACGCTGCTATGAGGCAGGCTGCCTATAATCTGTCAGATGTCGCTGATCAATTTATTGCTGGTTCTTCTTATGTTGATGTTGCAACCGCCAACAAGATCGGATCTGATACTGCTGGCAAGGTTCCAAATACAACACCAGGGACAACTGCATATGATTATCTGTTGCAGATGGGCACCAAGCTATCTGAAGCGAATGTACCAAAGCAAGGCCGCTGGGTTGTTGTACCACCCTGGTTTGTAGAGAAGCTGGCTGCTGATGCAAGATTCACTGATGCAAGCGCAAGTGGTTCTACAGATGCACTGCTTAATGGTATGGTAAAGAGGGCTGCTGGATTTGATATTCTGGAGTCTAATAATGTGCCTACTGTGGCTGGTTCTGGCGGAGATGCTGGTAAGACCAACTACAAGATCATTGCGGGTGTACCGAGTGCTATTACATTTGCGGATAGCGTGAATAAGGTTGAAGCTTATAGGCCGGACAAGAGGTTTGCGGATGCTGTTAAAGGCTTGCATGTCTATGGCATGAAAGTTGTAAGACCGGCTGCATTAGCACTTTTGACTGCACGGGGAACCGCTTAAGGTGATTCAAAATGGTAAGAGATGTTTTAACGGGAAATGACGTTGCGTGGAATACTTTCCAGAATGAAGATGTTGGCGTCGCTATTGACAAGGCTGACGATGCTGAGATTAGCGTTGCTGATGTAGCTCAGGCTGATCATAAGGCCTTGATGCTCAGGTTTTCTATTAGCGCGGCTACCGCTGCTGATACTATTACTATTAAGGCGGGAGATGGCTTTAGAAGTGGACTAGGCGATCTGGTACTGAGCCTAACAGGCGGAGCACAAGAAGTTCTGTGCGGGCCATTAGAGACAGCTAGATTTAAGATCCAGAATGCGGTAACCGACAAAGGCAAGATCCATATAGATTATGCTGGGTCTACTATTGCTGGAACTGCTTTCCTGTATCTGATTGAAAAGTAGAGGGCAATAGAATGCCTTCTATTTCTTTATGGGATGCCTGGCAAACGGGAATAATAACAGAAGAGCAATATAATGCGTTGTTGGAGAATGGTGCGTTTCCTAATACGATTTGGACACCTGGAGCATTAGATGCGCCATTGACATCGGCAACGCTAACTGTCGTAAAAACTGTTGAACTTGCAGGCACTAAAACGCAATCTGTCGTTGTAAAAAATACGGGAAGCACAAATTCCTTGAAGGTATTAGTTGAATTTTATGTGGACGATATGCAGGTTACCTATATCGACAATATTGTTGAGCCCGACAATGACCCGCATTGGCTAAATATGGAGGGCGCATTTACAAAGGCTGTAATAAGTGTCCAGGATGCGGTGGCGGGCGATCACACTACATATAAGATTGGGGTCCTGGCAGCATGACTATTACGGATACGGTGCCTTATGCAAGCGTTTTGGAGTCGAATGATTATTTCGATGCAACAGATAATCACATGTATTGCAGCGAATGGAATTTTACCACTCCGGGAGCTACTGCGCAGCTCACAACACATATGTCACTGCCGCTGGCTGAAAGGCTGACTTTTGTTGCGAAGAATCCGGGCATTGCTGGCAATCTGGTGAGCGTTGAATGTGAAACAGGGACTGGACCTGGCGGCGCCTTAACAATTGTGGTTACGGGCACGCATATTTTGATTCAAATGGCGACAGGCGGAAGCGCAACCTATCAAATAAGAACGTTGATGCTGGCTACGCCTGCGGTTATGGCATTGCTAAGCGATGTCATAAAGTATGGAAATATGGTGTATAGTGACCATTCTACTGATTTTTTGTCTGGCGGTGTGGATCCTTATGTGGCGCCAAAATTGCCTTGCTTGTGCGAGGCTACCAGGAAGATCGATGGTTTGAATTTAGCGGGCAAGAAAGTTCTGACTACGCAAGTCAATCAGTTCCCGAGAACGTATATCCGGCCTGATGGCACTGAATATACGCAGACTGCGGTTCCGGAAGATGTGAAACAAGCGTGCTGCGAGGAAGCTTTGGCTATCTTGAAATATGGGAACACATCGCGGTATAAGCTTAAGACCGAGGGCGTATCTAGTTTTACTGTTGGGTCAATTTCTGAAACTTTCGATGGCAAGGTGTCTGCACTTCTCAGCCAGGAAGCTGCCCGCATCATGAAAAAGTATGTGGGCAAGGGCTATGTTATGAGGCGGTAAGATGGTTGTTACAACGCCTTCTAGCATATCTTTCTACTTGAATACGCCGGTAGTGCTTACTGACAGCAATAGCGAATATTATGGTACTGCACCTTATTTTTCTACTGCCGTTAATTTAATGGTGCGTTGGGAAGATCTTACAAAAGAAATTGTTGGCCTGGCGGAGACGTATGAGCCGATTAATGCCGTGGTTTCCACTGATGTTTTTATCGATTTTGATTTAACTTATAGATTGCGGTTTTTTATAAAAGAAGGAAAGCCATACTGGATCAAGCAGATGAAGGTTGTGCCTAATCTGGATGGCGGCATAGATTACTATCAGTATTTTGTGGTTAGAATAGCGCATCTTCCGTAAAACTTTTTTGTATTACGTTATATTGAATATAAGTTCTTTTTTGGAATTGGGGAGCTTATATTTCAGTCTACCATAACCTGAAGCCAAGGAAAAAAGGCAAAATTTTATTTTTGCCTTTTTATCCAAAGCTTTTAATATTTTTTTTATAGAAAAAAGTAATACTTTTTGGAGAAAAAAACGTGACAGTGAATATGGATGCAGCTATTTGCTTCAAATTGGAATCCGAATTGAAGGACTTCCTGGAAGAGATGGCCGATAGCAAAGGTATGGACTTATCAAAATATTGTAGATATGTGATAGGTATTGGTTTAGATGAATTATATAAAAGAAATTTGAATATGAAAAAATTGGAAAAACAATTATAAAAAAAATTATAAAGAAGTAGCGAATGCGAGCATAGCTCGCATGAGCGTATGTATGAGCGTTTGCACAAGCAGCGTTCGTAGCGCCCTTGTGCTTTTTTATGGAGTTAATATTATGATAAAGAGTAGTAGACGTAGTACTATAAATACTTTTTGGTCCATCTTTGATGAGCCAATATGCATAGACGGAAAGGCAATACCCAAACCAGAAATCGGATACAATGAAGAGTTTTTGAGAAAATATTGTCCCTGGCTTTTTTGACCGTAAACTTTATATACTAGAAAGTTATTATACGTTAATATCAGTTCGTAAAATTTTTTAATGCTAGTATATTTGATTAAGGTGTTTTTATGATATCAAAAGATTATGAAATGATTAGTTTGTGGATCGCAAATGATGAAAAGCAAATTATCCGTGAGGTAGCGAAAAAGAATAGAATGTCAATGTCCGATGTGGTTAGATTAATAATCGGTGAAAATATTAAGAATTTGAAAAAAGATAGCACGCTCCGATTAGTATAAAAATAAAGAATGCGGAAATGAAATACTGGTGTTTAACATGAACAATAAATTCGATCCGATTAGCAAGCTAGTCGGGAAAATTATAATCGTTGATGATAATTATGGAAAAAGATTTGCTGCTCGCTTAATTGCCGCAAATGGTAATGAATTGTGGTTTGAAAGTAAGAGAGGCGCCGTCTGGATGCGAAACAGAGACGACATCCAGAATATCTGCTTGGGGACCCAGGTTTGAGGAGTATTTTTAATGACAATAACGTTAACCGATTGTACTCCTTGCATCATCAAAGATAAGCACGGCATACCAGAACGCTTGGATATCTGGCGTACTATCACCTGGATTAAGGAAAATGTACCTGTCAGAACTATACTGGAAACTGGCGAAATTCTATTTTATCGTAATGGCATTTATGTACCTGGTGGTGAACAGTACATTTCCAAGATCTTGGTTAATGCTTTTGGTGGCATTAATAAACATAATGAAGCCCCTATTTACAATAAGCATGTAAAAAGTGAAATTCTTACTCAGATACGCGATTCGACTTATACTAGTATTGAAGAATTTGATTCCGATCTGGAAATTATTAATACTAAAAGTGGATTATATAATTGGGTATATGGCACGCTTGAAAAGCATACCCCTGATTATTATAGCGTGATTCAAATTCCTGTAAATGTTGATCCTGAAAAAACGTGCCCAAACATCGATAAGATGATCAATACCGTATGCGATGAAAAGAATAGGATGAAGTGCTACGAATTTATCGCATACTGCTTGTATAGAAAATATCCGATACAAAAAGGCTTTATATTGTTTGGCCCTGGTGGTACGGGCAAAAGCCATTTCCTGGACATAGTTCAACAGCTGCTGGGTAGTTCAAATTGTTCGAATGTTAGCATGCAAGATCTAGGATCTGATAGATTTGCTAGCAGTGATCTTTACATGAAGATGGCTAATATATGTGGGGATCTGGGCAATAAAGTAATGTACCAGGTGGAAGAATTAAAAAAGCTGACTTCGGGTAAGGATGTCGTAAGGGCACAAAAAAAGGGTGAAAAGGCTTTCGAATTTGTCAACTTTGCTAAGCTCCTTTTTGCAAGTAATGTGCTGCCTGTGTCCAAAGATGGGACTACAGGATTTTATAGAAGGTTTGAAATAATTCCATTATTGCACGTTTTTAGTCAGGATGAGATCGATCAGGACTTCTTAGATAGTCTGACTAGCGATGATGAACTAAGTGGGCTTTTTAATAAAGTAGTAAAAATATTACCTGAATTATTGGAAAGAAAGGTTTTCAGTAATCAGCTGGGCATTGCTGATGTCCAGGCTATGTATAAGGATAGATCGCAAAGTGAAGAGTCATTTTTTGAACAGTTCGTACATGAAATGCCTGGGCAATATACCCCTAAATCGACTTTAGTGATGTATTTTGGGGAATACTGCACGGTTTTGGGGATGCCTAAGGTTAGCGGTAATTCGCTGGGTCGCTGGATAATAAGAAATATCAGCTGGATTCAGAAACGGGCATATCATGACGGAAAAGACAGCCATATGACTAATTATACTACTACAATTAATGGAAAGAGTGTGGCTGCTTGGCCTGATACGTATTTCGACTTGCGGGCTTTCATTGAATGGAAGCGCAGTAGGAAGTGAGTATATAAACTAAATCATACTATATATATTTGGAAGCGAAATCGTTAGCTAGCGACCTAGTCATTTTCAATCTATTGGATGTATATTAAATCTATATTGGAAAAAACAAGTCGATAGATAACGATTTAGTAGTAAAAACTATACTTTTATAGATTAAAGTAAATTAGATTATAACTTTTTAAAAAAGTATGTATTAGTTTAGGCGGTTTTTACTAGAAATCTATATTAGGGCGCTGGATAGTGGTTTTAGATTTTTAAAATATAGTTCTTGAATTACACGGTTGCTAGATAGTGATTTTGAAAAAATAGATTTGATCGTAAAAGTGAATAATGACTACTTGTATTGACTAAGTTTTATAATTATAGCGAATGCGAGCGTAGCGAGTATGAGCGTATGCACTGAAGACCAAGAAGCAACCATTATGAAATATTTGAGAGCCGGCAAGAATGCGGCTCAGGTAGCGAAGCTTATCGGAAAAGATAGGGGCTTTGTGATAAGGGTTGCTAAGAGGTGTGCAACCGAACTTGATATTGATATTAATGAGTGGTTGCGGAAGGATGCTGATGCCTTGAATAGCAAGACGAGCAAGGCTTTGACTGCTTGGACTAAATATCGGGACAGTGATAAGCGGCAAGAACTGTTGAGCAAGACGCTGGACAAGATGGACCAGCTATTGGAGAGTTGTGAGGATACTAAGCAGTTGCGAGATTTGTGTGTTTGCGTGGGCATTTTGGTTGATAAGTTTGCTGTGGAGCAGGGCAAGGGCGATGATAAGGCTAAGGCTGCTTTAGTTGAGATGTTTGAAAAGATGTCAGAAGAGAACCGGAGCGATTAATTGTGAGCTTGCAGGTTCCGGTTGGCAAGCAGCGGGACTTCATTTTGGAAGAGCCTGCCCGAATTAATTTGTTAACAGGAAGCGTAAGAAGTACTAAAACGTGGGCTGTTAACCTGAAAGTACTCAAGGATATAGTAAGTTTACCTGATGGAAATATACTTTTTGTGGGCAATACTGGTACTAGCTTGTATCGAAACGTATTAAGTCAGATAAAGGATTTGGTGGGCAAGCATAATTTCGATATGCATTCTGGAAGGAAAGAATGCATGATATTTGGTAGGACGGTCTGGATTGAGGGAGCAGATAATGTAAGCAGCTACAAGAAGATAGAGGGGGAGTCTTTGTTGATGGCTTATATTGATGAGTGGAGCACTATTCCTGAAAGTTTTACTAATATGCTGTTGAGCAGGTTGAGTGATCCTGGAGCACGCTTATACGGTACTTGTAATCCTGAGACGCCGAGACATTACCTTTATAAGAACTTCATTCAAAGAAGCGATGAACTTAATATAAAGGTCTGGAAATTCACCTTGGATGACAATCCGTACCTACCGCTGGAATACAAGAGAGACCTTGAGAAAGAGTATCCTAAAGGGACTGTCTTTTATGATAGGTTTATTTTGGGGAATTGGGTAGCGGCAGAGGGCAGGGTTTTCGGACTGTTTGACAAGGGCAAGCATTGTGGAGTGCCACCGGCTACATTGAGGCCAAAAGAGTTGCGGATCGGTGCAGACTATGGCACGCATAATGCATGTGCTTTCGTGGCTTTGGAGAAGTATTTGGTGCCTGGTAGGGCAAAGCCCACATGGTATGTAGCACGCGAATACTATTGGGATAGCGTGGTGGAGCATGCCCAGAAGACGGATGCAGATTATAGCAAGGACATGGCGCGGTTTTCGTCTGAACAGTGGGGGTATAGTTCTGGACAGCCCGGCATTACTTATGGGGACAATACGCAACGAATGTATGCCAGCACAATAGAAGTAGATCCGAGTGCGGCTTCCTTTATATTGCAATTGCAGCGAGATGGAATGCATAAGGCCCGGACTGCTGATAATGATGTGTTGGGCGGTATCAGGAAAATAGCATCCATGATTAGTAATGGTGATCTTATTATAAATAGTGAGAGATGTCCGGTGCTTGTTAGCGAAATGGAAACTTATGCTTGGGATCAATCTGCTGCTGACAGGGGCGAAGACAAGCCCCAAAAGATTGATGATCATGCAGTTGATGCGCTTAAATATGCGGTCAATAGTATAAGTGTTTAATATTGTTTTAAATGTTTTGTATGGAGTTTTATAATGCTTATTGATATGAATTGGCTGATGCCAAGAAGTCATTTTCCACCAGAAGATGAAAAGGGCAGGCTATTATCTTATGATAAATATAATTTACTGTATGAGGGACGACATGAAGCGGTCTGGGGCGACTTATGGGACCTTACGGATATTGAAGATAATGTTGATGCAGTGAGTACTTTCTTTGCGAGGATTTACAATGGCAAGAAGCTGCCGATGAACTGGTTTAAGGTAGTGACAAGCGTTTATAGCGATATGGTGGTAGGAGAGCCGCCACGCCTTATGAATCCGGTTGGACAAACTGAATTGGACGGCATTGTTAATAGAAGTGATCTAAGTGTTGTATTATATAATGCTTGTAATAATTTTATTCAGTTTGGTAATGCTATTCTGAAGGTCCGGTTTGTTGGGACAGGATCAGAACCCGGCAGCATAATTGAGAATGTGGATCCAAGTATCTGGTTCCCGGTAGTCAATCCTGATAACGTTAATGAATACAGTTGTCATGTATTGGCCTGGAAGTTCAAAGAGATGGTTGGCAGTAGTGTGGCCAGCTTGCTTAGGACTGAAGTGCATACGGCTGGTGCTATCGATAATCATCTTTATTGGATGAATGGCGATGAGATAGATCATGAAGTCGAATTAAATATAAGTAGTAAATATATTAATGTGCCTAAACATGTGGATACCGGAGTGCCGTATCCCCTTGTTTTTGTAGTGTCTAATATCAAGAAGCGCAATGACGTTTATGGCATAAGCGACTATGATGGCATTGAAAACCTTGTTAAGGAACTTGAAACACGTATTATAAAAGTATCTTCTATCCTTGATATTCATTCAAGGCCCGCGATGACAGGGCCTTCTTCTATGCTCACTACCGATATGGAAACGGGCGAAGAAACGATGCGAATGAACGGTAGGTTCTTCGCGGTCAATAAGGACGAGGATAAGCCCGAATACATTACTTGGGACGGTAAGTTGGATAGTAGCTTCCAAGAAATGGACAGACTTGTTAGCATGATTTATGCTGTGACGGATTTGAATCCGGCAGCTATTGGAGATTTTAGTGGGGGAGCGGTTGCTTCTGGTAGTGCATTAAGACGGCTGCTTTTGAGGACAATTTCGCACTGTAATAGGATAAGGGTTAGGTTCGATCAAGTTCTTAAGAGGGTAATAAAGGCCGCAAGCATCCTGGATGTTAATGGCCGCATAAAGGATGCTACTGTTGTGGAACTTAGTTTAATCAGTTGGCAGGATGGACTGCCCAGCGATGACCTTGAAAACAGCATGATCGAGCAGACAAGAGCAAATTCTGGATTGACATCGAGGTCGTCTGCTATAATGCGATTGGATGGCTGCACGCGAGAAGAAGCTGATGAAGAGATGGAACGCATTAAGCGAGAAGCACCACCACCACAAATACCAGCGGGAAATTGGGCTAAACCAGTTCCTATGAGTGGCCAGGACATAAGTAATGCTAGTAAACAAGGCGGGATTGAAAAGGCCCCATTAATGCCTGACATCGTAAGCACCTTGAAAGATATCGGCTACTTCAAAACTAATTCGGGATAGATATGTCTGATATCCCTAAAGAGATACAAGACCTGATTGATAGTATTGTCTTGGAAGAAGATCAGGAAGAAGACCCGGATTGGCTTGTGGCTATATGGCCTTTAGTGTTAGCGAAAGTGAGCAAAGGCATTAAAGACGCGAATTGGAAGTTGTGGGTAAAGGCGTGGCAAGACGCTATACAAGGGGCTTTTGAGATGGGCACTGTTGGCGATACAGTTGGAACGGTAGCACCGGCTTTAGTAGGGTCTGATGCGGCTATTAAATATTTTTTAGAGCATGGAATGGAATTAGTGAAGACCTTAAGCCAGACTGATGTCCAAATTCTTAAAGGCCAGATGGTCGAGAATTGGGGCAAGGGCGAGGATGCGTTTAAGGATGCTTTTGAGGACCAATATAAGGGGCCTGCAAGGTTAGACAAGATATACCGGACGGAGTATGTTCGAGCTCAAAATGAGGGCATTGTGGTACGGGCAAAGGCTGCTGGCCATCAATACAAGATGTGGCGGTGCCCTAACGATGAAAGAAGCTGCCCGGAATGCAGTGCGATGGATTATGAGGTTGTGCCTATCGATGAAATGTTTAGCGGGGGCGTAATGACCCCCGGACTTCATCCTAATTGCCGGTGCGTTTTAATTAGCGTGGCTGATGAAGACAGCGAAGTGTTTTCGGAAGATGTTGAGCCGATTATCGCGTGAACACTATTTTTTTCGCAAACGACGCAAAGGGGGGAAGGGCGAAGGAGCCGGAGGCGTGCCTTCACTTGTGAAGGGGCACGCCGTAGGCTCTGGAGCCCGACCACTGCGCATTGCCAAAATTTTAAGTACATAAATGGTTAATTAATTCAAGTATATCAATGCCAGGTTATAAATACTTAAAAGTGAAACCTTGAGTATGTCAATTTTAGCGGGTGAGAATAGGACCTTTTCATTAAATCCAAGTAGGGTCACGTTAACGGCGCCGGAAGACTGTGAATGTGAAAGGCTGGATGAGAGTGACATAAAAATCATCTTAGCGTCACTTCCAGAATGCATAATACATCTTGATATTGTGCGATATGATCCGGGATTTGGTGAATATTATTTAAGAAATATGCGTGAACTTTTGAGGAATATTCATGGGAAATTCGGCTTTGATCCAGATGAAGAATTTGATCGAAGGAGGGGAAACTTGGACAGTGGCTGGTATAGAATTATGTGGCGAGGCTCAGAAGGTATCGGGATGGACGTTTGGCTGCAGCAATATGATAGTTACATGTTCCGGGTAATGGCAGCCAAATTGATGAGAGAAGAATCTTCGCATATTAGAAGTCTTGTCGAAAACCTTGTTGTAGAAATATAATCGCTGGGCAACAGGTACGCGTACATTCTTAGAAAAATAGATCTGACAATGGGATTACTTTCGCTTCGCCTCCTTAATCTTTATATGTGATTATCTCAACCTTTCTTCAAGAGGTAACATGACAAAGGTGACTTAAAGCAGTGAGGTGAGAAAGATATGGCAAGTAATATCCAAATCAAATGCATCAGAAAGAGCGACCGTTACAATCCCTATGAACGCATCTTATATGTCGGCGGCACGAATCCAGATGGAAAACCATGGAAGCTTTCACAACAAGCTGCCATAGAGGGCGTTGAGAGTAACAGATGGAAATTCTATGTGAGTGTAGGAGGAAATTCTGTATGGGTCATTGTTGCTCGAAGTGCCCAGGGTCATAAGTATCTGAAGACCGAAGCCGATGGTGAGCATCCGAATAATCTGCTTAGCCTTCCTGAATGTCCCTAATATCGCTGAGAAAATAGAAATTAGAGGAAAAAGTTAATTTCAATTTTTTCCTATTATCATTTATTAAAATACTATCGCTACAGCTTCAGGAACCTATCATACTTGGATCGCTTGATATCGTCGGCCAGATGCAGGTATCGCATCGTAGTTGTTATGTGATTGTGTCGCATTACTTGCTGGATAGTTAGCAAATCGCAGCCATTCTGGACCATCAAGGATGCTGGTGTATGCCGAAATAGAACGTGTGCACCGCCCGGCTTATTAATGCCAGCAAATTCTTTGTAATGGATAACTAAGCGATAGATCTCTTTGCGATTAAATCGTGATCCATAGTCCGAATAAAATAGCGGCTTTCTTCCTTCAATCTCGAAATCTGGCCTAACTGCCAAGTATTCCCTGAGAGTTTCAACAGCTTCTTCGGAGAGATAGCATATTGCCGTTTTGCCACCTTTGCCATTTCGAACCACTAATGCTAGTTTATCGAGGTTGAGGTCTTCAACATCAAGATTACATAGCTCAGATGCGCGAAGGCAGGCATAAAACGCCGTTTTAAACATGGCTAGGTGCTTAATATTATTTATATCGTCAAATATTTTGTTTACCTCGAAGGATGTAAAGAAGTAAGGAATTTCGTTAGCACGCTTGAGATGAGGGAATTTTATGTCTTGACCCAACATTTTATGGAAATTTTTAATTGCATATGAATAGTTGGCCACAGATGAATTAGATAGATTGCGGTCTAGTAGATGGTCTCGGTATTCCTGGGCCAATTCAAGTGATGGATCTTTGTTACCGCAGAACTCAAAGTACTTTTTGACCCTTGCAAGATAATCATCAACTGTGCTTGGCCTAGCGCCTTTATCTCTCAAGTATCGCTTGAATTGCCTCAGCTTATTGTCGGTGTTTAGTACGCCCCATGATACCTCTAACTTCTGCTTCATCTTAAGACCTCACGAGGCAGTCTTAAGACTAGACTACGATGCCTGAACTAGTCCAGTCAGCAAAAATCGATATCATGCGAGCGAGGCGAGAAGCACAGCTTCGAGCCGAGCTTAAGATCCTGTCTCGCAGGAGTTCGCGGGTTCGAATCCCGTACCCCGCATTAGGCCCTTTTTTTGATGGCGATTTTGCTT
>DDXZ01000046.1 GCA_002347295.1 Dehalococcoidia bacterium UBA2247 | reverse complement strand
GGGAATCCAGAGGCAGAGAAATAGTGAATGGTTTTTAGGAAAATAGGCAGTATGAAAGATAAGCTGACAACAAGAAGCATTACATCAAAAGCGATGTTGTCACATTAACACTGGATTCCCAGGTCAAGCCTGAATGACAAAATGATACACTACCGGATATTTGGTGATAACGGGGCTGGATATTACTTCATTATGGTATTTTCTCTGTGATTAAGGAGAGATTCTATTGATATTAACTGTGATTGAGTAAAATGTAGTCAACAGTTTATTTGCTAATATCAAAATATTTTGATATTATTACGGTCATATGGAGCAAGATGATAAGAAGATACTGCAAGATTATGCTCGTTTGTTTGGTGCGCTGGCTAATGTTAGCCGTTTGAAGATTCTTTGTTTACTGGCTCAGAAGGGTGAACTTTGTGTTTGCGAACTGGAGAATGCTGTAAAAAACCAGCAATCCCTGACATCGTATCACCCTGGCGGTTCTGGAAAAGTATAATCTTGTTGTGAGGCGTGAAGAAGGCAAGCGGACACATTATAGTTTGAATCAGGAACAGCTCAGTGATTTTCTTTCGTCAGCATGCTGCCAAAAAATATTGGAGGGATAAAGGAATAAAATGAGTAATATGGATGATGATGTTAAATTATTACGTAAACAGGAAGAGATGCGGGAGCTTTTAAAGAAGATGTTCTCCGGCGGATGTAGTAGTTGTGGTAGTTGTCAGGCTTGTGGTGGTGGAGATATGCAAAGTATTAGAGAAGAATTACAGCCTGAAGAGAAAGAAACTTCCAAAAAGAATAAAGAAGAATAGCATCTGGTTTTTTAAGAGCCTGAATGATAGCAACCTTATCAGAGGGTTTTTTATATGCCGGAGTATATTCAGGGGCACAGTTTACTGTGCCCCTCCTGATGTAACAAGTAAGTGCTTCTTAAAATAGTAACCACTTGATGGAGATGAAATAATGACAAAACCAGGGAAGCAAGTGGGATATCGTATTGAGGCAACTGTAATCTCGCTGGCAGGAAGCTGTCATGCCGGGCATAAGGTAGGCGACAAGTTTGAGGTTGATTGCCATGATACCGGTGGTATGTGCGGATTTCTTTATCATGATATTTTCCCTGCCCTGCAAATGCTTCAGTTTGGCGGCGGTTATCCTGCCGAGAGGGGTAATCCGGATGTAATGCAATTGGAATGCCCCAACCGCACTAATGTGCTTAAAATAGAACTACGGCGGATAAAACAATAGCTTTTAGTTGTAAATCTAACTTTTAACTTTTGGATTAATTTTAATGTCTAAAATAGTTGTTGCCATGAGTGGTGGGGTGGACTCTGCAGTCACTGCCGCACTGCTTAAAAAAGAAGGTCACGATGTAACCGGTGTTACCATGAAAATATGGGATGGCACCGGAGTTTCGCCAGGAGAATCCCGCCGTCATGGTTGTTATGGTCCGGGTGAGGAAGAAGATATTGCTGATGCCCGTGCTGTTGCCGGAAAGCTGGGAATACCCTTTCATGTTGTTGACTTAACACAGGAATACCGTGGAGAGGTACTGGAGTATGTCCGCCAGGAATACCGGAAGGGAAGGACTCCTAATCCCTGTCTAATTTGTAATGCCCGGGTGAAATTCGGAGCTTTATTACACCGGGTGCAGGAAAGCAATATTGCGTTCGAGTATTTTGCTACCGGCCATTTTGCCCGTAAAGAATATGATGCACAGAGACAGAGATATATATTAAAAAAATCCTCCGACCTTACGGTGGACCAATCATACTTTCTTTTTGACTTGAATCAGGAACAGCTAAAATATGCTCTTTTCCCGGTAGGAGAAATGACCAAACGCCAAGTAAGAGATAGTGCCGCCGAATATGGTCTGATTGTTGCGGAGAAAGCAAAAAGCCAGAATTTTATCAGCGGTGGACATCAGCGTATTCTCGACCCGGTGAAGCAGGGATTAATAATGGACAATAATGGATGTACTCTGGGGCGACATCAAGGAACGCAATTCTACACCATCGGGCAACGCCATGGACTAGGAATAGCACATCCGGAACCACTGTTTGTCACTGCGATTAGTGATGCAGATAATGTACTCATTGTTGGCACGAAGAATGAACTTTACCGTAGGGAATTTATTGTTTCCGATTTGAACTGGGTTGCCCGTCCGGGAATAATAGAACCTTTCCGGGCAAGCGTTAAAATTAGATACCGTCATTCCGGAGCTCCGGCACTGATAACATCTTTTGACAATAATATGGCATCAGTAGTTTTTAACGAACCTCAAATAGCGATAACACCGGGTCAGGGAGCCGTTTTTTATCAGGATGACATTGTTATCGGCGGGGGTATTATTGATTCTGTCAAAGCAGTTAAACTTTTCTAGCACGAGGGCCTGTTTCTGGTATCTTAAAGGCAAGTCCAAGTGCTGCTACTGATATGCCGATGAGAATAAGAAAAGATATGAGTCAATGCTTCCGGTAAGATCCAGAATATGCCCCATGGCCAGTGGGCTCACTATACCCCGGAAAATCCTATGGTCACTAATAATCCACTGGCTGTTCCTACGGCTTCCTTAGGTATTATCTCTATCGGTAGAGCTATTGTAATTATAGTTCGGGCGCTGTCAAAAATACTGATAATTATCACTAACGCTCATCCCATGGAGAGAGTCATGTGCCTTGCCCACAGTGGAATAAAGGCCAATATGAGGGAGGGAATTCAGAGAAAAGACTTGCGTAAGCCTGACCTGTAAGCGATCCTGGGTACAATCAGTATTGTGGGAACAGTAACCCACATAAGCAATGAGGTCATTAATGCGGCCGTATTTGCGGAGGCTCCCTTCCGTATCATTAATTCTGGTGTCCAGGCCACAAGACTCTGAAAGAAGAAAATTGCTACTATCAGCAGAGTCTTGTGGCCCAATATTTGTTTTAAAGGTATTCCGTTTTTGGTAACAGTCTTGTCGCAGGTAGTATTCCTGGGAGGTTCTTTGCTAAATATCCACTACGTGATAGTGGCAATAACTGTTGGTATGCTTAGAATTAGGAAAGTATCTTGGATAGTATGTGTTATCGGGAAAATTAAGGGAAGGGTTATCGCCAGTGTGGTTGCCATGCCTGCCGTAGTTGCTGAGAAATACATCCCGGTAGCAATACCTGCTCTTTCCTTTGGAATCCATTGACCCACCAGCTTCGCCAGGTTGGGTAAAAGGAAACCACCTCCGATACCCAGAATAAAAGTAAAAGCGAGTAAAGACCGGTAATCGCTGGTTGTACCTCTGAGTATTGCACCCAGCATCATTAAGATAGCCCCTGTACCTATTGCCCGCCTTACTCCAAAATTTTGGGTGTGAATTTAAGTGTAGCGAAGAGGTCATCTATAACCTCGGCACGTCTTATTAACTCCACAGAACCGTCCGGGCGTAAAAGTAATTCTTGTGGTTTTAACCAACCGTTATAGTTGCTCTCCATGGCGGGACTATGAGCTCCGGTATCGTGTTGTATCATAATATCACCTTCTTTAGCAGCGGGGAGAAGACGCTGTTTGGCAAATTTATCGTTGTTTTCACATAAAGGTCCCACAACGTCTACTATTTCTTCATTACCATTTTTGGGTTGCCCCTGGGGATCAAGTATCGTTATATGATGATAAGCGTCGTATATCGCTGGTCGGGGATTGGCAGACATGGTAGATGCATCAACCCCGACATACTCGCGATATTTCGATAACCGATTAATAACGGTTGCTACCAGTACACCATGGGGACCGGTCATATAACGCCCGCTTTCCATAAATAGTTTTGGTATATAACCATGTTTTTGTGCGAATTTTTGTAGTAGTGTCCTGGTCTCTCTGGCTAAGGCTGGTATGTTAAAAGATTTATCTTCAGGGCGATAGGGAATACCTATTCCTCCACTGATGTTGAAGAATTCAAATTTAATTCCCAGTGCTTGAGATACTGTCTCTATAATCTCCAGTAACATGCGAACAGTTTCTACCATATAGAGGTAATTACGCTCATTTGAAATAATCATAGAGTGTACTCCAAATCGCTTTGCACCACGCTCTATTGCTTTTTGATAAGCAGGAATAACCTGGTCGTGTCTTAGCCCGTATTTAGCTTCAACAGGGATTCCGATTATCTGGTTTCCGGTACGCCTCTCTCCGGGATTGTACCTGAAGCAAATTAGTTCGGGGAAACTCGGGATTTTATCAATCATAGTAATGTCATCAATATTTAAGATACATCCACCGTCGGATAGTGCCAGTTTAAATAAGTCAAAAGAGGTATTGTTAGAAGAAAACATGATATTCATTCCGGAAAATCCATTGCGCCGGGACAAGATTAATTCCGATGGCGAGCTGCAATCTACACCAAAACCTAATTTGCGCATAATGTTAAGAATAGCCGGATTAGGCAGGGCTTTGACGGCGAAATATTCCTGGAATCCGTTAACGTCTTTGAAATCTTCTTTGAGTTTTGTCCCGGTTTCTATTATTCCCTGCTCGTCAAAAATATGGAAAGGGGTACCAAAATATTTGATAATATCAGGTAATAAGGGAAATAACCGCTTTTCATAAGCTTGTGACATTGGCATGTTGTTTTCTCCTGATGCGATATTTCTTCTTAATGGTAATACTAATTACATTCTCCTGAAAATATCTAGTATATTATAATCTGAAAAAGCGATTGTTTGTCCAGTGGTAGAGAAGAGAATTTTGTCACGGGCAGGTTTTAAATCTGCTGCAATTAATAATTATTCTTCTTCGCTCTGTTGGGGAGGTGGAGTAAACATCTGTGCGACGACAGCGGCGGCGGCGATGGCAGCTACTCTGCCTTTGGTATCGAATATTGTGGATAGCTTCTCTTCCAGTGATTGCTCCCGTTCGGTAATGCGCTTCATTTCATCGATGAGGGTGACCTCTTCTTCGATGAAGTGTGTTCCTAAATTACCGGAGATGAAACGTGGATTCTCCATAACAGCCTTATGGAAAGGAATATTTGTTTTCACACCGACAATAATATATTCGTAAAGGGCACGACGCATACGCTTGATTGCTTCATCACGGTTTCTTCCCCAGACTACGAGTTTTGATATCATCGGATCATAGAGAGGCGGGATGCTATATCGGGTATGGACACCGCTATCCACACGTACTCCGACACCACCCGGAGAGCGGTAGCCGCTCAATTTACCCGGTGATGGTGCAAAGTCATTAAAAGGGTCTTCCGCGTTAATACGGCATTCGATAGCCCAGCCGCGTGGTTGGATATCTTCTTGAGTGAAGCTCAGGGGAGAACCATTAGCAATTAGTATTTGTTCTTTGACAATATCGATACCGGTAACCATTTCGGTAATAGCATGTTCTACCTGAATACGGGTATTCATTTCCAGAAAATAATAAGTACCATTGGAGAAGATAGTTTCCACCGTACCGGCATTGCGGTAGCCGACACACCGGGCCGTGGTAATTGCCATTTCTGCCATTTCGCGGCGTAGTTCGGGAGTAAGCGCTGGTGAAGGTGTTTCCTCAATCAATTTTTGATGTCGTCTCTGAATGGAACATTCCCGTTCACCCAGACTGACGATATTGCCATGATTGTCGGCGATAATTTGAAATTCAATATGGCGTGGCTGGACGATATATTTTTCAATATAGACATCGACCAATCCAAATGTAGAAAGGGCAAGTCTGCGGGCTGATTCCAGTGCGTCTTTCAACTCAGCATCGTTATTCACAATAAACATCCCGATACCACCACCGCCGGCTGCCGGTTTAATGATTATGGGATAACCTACTTCGTATGCTACATCACGTGCGGTTGCATATTCCGTTACCGGACCATCACTACCGGGGACAACCGGCACCCCGGCGCGCATTACTTCACGGCGTGCTGCCAGTTTGTTCCCCATAAGAGTGAGTACTTTACTCGATGGGCCAATGAAGGAAATATCCGCCACTTCACAGGCATAGGCAAAATCGGGGTTCTGGGAGAGAAATCCATAACCGGGGTGTACGGCATCCGCACCACATTCCCGAATCACATGCATGATGCGGTCGATATTAAGGTAGCTCTGGCTGGCGGGAGTAGCACCAAGATAATATGCTTCATCGGCATACTTTACAAAAAGGGCGTCTTTGTCTGCATCGGAATAGACGGCGACAGATTTTATCCCCAGTTCGCGACAGGCACGCATAACACGGATAGCAATTTCACCACGATTGGCAACGAGTACTTTCTCTATCATTTCGGGTTGACCACCAGCAGAACATCACCACTATTCACAATCTCGCCCTCATAGCTGAGAATTTTCTGTACTGTACCATTGACAGGGGCAACAATTTCATTCTGCATTTTCATTGCTTCAATGACAGCTACGATATCTCCCGCAGCTACTTTATCACCTGCTTTTACTTTAATTGCGAGGACCATACCCTGCATGGGAGAGGTAATGGCTCCCTCAGGGATTGTTTCTTTATCTTCGGCTTTTTCTATCTGGATTGCTTTACCGGTAACCGGTGAGATTTTAACGTTGAAGACTTCTCCGTCAACATCGACGCTGAATGCTACCGGTACCTGTACCGGAGCCGCATTTGCCCTTGTTGCGGTTACTGCGGTTGATGGTAAAGCTTCTTCTTTCAACTCGCCGCGCAGGAATTTTACAGCTACCGCAGGATAGAGAGCATAAGTAATCAGGTCTTCATCGCGATGTATGATTCCTAATTTATGACCTTCATCACGATACTTATCCAGTTCATTCCCGATGAGTTCAGCCGGCCGTACCGTGATGGGTTTTTCATTACCAATGATTTGCTGGCATAATTTCTCATTTATTTGACCGGGAGCGCGGCCATAATAACCGAGGAAATAGTCCTTTACTTCTTTGGTTACTCTTTTATAGCGTTCTCCACTGAGTACATTCAGGACAGCCTGTGTGCCTACCACCTGACTGGTAGGAGTAACCAGAGGGGGATAGCCTAAATCGGCACGGACACGGGGTACTTCTTCCATAACATCATTCCACTTATCCAGAGCGTTTTGTTCGCGGAGCTGACTGACCAGGTTGGATATCATACCTCCGGGAATCTGATGTAACAGAACATTCACACTGGGGCGGGTGGTCTCGGCAATGAATAAAGGACGATATTTTGTGATTAAAGTGTTAAATTGTTCTCCGATATCGTTAAGTAGCTGTAAATCAAGGCCGGTATCATAAGGTGTGTTTTGTAAGGAAGCAACCATACTTTCGGTTGGAGGTTGTGAAGTGCCCCATCCCAACGCAGAGAATGCGGTGTCCATGATATCTACTCCCGCTTCTGCTGCGGCAAAATAACTTATCGGTGCCATACCACTGGTACAGTGTGAATGAATATCAAGAGGAATGGTGGTGCGTTTCTTAATTGATTTCACCAGGTCGGAAGCTATAACCGGAGAAATCAAACCGGCCATATCCTTGATACAGATAGAATCACAGCCCAGCTTTTCCAGTTTCACCGCCATTTCGGTGAAACCTTCTACTGTATGTACTGGGCTGGTAGTATAACAGATAGTACCCTGGACATGAGCGCCATATTCATTAGCTACTTTAATGGCTAATTCCATATTGCGGATATCGTTCAAAGCATCGAAAATACGGAATATATCAATGCCGTTTTTTACGGAAAGACGGATAAATTCCCGAACAGTATCATCCCCATAATGGCGGTAACCGACAAGGTTTTGCCCGCGGAGGAGCATCTGCAGGCGGGTATTTTTTACTTTACGGCGTATCGAGAGGAGTCGCTCCCAGGGGTCTTCATTCAGGAAGCGAATACAGGAATCAAAAGTGGCGCCTCCCCAGATTTCCAGAGAAAAGAAACCCACTTTATCTATCTCTTCAACGATTGAAAGCATATCCCGGGTACGCATCCGGGTAGCAATCAGCGACTGATGTGCATCACGTAGTGTAGTATCGGTAATCAGAATACCCATATTAATCTATATAACAATCCCCCAATTCGCGTTCAAATATGAATCTGTCCCGGCGTGTAATCTACATGGGATTACCCGATTTATGACAAAGACGCATTGTAGTGCGTGGAGTTTTTTCTTGAAACGCCATTAAAACGTAATTATAATCCATAAGTATTACTATGACAATCAGGCTGACAGAAAAGAGATTACTCTCTTATGAATACCAGCTTTCGCTGGCATGGTATTTGATTGTGGTAAAATGCCTGAATTAGTTAAGAAATACGCTTAAAGAAAGGGCCCGGTAAATTATGGAAATTACATGGTTCGGACATTCCTGTTTTCTGTTACGTAATGGCGATTTTCGTCTACTGACTGATCCTTATGATATGAGTCTGGGGTACCCTCCTGTTAAAATAAAACAGGCGCTCCGGATTGTTACGGTCAGTCATCAGCATAAAGGGCATGGTTATGCCGGAGACTTTAAGGATGGACCTTACATTATCAGTCGTCATGGAGAATATGAAATCGGCGGTGTCTTTGTTTATGGTATCAAGCTTTTTCATGATAATGAAAAAGGGATGGCACGAGGGCAGAATTTAGCATATCTTGTTGAGATGGACGGTCTGAAAATTTGTCACATGGGTGATCTGGGGCACCTTATCACTTCGCAGCAGGAGGAGGAATTGAGCAATGTTGATATTCTGTTACTACCTGTGGGCGGTGTGGCAACAATAAATGCCGAAATGGCGGCAAAAGTGGTCCGCCTTCTCGAACCGAAAATTGTGATTCCTATGCATTACAAGACGGAGGTTACTCCCTGGTTAGAGCCGGTAGAAGGATTTCTTAGCGAAATGGGAGTCAAGGAGATTGTCCCGCAACCCGCACTTACTATCACCAAAGCACGTCTGCCTTTGGAAACACAGGTTGTCCTGTTGGAAAGACGGTCATAGAGTATTATTGACCGGAGTAAGATGGCACTAAAATGGTCAGGTAATCAAGAAATACTAAAGCAGACGGATAAAGGAGTTAGCTTCGCTGATGGATGAGCGGTCAGGGTGTATTTTTTGCCAGATTGCCGATGGTAAAAAAACGGCAGATATTGTTTATCAGGATGATTATGTTGTTGCTTTTAAGGATATTTATCCCCGTGCGCCGGTGCACGTGGTGATTATTCCGCGACTTCATATTGCGGCACTCTCAGCAGCGAATACTGAACATATCGAATTGCTGGGACGAATGATGCTGGCAGCAAATGAAGTGGCACGACGGGAAGGTATTTTTCAGGCTGGTTTCCGTGTAATAGTTAATACAGGACATGATGGCAGACAGGAAATACTACATCTGCATTCGCATGTGTTGGGGGGTAGAAGACTATAAAGCGTGGTGGGGAAGACATCTCCTGTCCGATTGCTAGTACAGGTCGGTAAGCAATGGAATTGTTAGTAGTATCATCACTAATGCATAACTCAAAATTATTAATGTGATATGTTGCTTGTTTTTCCAGCGTTTTACTAATAGAACAATTGTGGCAATAACAGCGGTCGCCTGCGCTATAAGAATAGTAAAGGTATCCGGGCTGAATTCTTCGATAAAAGGGAAAATCCAGACAGAGACGACAGAAGAGATATTCCTTATCGGAGCGGTATACATGATACGCAGTTCGGTTTTCTGGTTCGGCCAGAGTCCTTTATCTTTAATCTGGCTGACATAAATCTGGGGATAGTCAAAAAAAAGATATTGTCCTCCATAAAAAACATCTTGTGTCATGATATTACCCTGCATCCAAACTTCTTTCCCGGTATTCAGAGTAATGCGCGAAAGCCCACGTGTGTATGATGAGTCAAGAGCAGCAACAAATTCAGAGGGAGAGTTGCCTTCAATATTCCGGACGAGGTAATATTTCAACTTTCCTTTGAGGGAACTGCCGAAATCTTCTGTAATAGCTACCTTGCAGTTATATTGTGTCGTACTATCGGAAGGTATTGCTTTTATGGCAATCAAAGGGATAGTAATTATGCTGATACCCAGAATCAGACTAATGATTTTATTTCTTGTCATATTCATATTTTGTCCCGATGCTATGGTAGTCTGCTCCTAGATATGAGTCAAATTAAATTAGGGAACGCTACCTAAATTAGTCTGGCAGGTATTGTTTTATTGTTATGTGTTATGGGTATTAATAGTATTTGCAGTATTGGTAAATTCTGGTTGAAGCTATAATATGTTTATGATATATTGCACTTTGTTGCAAATAAACCGGGGAGGGATCGCATAGTGGTCTAGTGCGGCCGCCTGCTAAGCGGTTGCCCTGCGAAAGTGGGGTCGTGGGTTCGAATCCCACTCCCTCCGCCAATTTTCAGAATTAGGATTTTTGGCGATTGTTGCCTCGCCCTCGCTTTGGCTGGCGAAATTTTTTGCGGCGGGCTTCTCTTTCTTTTTCTTGTCCCGCCCTCCTGACGCGGAAAAGTTTAAGGCACTCCCTTTATTTTGCTTGCCAAGTTTAATATAATTTAGTATCATCGTAGTAATGATAGGAACTTAATCCCAACACATAACCTTATAACAATAATACTATTCTATGGCAAGCAAGTCAAACGAAATATCAACAATATCGGAAAATATAAAGAAAGCCCGAAATAAAAAAGGCGTTTCGCAAGATAGGTTGTCAAAAATGGCAGATGTCGCCTATAACACCATTATTAAAATTGAATCGGGAACAATCCAAAATCCGACCATTAACACCTTATCAAAAATCGCTAATGCGTTAGATGTTAAGGTTGATGATTTAATCAAAAAATAATATGAGCCAAGTAGCAACATTATTTTCAAAAACAAAAATTGATTATTCGTGGTCTTTTTCTGATAAAACAAGGAAAGACACGGCTTATATTACTCACGGATACCACCGCTACCCCGCAAAATTTATTCCTCAAATAGTTTCTCGCCTAGCAGAAAAATACACCAAAGAAGGCGATTTAATTGTTGATCCTTTTGATGGTTGCGGAACAACACTTGTTGAATCAAAAGTTATGGGAAGGCCTTCTGTTGGGGTTGATATAAACCCGGTAGCCGTTTTGATTACGAAAGCAAGAATATGAACAGAGCTACTTTGAGCAAACAAGTAAATAAAGAAATGATTGATGAGTTGAAAAATAATACTCAAGCTCTTTTGTCTTTCTTGCAAAATCAAAATGACGGGACAATAGTTTATGTTTTAGAAAAACTGGGTCATTTAGAAAATGGTTATAGCAAAGAGCCGTTGTTAAATTTATTAAACAATCAAAACGAAAATATCAGAGCATTAGCAGTAAAAAATTTAGCAAAGATGTCCGATATTTCTTTACTTCCTGTTTTTGTAAAATATGCCAGCAAAGACGAAAGCACGAAGGTTAGACGAGAGGCCGTATCAGCAGTGGGTCGTTTAAGAAACGAAAAGGCAATTCCGACTTTAATAAATTTTTTGACAGACAGTGATCCCAAAGTGGTAATGCAAGCCATAAGAGGATTGCTTGTTTTTGCTGACAGGCCAGATATAAAACAAGAATTAAAAAAGCTACTTAATCACTCAAACGAATTGATAAAAGAAGTGATAAATAAAGAAGTGAATGGTTTTAGCTATAAATCAAATAATTCACAGAAACATGATGAGTTTCCTTCTTTTTTACGAAATACAGTAGTGCAAGGCGATGTACAAGAAGTCTTAAAATTTGTTCCCGATGAGTCAATACATCTAACCTTTACTTCACCGCCATATTACAACGCAAGAGACTATTCCATTTACCAAAGTTATGCTGAATATCTAAATTTTTTAGAAAGTGTATTTAAGGAAGTCCATCGCGTTACCAAAGAGGGCAGGTTTTTTGTGCTTAACACCTCGCCGATTATTATTCCGAGAATAAGTCGGGCTCATGCCAGCAAAAGGTATCCAATACCTTACGATATTCACCCATTGTTGGTAAAAATGGGTTGGGAATTTATTGACGATATTGTCTGGGTTAAACCAGAGGCAAGCGTAAAAAATAGAAATGCGGGATTTTTACAGCACAGAAAGCCGCTCGGTTATAAACCAAATGCGGTTTCAGAAATGTTAATGGTTTATAGAAAGAAAACGGATAAATTGATTGATTGGAATATACATCAATATAATTGGGATAAAGTTAAAAGAAGCAAGATTTTGGACAAATACGAAACAACAAACATTTGGAGAATTGATCCCACTTTTGACAGGATACATAGTGCCGTTTTCCCGATTGAACTTTGCAATAGGGTAGTTAAATTTTATTCATTTGTTGGGGATTTAGTTTTTGATCCTTTCGCCGGTAGTGGTACGCTTGGCCGAGCGGCTGTAAATTTAGATAGAAATTTCTTTTTGATCGAAAAAGAGGCTAAATATATTAGCCGGATTAAAGAGGAGTTGTATAAAGGAAATAATTTATTTAATTCAAAAAATAACCAGCCTAATTTTGTTGATATAAAAACATTTATTTCTTTATCAAAATAAAAATATGACAATAACAGAACAAGTAGCAAAGAACATTATTAAAAAATTATTGGGGGGCGAGGATTACCGAATTGAAGTGGTTACTTTAATTAACGCAGAATTTTTGCAGTTTGCGATTGATTTTTTCAAAAAAATTGTTGACGCAAAACTTAAAAATAAAAACATAACTGTTGATTGGTACAAAAAGGAATTTTTGAATCCAAACTTGCCGGCCAGAGATATTGCAATAAATTCGGGATTAAACAAAAAAACAATTCACAATATGTTTAATTCCTCCACTAAAGAAATTGTGATTGACGCGTCAAATGAACATTACGACGCGCTTTACGAGGCAATTAAAAATCTTGTTGATACCGAACATGATTTGGAACTTACTTTAACAATAAAATTTAAAGGTGTTAGCGTTGATTTGAATGTGGGCGAAAGTCTAATCGTCATAAATACTCTAGCGGTAAAAAGGGCGGAGTTGAGAGGTAGTCTATGGAGTACTGCGGGCAAGCGAGTCGAAAAACCCTTAATGCAAACTTTATGCGGATTATATGGCGTTCCAAGTAAAAATTATGCTCTTAAAATAAAAGGTAGGGTTACTAAGGAAGATGATTTTAAGAGGGAAATTGATTTTTATTTGGTCGAGGGTAAAAATCAGCACAAATGTGAGGTTAAGTTAATGGGTCGCGGCAATCCAGAGAGTGCCGACGCAGTTATAGCCAGAGACAGCAAGGTTTTTGTAGCCGATAAACTTTCAGATACAAACAAAAAACAATTAAACAGCCGAAAAGTTGAATGGGTTGAATTAAGAAGCGCCGGCGGATTTAGAAGATTTGAAACAGTTTTGGAACATTTAAAAATTCCGCACGAAAAATTACCGGAAAATATTGATGAGAAATTAGAATTGGTATTCAAAGAAATTTTTAAGTAAAAAATATGAGTGAAACAACAATAATAAACATTTCCGAAATAGGGAAATTATTTAGAGAATATTGTGGCGAAAATAAATTTGAATTTTCAGAACAGAAATTTGAAGAGTTTTTGAATTTTTTAGAGATTGATTTTTATGATTGGGCAAGGCAGAATTTGAAGTACTTTTACATTCAAAAATAGAAGTTATTTTCCGAGACAAAACTATGGCGATAAACCACACGGAAATAATAAATACAATGGCGTAACGCCGGCTTTTGTCATTTGGAATCTACTCCAACGATATACAAAAGAAGGTGATTTAGTTGTTGATCCAATGTGTGGAAGCGGAACAACGATTGATGTCGCCAAAGAGTTAAACCGAAAAGTAATCGGCTATGATTTGAATGTTGTTAGACCGGATGTAGTTAAAAATGATTCTCGGAAAATCCCGCTTCAAGATAATTCTGTTGATTTTGTTTTTATTGATTCGCCATACTCGGACAATATCAAGTATTCTGATGATGAAAAATGCATTGGCAAAATTTCTTGCGAAAAAACAGAATTTTATGACGAATTAGAAAAAACCGCTTCTGAAATCGCAAGAATTTTGAAACCCGGTAAGGTAATGGGTTGGGTTATTGCAGATCAGTGGATTAAAAAGAAATTCACCGCTGTTGGATTTTTGATGTGGCAAAGATTGGAAAAATATTTTGAGCCAATGGATATTGTTTGTTTAACGAGACATAACCAAACATCAAACACAGGAGTTTGGCATAACAGAGCGAGACAATTCAATTTTTATTTACGGGGGTTCAAATATTTATTTATAATGAGAAAACCCAATTGATACTTTGAAAAACAATTCTGAAAAATTGTGAGCCAGATAAAAAATAAGATATGAGGATATCAAAATTAACAATAAATAATTTCAGGTGTATAAAAGAACAAACTCTTAATTCAAAAGAGCTTTCTATTTTTATCGGCGATAATGCTACTGGAAAAACTTCAATAATTGAGGCGGTTAATTTTGCTCTTTCACCTTATTTTCTATCTGGGCGGATAAAACACACTGATTTTTATAACGGTTCTGATGAGCCGATCGTTATTAAAATTGAGTTTGACGAAAATTTTACTGCTTCATTGCCAGACGGATATACTTCGCAAAAGGTTGAATGCAATGGCGTTTATTTGGAGATTAAAAAGAGAGATAAGGCCGCGACAGGCAAAGCGTTTTCTGATATTGTCGTATTAACCCATTATGTTATTCCAAACAGAGCGAAAGACAATGATAAGGGTTGGGAAATACAAAGAAAAAGTGGAACGAAATTTGAATTTGATGAACGACGACTTGCTTTGTCTCAAGCAGAATTAGAAAAATTTCCCAAAAATTTTTATTTCGGCAAAAATAGAGAAAGACAATTACAAAAAGGTTTTAATTCCTCTGTTTCTTCCATTTTTGACGATTTCAATTGGCGTTTTTCAAAAGGTGTTAGAGATGAAGAAGTTGCGCAAGGCGAGGAAATTTCTACCCACTCGCCTTATTTTTTCAAAAATTGTTTGAAAAATTCTCAAATTGAATTGTTGATTACAAAAAACGGCACAAATGGAATCGTGGTTGAAAACACCGGATTGCAATTCGGACTTTTTCCATGGAGTCCGTCTTGGGGCGAAATAAATTATTCAGCGTATGGTTTGCCGACAATTGAATTTCACAACGAGCTTTACGGATACATACAAGAAAAGCAACAAAAATACACGATTGACCAAGTTGAAACATATTTTGTCGGCAAAAGCATTACAAAATCGAAAAAATGGACTAAAATAACAAATGGACAAGCTCAACAGCCGAAAGATGTGACTTTGCTGACTTTTGTCAGAAATTCTATTCATCATCCAGAAAATACGAATAACGGTGGATATACGCCGCAAGAATTGAAATCGTCAATTGACGAAATGATAAAAACAGAGATGGTTTAACATTCATAACTAAGGTTTTGTTTAGCCACAGAGAATCAATCATGCCTCGACATTATTATATCTGGACTATCGGTTGTCAGATGAATAAAGCTGACTCGGTATATCTTGCTGCTTCTCTCGAAGCGGCAGGATTAAGTGCGGTTAATCGTGCCGATGATGCGGATATCATTATACTTAATAGCTGCGTTGTGCGGCAGAGCGCCGAGCAGAAAGTAATCAATAAACTCACAGCATTAAGATATTATAAGAAAAAAAGACCGGAGGTAAATATTATTCTTACCGGTTGCCTTGCTGGTGCCAACCAGGAAGTACTACGAGAGAAGTTTCCCTATGTAGGACTTTTTCTTAAACCCCAGGACTGGAAAATATGGCAACAGTGGCTGGAAGAACAGGGACTTGTGCCGGATAATTCGACGGTGGTATTACCTGCAGGACAGCATGATGTCACTGCTTACGTTCCTATTATTAAGGGTTGTAATAATTTTTGTGCTTATTGTATTGTGCCCTATCGCCGCGGTCGTGAGGAAAGCCGCTCTCCGGCAGAGATATGGCAACAGGTGATGGGACTGGTTTCTCGAGGAGTAAAAGAGGTTACATTACTGGGGCAAAATGTTGATTCTTACGGGCATGATTTATCAACACAGACCGATTTAGCAGATTTGCTTGCGGAATTACAGCAAATCGATGGTTTATCACGTATTCGCTTTCTGACATCGCATCCCAAGGATATGAGTCTAAAATTAATTGATGCTGTAGCGCATCTGGACAAAGTATGTGAGTGTATTTCGCTGCCGATGCAAGCGGGAGATGATGATATATTAAAGGTTATGCGGCGGGGATATACTATGGAACAGTATATTAAACTTGTAGAGGCAATTCGCCATGCCATTCCGGGAGTAGCATTGAGTACGGATGTTATTGTAGGTTTCCCCGGGGAGACTGAGGAACATTATCGGAATACTTACAGGATACTGGAAGAATTGAAATTCGATACGGTGCATGTGGCAGCCTATTCGGTGCGTCAGGAGACAATGGCGTCACGTCTGGATGATAATATCCCGCAAGAAGAGAAAATATATCGTTTGCATCAGGTGGAAGAATTACAGGAGAAAATTGCTGCAGAGATTAATGCCTGTATGCAGGGGAAGGAAGTAGAGATTCTGGTGGAAGGAAAAGTCAGGGGAAAATGGTTCGGACGTACCCGAACTGATAAACTGGTTTTTCTAAAGAGTGAAAATTGTCGCATCGGACAACTAATAAATGTTAGAATTGATAGTACAAGCCCCTGGTCATTACAGGGTATATTGCAAGGATTATCTTGTACTGTTGGGGAATAGTATTTATACTGTGCAGAAATTGAGGGGGAGGACATAAATTATGTCGAATATACGCAAATGGAACTTTATTGGTGCTTTGCTAATAACAATGGTATTACTGGCTGGTTGTACCACAATAGGAACGGCAACAGAATCAGGGGGAGCCAGTTCCTATTTACCCATAATCATCTTTATTGCGTTAATGATTGCCATGATGTATTTCATGACAATCCGGCCACAGCAAAAAAAGCAGAAAGAGATGCAGAAATTGCTGGAGAGTCTCAGGAAAGGTGATTCGGTTATTACTGCCAGTGGCATTTATGGCAAGATTGAAAGAATCGGGAAAGAAAGCATTGTACTGGAAGTGGAATCCGGGGCTACGATAAGAGTCACCAGAAACAGTATCGCCGGCAAGATACAACAGCAATAAACAAACGGAGCGCTCATGGCCAATTATGACTATATAGTCATCGGCAGTGGTATTGCCGGTCTTTATGCCAGCTTATTGGCGAGGGAACGGGGAAGCTTGCTGGTTCTGACCAAAGGCGCAATCACGGAATGTAATACTCGTCATGCTCAGGGTGGTATTGCTGCTGCTGTAGGTGAGAATGATTCTCCTGAGTTACATCTCAAAGATACTCTGGTGGCGGGAGCAGGGTTGTGTGATGTCGATGCGGCAACAGTTTTGGTTCAGGAAGGCCCGGCACGTGTTGCCGACCTTATTCGTTTCGGTGTACCTTTTGATACTCTTTATGGCAGTATTGCTTTAGCAAAAGAAGCAGCGCATAGTAATGCCCGTATATTACATGCCGGTGGTGATGCTACCGGAGAATATATTGAAACCACTTTAAGCCGCTGCCTGATTGCTTCACGCAGTCCTATTCGTGAACATTGTCTGGTTACCAAAATATTGGTGGATGACGGGAAGGTTGCCGGGGTTCGTATTCTGGATTGCCAGAATGGTACCGTGACGGAATTCTTCTGTCGTTTTCTTATTCTGGCTACTGGTGGAGCGGGGCAATTATTTAAATTTACGACCAATCCTGTGGTTGCTACCGGTGATGGTGTGGCATTAGCATACGATGCCGGTGCGGAAATAGCGGATATGGAATTCTTCCAGTTTCATCCCACAGCTTTACATTTGCCGGGTGTTCCGGTATTTCTTATCAGTGAGGCTATGCGTGGTGAGGGTGCGCTATTACGCAATAATGAAGGGTATCGCTTTATGCCGGATTATACTCCTCAAGCAGAACTGGCACCTCGTGATATTGTAACACGCAGTATCGTTACGGAAATGAGGAAGACGGGAAGTGACCATGTAAATCTGGATATCACCCATCTTTCTCCTTCTCATATCGTTACCCGCTTTCCCCATATTTACCGTTATTGCCTGGAACAGGGACTGGATATTACCCGGCAGCCTATTCCTGTATCTCCGGCAGCTCACTATATGATGGGTGGTGTAAAAACAAACACGTGGGGAGAGACTAGCATCTATGGTCTTTTTGCTGTAGGAGAAGTGGCATGTACCGGCGTACATGGGGCAAACAGACTAGCCTCTAATTCCTTACTGGAGACAATTGTTTTTGCCCGGCGCGCTATCGAACGTACCGAGGAAAAAGCAGCGCGTGATGATGCATCCACACGAACTGGTCTTGCTGTTTCTCATTATCAATTAAAAGAGCGGAGTTTGCCAAATGTTCTTCCTCCCTTAAATCTGGAGAATGTGCAAAATCTCATGTGGGATAAGGTAGGAATTGTTCGTAATGGTTCTCAACTCGAAGAAGCAGCCAATGTTCTGGTAGGATGGCAAAATAGTGTTACTGAGCCGGTGGATCGTGCTTCTTACGAGATAAGGCATATGTTGATAGTGGGCCGATTGATGGCAGAAGCGGCTTTACTGCGTGAGGAGAGTCGGGGTGCCCATTACCGTACTGATTATCCGGGCAGCGATCTGTCATGGTTGCGACGAATTATTTTTAGTAAGTATTTGAAGGAATAGTGGGATGGCGCTTGACCCGGAAATAATAAACAAGATTGTGGATATTGCTCTGGAAGAAGATATGGTTCATGGCGATATTACTACCCGGGTACTGGTTTCTCCGGAAATAGCTACAGGTGCCCGTCTTTGTGCGAAAGATAGCGGTGTATTGGCAGGAGTTACTGTTGCCGAAACAGTATTTCTGCGTGTTGATTCTTCTCTTCAGTTTCATGCCAGGCTTGTTGATGGAGCGCAGCTTAACCCGGGTACGGAAATTGCCACTATTTCCGGTAGCGCTGCCAGTATATTAAAAGCAGAACGTGTTGCCTTGAATTTCATACAACGTATGAGTGGTATTGCTTCTATAACAGCACGCTATATAGCAACAATATCCGGGTTGCCGGCACATATTCTGGATACCCGTAAAACTGTTCCTGGTTTGAGAATGCTGGATAAATATGCCGTAAAGATGGGTGGGGGCGATAACCACCGTTTTAATTTGAGTGATTCTATTTTGATTAAAGATAATCATCTGGCGATATTGCATGCGCGTGGCGTGAGTCTGGAAGAAGTTGTCGCACGGGCAAGGCAGGGTGCCGGTCCCGAAGTAAGAATTGAAATAGAAGTTCAGTCGGTGGATGATGCTCTTGCTGCGGCAAAAGCAGGAGCCGATATTGTCATGCTGGATAATATGTCGCTCGATGAAATCAGACGTGCCGTGAAAGAGGTAGGTAGTATTGTTTTGCTGGAAGCTTCTGGCAATGTCACGCTGGAAACTGTCCGGGCTATTGCCGAGGCAGGGGTTGATTTTATTTCCGTAGGGTCTCTGACACACTCGGTTAAAGCACTGGATATAAGTCTGGACATGGACTAATTTTAAAAGTACAATTTTAAGTCATATCTGGTGATGACGAATATCCAGTTAATTCTGAATTATTTTATTCGTGATGATGTTAATTAAAAGAGAAAGTTAGAAACAGAAAATGCTAATCACAAATATTGAAGCAAGAGACCTTTCGGAAGCATGGTTTCTATGTTTGCGTAAAATTCTTACTGAAGGGTACGAATATACTATTGACCGCGGTAGTTATGCCGGTCAGAGAAGAAAAGAGCTGGATTTTGTTGTAGTACATATCAAATATCCCGGCGCCCGCCCGCTGGTGCCGGATGTTCCTCAAGGGGTGCCCCAGCCGACAACAGTGCAATATATTGATGAATATTTGCCTTATTTAATGACATCACGTGTGGCGGAAGGTGAGCAATATACCTATGGTCAGTACCTTGAGAGACAAATTAACGAAGTTATTAAAATGTACCGGACGGATGGCCATAATACGAACCAGGCATATATGGCAGTGGGTGATGCAGATTGCATCTGTTTATCTGATCCTCCCTGTCTGCGGGGGATAGATACTCGTATTCGTTACGGCAAGCTCCATTTCATGCTTTATTTTCGTTCCTGGGATCTCTGGGCAGGGTTTCCTTCTAATCTGGCTGGTATTCAGATGCTTAAAGAATATATGGCATCTGAAATAGGTGTTGATGACGGGGAAATAATTGCTACCAGTAAAGGGTTACATCTATATGAATACTCATGGGAAGTAGCTAATACCTGTGCCCGCTTTGTACCTGGACAAAATCTTTTGTTATAAATTTTGCCGATGGGTTTGTCCCCGTATATTTTACTGTCGCTGTAATTTTCAAGAGTATAGCTTTTCTGTTTGTCGGGTGAGTACGTGAAAGTTCTTGTTATTAATTGCGGTAGTTCATCGATTAAGTATCAACTTTTTGATGCCGATAGTGAAGCAGTTCTCGCCAGAGGGCAGGTATCACGCATCGGAGAGGGTAGTTCTTCTCTGAGACAGGAATTGGGGAGAGTTAAATTACAGGAAGATATTTCTGTTCCGGATCATCGCAGCGCATTTAAGCTTATTATACGATCTTTACTCGACTCGAAAAATGGAGCAATTAAGGATGTATCAGAAATTTCTGCTGTGGGGCATCGTGCTGTTCATGGCGGAGATTATTTTGTGGATTCTGTCATTATTAATGAGGATGTAATTGCCAGGATGGAGTCTTGTATCCCTCTTGCTCCTTTGCACAATCCACCCAATCTTATGGGTATTCGGGAAGCGAGAGAAATTTTTCCTGGAATACCACATGTCGCTGTTTTTGATACCGCCTTTCACCAGACGCTACCGGTAAAAGCTTATCTTTATGCTTTACCATACGAATATTACGAAAAGCATAAAGTGAGGAGATATGGATTTCATGGTACATCACATCGTTATGTGAGTCAGAGAGCAGTTGTAGTTTTAAACCAATCTCCGGATAATCTCAGGATGATTATCTGTCATCTGGGTAGTGGTGTCAGTATTACGGCTATTAACGGTGGAAAGTCTGTGGATACCAGTCTGGGCTTTACTCCTATTCCGGGCGTGATGATGGGGACTCGCTCGGGCGATATTGACCCGGGATTGATTTTCTATCTTAACCGGCAACTTGGTTTGAGTCTGGATATTATCGATAATATACTTAATCGGGAAAGCGGTCTGCTGGGGATATCCGGAGTGAGTAATGATATGCGTGAAATTATGGAGAATGCTCAAAAAGGAAATAAGCGCTGTCAACTGGCGCAGGAAATGTTTGTCTATCAGGTTAAGAAATATGTTGGAGCTTACGCTGCTGCCATGGGAGGAATGGATGTTCTGGTGTTTACCGCCGGGATTGGGGAGAATTCACCTTTAATACGCCGGATGATATGTGCAGACATGGAATTTCTGGGGATTAATCTGGACAAAAAGAAGAATGATGAGATTATAGCGGTAGAACAAATAGTGAGTACAGTAGATTCCCGGGTGAAAGTTCTTGTTATTCCGACAAACGAGGAATTGATGATTGCGCGGGATACGATTGCTCTTGCCTTTCCAACTTTAAAAAATGAGAGAACAAAGCCGGCTTAGTTGTAAATTTCTCGATTAACATCGTATGATGTTGCGATGGTTTGTGACATAGATTAAAATATCCAATACTGACATACAAAAGGGGGCTTATTCTGGTGCAAAACTATAAAACGAATCAAATCCGCAACATAGTTCTGTTATCGCATAGTGGTGCAGGTAAGACCTCTTTGGCCGAAGCAATGCTCTTTAATGCAGGAGCTATTAATAGACTGGGTAAGGTGGATGAGGGAAGTACAATCTCGGATTATGATCCTGCAGAAATAAAACGCAAAATGAGCATTTATCTCTCTTTATTACCATGTGAATGGAAAGAGAGCAAAATAAATATTATCGATACCCCGGGATACAGTGATTTTGTAGGTGAAGTAAAAAGTAGTGTTCATGTTACTGATAGTGCGGTAATCGTCGTATGCGCTGTATCCGGTGTGGAAGTAGGTACGGAACAGTCCTGGCAGTATGCGGAAGAACGGGCATTACCTCGTGTTCTTTTTGTCAATAAAATGGAACGGGATAATGCTAATTTTATTAAGGTGCTGGATGATATTAATGCCAGGCTGAGTAAGAAATGTATTGCTATAGAATTACCTATTGGTTCTCAGAAGAATTTTAAGGGAGTGGTTGATCTTATTGAGAATAAAGCATATCAGAAGGATAAAGAAGAAGATATTCCTGCTGATATGGCGAATGACGTGAAATTATTTCGTGAGAAGATGGTTGAGGCGGTTGTTGAGAGTGATGATGAACTGTTAAATAAATATCTGGAAGGACAGGAAGTAACAGCACAGGAAGTACGCCGTGCCTTGCATAAAGCAACGCTCTCCGGGAAAGTGGTGCCGGTACTTGTTGGTTCTGCTCTGCAAAACGAGGGCGTTAAGCAGCTACTGGATGTCATTCATGATAATTTACCTACACCATTGGAAGCGGGTGAGATAAAGGCAATTAATTCCGAGACACAAAAGGAAGAAGTCTTAAAAATTGATGAGAATGCTTCTCTGGCAGCACTGGTTTTTAAAACTACAGCTGATCCATATGTTGGTAAATTAACATACTTGAGAATATATTCCGGGACTATTTTCAGTAACTCACAGGTATGGAATAGTAATAAGAAACAGGTAGAACGTATCGGACAACTCTATATGCTCCGTGGCAAAACGCAGGAACCAATAACAAAATTAATTGCCGGTGATATTGGAGTCATTGCCAAGTTGTCGGTGACTGCTACGGGGGATAGTTTATCGGTGAAGGAGCATCCTTTACAACTGACCGCACCGGAGTATCCTGAGCCTGTATTTAGTGTTGCTGTGAGTCCCAAGACCAAAGCGGATATGGATAAAGTAGGTGAGGTATTAGCACGATCAGCTGAGGAGGATATGACGCTGCATATACGCCGGGAGCCTGATACCGGTGAAATGCTTCTCTCCGGTATGGGAGATTCTCATCTTGATGTAGTTATAGATAAAATACAACAGAAATTCGGGGTGAGTATTGAAAAAGCTACTCCTCGAGTACCATGTAAAGAAACCATTACTGCTACCAGTAAAGCAGAATACAAGCATAAGAAACAGACCGGAGGACATGGACAATATGGTCATGTGATGCTGGAATTTGAGCCATTACCTCGTGGCTCCGGATTTGAATTTGGAGAACGGGTTGTTGGGGGCAGAGTTCCCAAGAACTATATCCCCGCTGTAGAGAAAGGGGTTATGGAAGCACAAAAAGAGGGTGTGCTGGCAGGATATCCCATTATTGATTGTAAAGTTACCCTGTATGATGGCAGTTTCCACCCTGTGGACTCTTCTGAAATGTCATTTAAAATAGCAGGTGCGGGTGCTTTCAGGAAAGGTATTGCAGAGGCGCGTCCAGTCTTAATTGAACCTATTATGCATATTACAGTGAAAGTACCGGAAGAATGTACCGGAGATATTGTAAGTGACTTGAATGGTAAGCGGGCACATTTACAGGGTATGTCTTCTGCAAATAAAATTCAGGTAATAGAAGCAATGGTACCGTTATCAGAGATTCAACGTTATGCGATTGATTTGCGCTCCATTACCCAGGGGCGTGGTACTTTTACTATGGAATATAGCCATTATGAAGAAGTACCTCCGCAGATAGCGCAGAAAATGATACAGCAAAAAGAATCGACGGAAAAAGAATAGCGAAATATTGGGGAATCGTCTAGCGGTAGGACAGCTGACTCTGGATCAGTCAACCCAGGTTCGAATCCTGGTTCCCCAGCCATAATTAAGTCATTATAAATGATACTCTTTATTATTAAATATCAGGTCTGGCCTGAAGGAGTGTAACATTTCTCCTCTGTGCCAGCCTTTAATTTTATTAAAAGATAAAGATAATGAAGAACAATCCATACAAAATATTAGGATTGGGGCTGGTGCTGGCAGGTGCCATCTTCGGTCCTGTATCTTATTTTATACTTGATTCTGTTCCTCTAACTTCTATCGGGATTTCTCTTATCATTCTCGGTTTTGTTTGTGTTATGCTGGCGAATACTCGCCCCTATATTTCTCCGGAAGCGTGTCAGATGATGCTGCAGACAGGAATGGAAAATACCGCAGCCCTGCTTGAGGAACTGGGACTGCGTAATAAGGCAATATATTTACCTTCTTCTCTGCGGGAGGGACATCCGCAGGCGATTATTCCTTTAACCAGTGATAGTGATATGAGTAATATCACAAATAAGATGCCGGGACGTTTGATTGTGCGTTATGGAGCAGGTTCTGATGATCTGGCGATAGCAGTCACTACGCCCGGGAGTATTAATATTGATATGCTGGAAAATAAACCAGGTCCTACGGCAGAAGAAATAGAATCCGCTGTAACTTATATTCTTGTGGGAGTACTGGATATTGCTTCAGCCGTTTCTGTAAGCATGATGGATAGTCATATCAATGTAGTAATTAACAATCCCAGACTCGGGTATGAAAATGTCTGGTATTATCGTGCTCTAGGGAGTCCCCTGGCATCTATTGCTGCCACAATATCTTGTGAGGCACTGGGAAAACCGGTGCGAGTGAGTAAAGAGAGTTATGAGAATAGTCGGGGGCGGGTAGAACTTGAGGTGCTATCCTGAGAATATATAATCGTTATATTATTTCTCTTGCTGTTGTTTTTGGGGCTATCAATACTATCATGGCAGCCCTGCAGCAGAGAGATATTTCAGTATATTTTACGGTTAATCTTATTGCTTATATGATTATCAGTTTGATTTATGTCAATATTAATCCCCGTGCTAAAAATTTACTGAATAATGTCTGGGGGGTACTTTTTGGGGGATTTATGGTTATTGTGGTGTTAAAAATAATCCAGATAGTTGGAATATGATGACACTGCACAAACTTATTAAGTACGTACCGGTAATATTTGTCTGCTTGCTGGTCATATTTACTGTACCAGCAACTGCTCTGGCAGTAGATTCTCATGAGGACCCGGATACCGCACCTGTTGTTTATAGTGGAGTGGCATTGCTGGCGTATTATACTGATGCGCTGGACATGGTTCTGCAATTAAATGATACCGCCGTAGAAGAAAAACTGGGGGAAATGCCTTTTGCTCATATTCCGGCAGATATCGTCGGACCGGCCGGAGACTTTGCTGCCGCGGGAACCAGTATTTCACATGGTATTGTACGGCTTGATGAGAATATTGTCCGGTTGAATACGATGTTATCCCAGTACCGCTTGGATGATGTCGGGCAACTGGAAGATGAAATCAGTAGGGATTTTTCACAGGCGTACAGCGATCTTAATGTACTGGATACTACAGCTCATTTTATAGGAGATAAATCAGGAGCGACCGCTCCTGCGTCAGGACTGGCTTTAAAGGATAGTTATGCTAGTGTTCTGGACAGGATTGAGAAAATAAGACAGTTATTGAATTCATATCAAAATGTTTTGACGGGTATGTTACAGTCATTGGAAAATATATTGGAGAACTTTGATTTATCATTAGATTTACCCACCTCTCTTAATTCTCTGGCGGAATGGGAGGCTATTCTTCGGGAAGTTCTTATTCCTACCAATATTACTCTGAATGTAACTCCAATGGCGGCTTTTGTTGGTGACAAAATCAGCTTCCAGGGTATTTTAAACTCGCGGGAAGGACCATTATCCGGAAGAGAAGTGGAGATTATTCTGAATGGTAGTAGTTATGGGACTGTTGTTACAGAAGCAGACGGAAGTTATCAGGGGAGTTTAAACCTGCCCTATGAGTATATTGATGAAATGAGTGTTCAGGCGCTCTATTATCCTCGTGGTGATGATACGGGATATTATCTTTCTGCGCTGAGCCCGGCAGTAGATTTAAGAGTACTCTATTATCGTGTCAGTCTGGAATTGATGTTGAAAGGAAAATCTTATCCCGGGCGTGAGTCAGACATAAATGGTAGTTTTGTTTATGATGGCGCGGTTAAGCCCGTATCACGTGAAATAGAAATATATTTTGATGACGTGTGGAGTGCTTCTGTTGTGGTCGGAGAAATATTCAGTCAGCAGGTAATGGTACCAGTAGCAACCGAGATAGGGCAGCATATTCTTACGGTTGTTGTTTTTGCCGTAGGAAGATATGCTCCAGTAATACAAAGTATCCCGTTACAGGTAATTCGCGCTGATCCCGTGATAGATATTGAAAATCCCCGGATAATTTTTATGCCCGGTGTTACCAGTATCAGCGGCAGGGTATATTCAGAAATTGCCTCTCTGGAAAATACTACAGTTAAATTAAAGATAGGAGCAGCAGAGACGGAAGTACAGACTGAGGCTGATGGCATATTTCGGTCAGAAATAAAGAAAGGATATGGCTCAGGATTGTTTGGCATCCAGCCGTTAGTTGTCAGTGTATCGCCGCAGGAATCATGGTATAACTCTGCCAGTATTACGCGGGATATTCAAGTATTGAATACTGTAAATTGCGGTGGTGCTCTGGCCATTATAATTTACTTGAGTGTACTGATACGCCGCCGGATAGGGAAAAGGCTAAAAATAAAAGCCCGTGTCAGTAAGGAAAAGCCAGTTGAAGCAGTAATTCCTGTTAAAAGGGATGATGTACTCCCGGATGCAGCTACTTTTGTGGTAAATGATAGAACACCTGCCGGGAGATTGTTATTGGGTTATCGGTGGACGATAAGGCTAATTGTGAACAGTACAGGTCAAATATTTCATCCTCAGTGGACATTACGGGAATTTGCCCGAGAAGTAGCACCGTTACTTGGTCCAGCGGCGGGATTTTTTGACCGTCTCACTGAAATGGTGGAGAAGTTATTCTATTCCGGTCATAATGTGACAGATGTTGAAGTAGAAGAGGGTAAACAGTTGGCAGCACAGGTGGAGCAGAGATTTAAAGAATGAAGACTTCTACTATCTTGATTATAACTGTGGTAATAACAGTAATTGTTTCCGCATTCTGCATTTGGGTAATGCCTTCAAAGCAGGATTTTGCGGAAAGTAATGTTTCCTGGAACGGCTTACGAGAATGGCGTGGTACCGTTGATATTGATGATATTGCTCTGGATGCACTTCCTGCTTTGCCCGGTGGTCATATGCTGGTTGTTATACCGCATGCGCCTTATCGGGAAAGTGAAATACTTGCGATTAAGAATTTTATTAGTCAGGGTGGCACTCTCGTTCTGCTTGATGATTATGGTTATGGCAATACTATTCTGGGTTATATTGGTCTTGATGCCCGTTTTAGTAATAAGACGATGTATGACCCTCTTTTCTGCTATAAAAATCCTGTTTTACCCCGTATAACAAATTTCAGCAGTGCGTTTGAGGAAAGTGGCATAAGGTCTATTGTTCTTAATCATGCTACCAGTCTCACCGGGATAGCTTATGGTAATGTACTTGCCTGGTCATCGGGAGATAGTTTTCTGGATAATAATGATAATAGTCAAAATGATGCCGGGGATAGTAAGGGACCATTCCCTATAGCAGCGCAATTAATGTACGGAAAAGGCACTATCATTCTTTTTTCTGACCCGAGTATTATGATTAATAGTATGCTGGGCATAGAAGATAATGCAGCAATGGTGAAATATCTGATGCAGTATTCCGCAGAACGCCCGGCTCCTGTTCTGTTTGACTATGACCATCTGGAACAAGATACGATTGATAAATCAAAGGCGGGATTGCTTACAGTTAGAGAATTAATGAGCACACCCTATCCACTACTGAGTATAGTTGCTATAATATTTGTTCTGGCATATCACTACGGTTTCAAGAAGGGAGAGCTATTTGGTTGATATAGAGAAAATTGCCCGCCTTAATCAGAAATTACGGGATCAGATGTCACAGATAGTCGTTGGTAAGGAAAATATCAAGGAAAGTCTTATTATTGCTCTTATTGCCGGGGGGCATGTCTTGATTGAAGGTATGCCCGGTACTGCCAAGACTACTATCGCCAAAACTTTTGCCGGGGTAATTGGTGGTGAGTTTAAAAGAATACAGTTTACGCCTGATATGATGCCGGCGGATGTGACGGGATTTTATCTTTATTCTCCGGATGGTACTTCACGGTTCGTTCCCGGTCCTCTTTTTGCTAATGTTATTCTTGCCGATGAGTTGAATCGTACTACTCCCCGTACTCAGGCGGCACTTCTGGAGTCCATGCAAGAATATCAAATAACGATAGACCGTAAGACATATCCTCTCACTCGTCCTTTTATGGTTGTTGCCACGCAGGTAGGATACGGAGGCGAGGGTACTTATCCTCTGACTGATGTGCAGATTGACCGTTTTCTGTTACGAGTTGTCAGTGATTATCCTACTAAAGAAGAAGAAATACGTATGATATCCAATCTTGATAGAATCGATGAATCCGGCATTGCGGCAGTAACGAATCTCGATGAAATTAAAGAAATTCAGGATATTGTCAAGCAAGTAGTGGTTACACCGGCTGTTATCGATTATATTACTACTCTTGTTACGGAACTGCGTGATAGTAGTGATGTACAGTCCGGTCCTTCGAGCCGTGCTACTATTGCGTTATTCCGGTGTGCGCGTGTTCTGGCGGCACTGGAAGGCAGGAATTTTGTCATCCCGGATGATGTAAAACACCTCGCGTTTCCAGCCATAGAACATCGTATCCGTATTAAACCGGAAGCTGAAATGGATGGACTTACTCCGCATATGGTGCTGGAAAAATTACTGGAGCAGATACCGGTACCAAAACCGGAAGTATAGAAAAATGTTCTATTCCCGCTCGTAATCTTTAGATAAGCTCAGGGTGAGCGGGTTAAGAGAGTCAATAACATTGCGGGAGATGTTTATGATGAGCTTACCGAATCATAACATCGATGAACAACATGGTGAGAAAAGGACAGATTTGCGTCGAGTTGTTATCATAAAACAAGTTGCTCTTCTTATTGCCAGAATTTATATTGTTGTTGCTCTGGTAATAGCGGCGTTATTTTCACTAATTACTTTTTCTGTTATTCCTATTCTCCTGCTGGGTGTTTATCTTTATTTATGGTGGCGTCCTGTACGTCCTGTCATTCATCTTCTGCTGGATTATTTCATTTATTTTGCTCTGGGGATATTATTTTCTCCGTGGTTGGGGCACTACTCTCTCTTTATGGCATTACCGGTATTATTACTCGTACATGACAGTCTGCTAAAAACTGCAGCGCATTTATATCATGGCCAGGGTAATCGACCCCGTCAAGTCACTGACTTCGGTATTTTTCTGGTAATGATTGCTGGTCTGGTGCTGATGATGGCGCTGATCGTGCAAAATTTAACTCTTACTCTGGTGGCTGTCATCGGTATTATTTATTTATTGGTGTTGCAGATAATCGCCTGGAGACGTATCCCGCTTATTCCCGTTGAGGCACAGATTGTAGAACAGCGTATGGTCGCAGGTAATAAAGATATTGTTCATGTTCATCTCAAGGTGAACATGAACAATCTGGGGGGTAATATATTTCTTAAATCATCTTATTCGTGGTTAAAAGTTCATCCCGATTTTATTTCATTGCGGGATGCCGGGAATATAGATGTAGATATTATATTAACTCCTTCGCTGGCAGGGCCATCTGAGGTTAAACTTATTGCCTTTGTTACTGACCGGTGGGGTATGCTGCAATATCGTTGTGAAATTACACCAATAAAACTATATGTTATTCCCCGTGCCCGTTATGCTGCCTGGTTAGCTCAGAAATATCTCGAAGGGACAAGACAGGGATCGCTACCGCTAGTAGCTGCTTTACAGCCGTTTCAATTGCAGAATGCCCGACAGGGTGGTGTTGAGTATTATGGTACTAAGCCCTATCAGAGTGGTGATAGTCTAAAAAGTATTGACTGGAAACATTCCTTGAAATTCAATGAATTGGTGAGTAAAGATTTTCGTGAATTTTACGGTCGGGCTGCTTTAGTATTGGTTAATCTTGTTGCTGCTGATGCTGAAGAAGGAGATAAACTGGCTTCTAACATTATTACGACAGCACTTTCATTGGCACGGGAGAATATTCCTGCTGTCATAGCATCATATAATAATGAACAGGTAAGTATTGTTAGTCCACTTTTATCGTATCGGAATCTGGTTGCGCAAGCTCTGAAAGTAGCACAAAATATTACTTATCTTGAGATTGATAAGAGATATCTCAGGGCTCCGGATATTTCCCGTCTCCGGGCAAATCTGATGCGTACCCGGTCCGGTCAAAGTGGTACGGCAGCGGTACTGGCAAGACTTTTTCAGATAGAGTACCGTAGTCTTGCCTGGAATGCTCAGCATAATCCGGTGACTGAAGCACTTAAAAAAGCAAGTTTAAATATCAATAAAGAATTCAATATTGTTGTTATTTCGCAGCATAATCATGATACCGATGCCCTGGCGTTCAGTACCTTTTATTATCGTCAACAAGGGCATACTGTTATTGACATAGCGGGAATAGTAAGATAAGCGGGAAGCTGGTTTGTATCAGGAGAATATAAATCCTTGCATAGGAAAATAGAACTAATGTTCTTGTTTGATGGAACTGGCTATGTTATTATTCTGTTATTATGAATAAGGATAAAAATATGAATGATGAAAAAGAAAAAGCATTAAGTTTAACGCTGGAGCAGATTGAAAAGAAATTCGGTAAAGGCACCATTATGAAAATGGGGGGAGGTTTTATGGGGGTGGTTACCGGTGCGATTTCTACCGGTTCACTGGCACTGGATATCGCTCTGGGAATTGGAGGGGTTCCACGGGGACGTGTTATTGAAATATTTGGCCCCGAATCGTCTGGAAAGTCAACTCTGGCTTTACATATTATTGCTGAAGCCCAAAAATTGGGGGGGACGGCAGCTTATATTGATGTAGAACATACCTTTGATACCGTTTATGCTGGTCATTGTGGTGTAAAAGCGGAAGAACTTTTGATATCTCAACCGGATACGGGAGAACAAGCGATGGATATTACGGAAGCGCTGGTTCGCAGCGGAGCGATTGATGCTATTGTTATCGATAGTGTGGCTGCTCTCGTCCCACGAGCGGAAATCGAAGGTGATATGGGGGATTCTCATGTTGGTTTGCAGGCACGGCTTATGTCACAAGCATTGCGTAAATTGACTGCATCTATCAGTAAATCCAATACTTCTGTGATATTTATTAACCAGTTGCGTGAGAAAGTAGGTGTTTTTTTTGGCAATCCGGAGGTTACGCCCGGCGGGCGAGCGTTAAAATTTTACAGTTCGGTGCGTATAGATTTACGGCGTAAAGAATCTATTAAAATAGGAGATGAAATTGTCGGCAGTCATATCCAGGCAAGAGTAGTAAAAAATAAAGTGGCCCCTCCTTTTAAACTGGCGGAATTTGATATTATGTTCGATCATGGGATTAGCCGGGAAGGTAATTTATTAGACCTGGGACTTGCCAGTGGACTGATAAAAAAATCAGGAGCTTTCTTATCTTTTGGGGAGACTCGTTTGGGGCAGGGACGGGAACAATCCAAGACTTTTCTGAAACAAAATCATGAGATTGCCGGACAGTTAGAGACGCGGATTAAAGAGCAGTTTGTACCACAGGGTCAGGCTGTAGAAGATTAAAGTAAAAATATCAATGGCTTGAATGTGAACATTGATATTTAGAGAATAAAAGTTGGTACTTTATCCTATTTTGCATCTTTCTTTTAGGTTTACAATGTTAGCTCTGGTTATTAATGAGTATTATTACTTCAATTGAACCGCAGAAACACGGCGAGAAGCGCGTCAATGTCTTTCTGGATGGTAAGTTCGCCTTTAGTCTTTTAAAGAAACTGGTGGGTCAGATGCATCTGGTAGAAGGATTGGAGATTTCTCCAGGGCAGGTAGAGACGTATTCCCGTCTGGATTCGCTGAGTAATTGTCTGGCAGCAGCAGAACGCTTGCTCAGTTATCGCCCCCGTAGCGAAGCCGAAATGCGTTCGCGTCTGACAAGGCTGAATTATGAGAAAGAGTTTATTGAGCAGGCAGTTATCCGGCTGAAGGAAATGGGGTTGCTCGATGATGCTTCTTTTGCTCGTTACTGGGTAGAGAATAGAGCTTCTTTCAGCCCACGCAGCCGGCAGTTACTCAGCGCGGAGCTGCGACATAAAGGGGTGGATACTGAGATAATCCGTGAAGTAGTTAGCAGTGCTGATGAAAGCGAAGATGCTTATCGTGCTGCGCAGAAAAAGGTAAAAACACTACATGGTTATGATTATCAAACTTTTCGCCGTAAGCTCATGTCTTATCTGCAGCGACGTGGCTTTGGCTATGGTATTACTAAAGAAGTAACAGAACGGCTGTGGCATGAGCTACAAGCGCGTGAGTTTACCTTCTGACGGAGACTTATTATAAAAATTCACTCTACAGGTCTGTAAAATAGTTACTGCGTTAGAAAATTGACAACAACTTCTATCTACTGTATATTCCACCAACGTAGGTAACCTATTACCGTATCATGATTATCAATAAATGATATGTCAGAGAGGAGTAAAGAGTGAATTTACAGCGTCCTAATTCAAATGAAGCAACGAGAACGGCAAATCGTTCCCGTAGTGTTGTTCCCAGTAGTGGCTTGTGTACCCGTTGTATTGATGGTTGTACTGGTAATTGTGAGGTATTTAAGGCGACTTTCCGTGGCCGTGAGCTTATTTATCCCGGACCATTCGGTGAAATTAGCGCCGGTGGAGATAAAGAATATCCTGTAGACTATTCCCATTTGAATATTCAGGGTTATGCTATGGGAGCGCGTGGTCTTCCCGAAGGAACAAAGGCAGACCCGGATACAGCAACGTTTCCCGGTGTGAATACCGAAACTAGTTATGGTTGGGATAAGAAAGTGAAAATGAAAATCCCTGCTTTCACCGGAGCTCTTGGTTCTACTGAGATTGCCCGGAAGAACTGGGAACATTTTGCCGTAGGTGCAGCATTAAGTGGAGTGACATTGGTTTGTGGTGAAAACGTTTGTGGTATTGATCCCAAACTAGAGCGCGATGCTAAAGGTAAGGTTGCTTCTTCTCCCGATATGGACCGCCGTATTGAAATTTACCGCCGTTATCATCAGGGATATGGCGAAATACTGGTTCAAATGAATGTGGAAGATACCCGTCTCGGTGTTGCCGAATATGTCAGCAAAAAGCACGGACTGGATACTATTGAGTTGAAATGGGGACAGGGAGCGAAGTGTATCGGTGGCGAGATTAAGGTTGGTAGTCTGGAGCGGGCGTTAGAACTTCAGAAACGTGGTTATATCGTTACTCCCGATCCGTCTAATCCTATTAATCAGGCTGCTTATAAAAGTGGCGCAATCAAAGAGTTTGAGCGCCACAGCCGACTCGGCTTTATTGAAGAAGAGGGATTCTATAAAGAAGTACAGCGCTTGAGAGACGTTGGTTTCAAACGTGTTACCTTAAAGACCGGTGCCTATAGCTTGCGTGAACTTGCTATGGCAATCAAATGGGGCTCCCGGGCGAAAATTGATCTGTTAACAATAGATGGTTCTTCAGGCGGAACCGGCATGAGTCCCTGGCGCATGATGGAAGAATGGGGAATACCCAGTCTTTATCTCCATTCTGCCGCGTATGAATTTTGTAAGAAATTAACCGATAAAGGGGAAAGAGTTCCCGACCTGGCATTTGCCGGTGGTTTCAGCAGTGAAGATGGTATTTTCAAGGCACTGGCACTGGGTGCACCGTTTGTCAAAGCTATCTGTATGGGTCGTGCTTTTATGATTCCCGGAATGGTCGGGAAAAATATCCGCACCTGGATTGATTCCGGGAAATTACCGGCTACTGTTGGTCAGTATGGCTCGACTGTGGAAGAAATATTTGTCAACTGGGAGGATGTGAAGAATATTGTCGGTGCAGATGAAATGAAAAATATTCCCCTGGGTGCAGTCGGTATTTATAGCTACTCTCAGAAATTACATGTTGGCCTGCAGCAACTTATGGCAGGTGCACGCTGCTTCAGTGTGCCGGCTATCAGTCGTAAAGAACTGATGGCACTTACCGATGAATGTGCTAAGGTTACCGGTATTACTTACCTGATGGATGCTTATCGTGAAGAAGCAATGAAAGTTCTGAACAGCTAATTAGCTAATTAACAAAAAGAAAAGTGGGCTCTGGTTCGCAGAGCTCGCTTTTCTTTTTGTTAACAACGGTAGTCCGGTAAAGAACAAAGATAATGAATATTGGAGTGTACAACTAATAAAGACTGTAGTAGCATTTTCTATGAGAAGTACTCTTTAAAGGGAAAGATAAATATGGTTTATCGTTACCTGGAAAATGAAATGACCGCTGATATTGCATTTGAAGTATATGCGGCAAACCTGCCCGATGTTTTTCGTGATTCTGCTGATGCTGTGACTAACGTTATGGTAGAAAATATCGATTCTATTGTTCTGCAGGAAAGCTGCTCTATTGATTTGAGTAATGAGCAACTTGACCTCTTGCTGTTCGATTTATTACAGCAGTTAATCTATTTTAAAGATACGGAACAATTACTTTTGCGAATCGATGAAATAGAAGTAATCCGGCGAGAGAATAAATGGTGGGTACATGCCGTTGCTAAAGGTGAAAAAATTGACTTAGAGAGGCATATTACAGGTGCCGATGTTAAAGCAGTGACTCTCCATGAGTTCAGTTTGGAGAGAATAGCAGAATTATGGCGTGCTCATGTTATTCTTGATATATGAACAGGTGTAAGACTATTATTTGTTTTTCTTCTGTTCTATTTCCATACCGATACTATATGCCTGCGCAGTGACATTTCCAATGCTATAGTATTGTCGCGGCTCTGTCGTAAAAACAATAGGATTCATTTTTTGTACATCAGGTTTATTGTCAGTAAGTCCGCTTTCTGAAATATAGGTTTCTTCAATCTGGCAGACAAATAGAGTATGACTGTTTAGTGTCAGGGTATGTATGACTTTGCATTCGAGATTAACGGGACATTCTTCAATAAGCGGTGCTGTTTTCAATTTCCCGTAAAAGATGGTAAAGCGGCAATTTTTTATCTTGTCTGTTTTTGCTCCCGAGATGACACCGCAGTAGTCCGTTTCTTTTGCCTGAGTAGCGGAAGGGATATTGATAGAGAGAGTCATATTTTGTGTAATACCTTTGTGAGTGTACCGGATGGGGCGTACTGATACTGATAGCATGGGTGGTTCACTGTTAACAATACCGCACTAGGCAGCAGTCATAAAATTTGGCTTATCATCAACATTGGCTCCTACCAGAACAGCCGGCAGAGGATATAACATTACTCGTGGTCCCAGGGTGACTTTATTCATAAACTGCCTCCTTTATTTAGTTTATTCGGATATCTGGAATAAACTAACTTTTATTACTTAATGTTCTGTATTCAGTTTTAACTTACGTTTTTTAAGGAGAAAAACACATACTAATCCCATGAAACTGACTGCGGCGCCTACGAGGAAGGGGATACGATAGCTTCCGGTGGAATCGAAGAGATATCCTGCCAGTAATGGTGATGCAAAGCTGCCAAACAGGGCAAATCCCATATTGGCAAAAGCAAATATTTCACCATAGTGACTGGTACCGAAAATCTCTCCTGTTAAAAGCGATATGCTCAATATCCAGCCACCATAACCCATACCAAAAGGAAAAGCGAAAACAAAAAAGGATAATGTGCTTAAAGGACTGGTAAGCCAGATCATCAATGCGGCCATACCCACTGATGCAATCATTATAGTGCGCCGTGGCCCGAGACTTTCGGATAAGGCACCCCCAAGAATCTTTCCAACCATGCCACCGGCACCGATAACACTGACAATAAGTGCGGCATTTGCGGCAGAAATATTACTGTCTAGAGCATAACTGACAATATGTGTATTTACCATCATGATGCTCATGGATAGTGTACAAAATAGAGCAAAGAGCAGCCATAATTCCCGCGTATGAATTGCCTGTTTTAGTGTTATTTCTTCTTCCGGGGAGTCACTGTGTACGGCGATATTCTTTGACGTTACATTGGAAGTATTTTTTTCAATACCATAGGGCAGGAGGCCGACATCCTCGGGTTTTTTCCAGATGGTTAGAGCACAAACTTCATATACTATTAGAGAAGCGATACCTAAAATGACCATGGCAGTGCGCCATCCGTAGTTATCAATAAAATTTTGTACTATCGGGGGCATAATCATCATACCGCAGGCGATGCCTGCGGAAATTAATCCCATAGCCAAACCTCTTTTTTTTACAAACCAGCGTGAAATTGTTGCCAGTGAAGTGGTATAGGCAGCACACCCTCCTATACCTAATAAAAAACTATAGGTAATATATAGTTGCCATAAATAACTGACGTGGCTGCTTAAGATAAAGGCAAGACAACAAATCGGGCCGCTGATACCGAGAACAATACGGGGTCCCCATTTATCGCTTGCTTTCCCTCCCAGCACTGCCGCGAGCTGTACCAGACCGTAAACAGAATAAATACTGGAGACCGCCGCTCTTCCAACATTGAATTCATCCTGTAATGGCTTAAGAAAAACACCAAAACAGTAATAAACTCCCATTCCGACGGCAGATAATATGAAACTTGTTATCAGGACGATCCAGCCATAAAAGATATGATTATTTATTTTTTGCACTGAAAATGGATTAGTCATAGGTGAATACCACTTGTCAACTTTCTAGATAGACATATTATCGGTTATTTAATAACACTCCAAGATACCGTAAATAACTCGCCAAGTATATCATATTGTAGGCAACGAGCATAATAAAAAACAGGATAATACTGAATTATTATTGCTATGTTTCAGCTAAAAGTATAATCTTCTAAAAAGTATTTTTCTATGTTGAGGCCGTTTAAAAAAGAGGTTAACTTACTTTAATCCTCATTTTTAGAGGATTAAAAAAATAAAGAGGTTATGGTTTAAATCAGTATTTTCATATAATTTCCTTATTTTGCAGGATATTGCACTTTAACAACAGCATAATCAGCTGGCATTAGTCCGATAACATTCCTAAATGAGTGAATGACTCTCTTCCGGTAACATTTTTATTTGAGTTGACACGGGAAGAGTCTTGTCTAATACAAGATGAGTCTGAAGGGATTATTGATTTCTAATACAGAATGAGCCTCTGTAGATACGTCTCGTTTATGATTGGGAACATGAGACTTAACGTCAGTTTTGTCATCCTGATGAAACAGCTTAATTTGATAATAGACATCCCAGGCGGTCTTGTTACGTGGTGTTGCCGTTAAAAAACAGCAGCGTCTTCCGGTAGCCAGGAATTGCTGCACAATCTTATAGCGTTGAGTATCTGGATAACGGAAATTATGGCTTTCATCAATTAAAACAAAATCTCTGTCCTTGTATTTAATTCAACATAACACACTACCAAATTGTCATGCTCAGGCTTGACCTGGGAATCCAGTGTTAATGTGATAACATCGCTCTGGA
>DDXZ01000058.1 GCA_002347295.1 Dehalococcoidia bacterium UBA2247 | reverse complement strand
TCCTTCGGCAGTGAAATGCTTACAAAACTCCCGGGATAGCTGTCTCACTTTCTTCGATTTTCCGGAAGAGGAATGGATTTCTCTGCGTACTACCAATGTCATTGAGCGGTTGAACAAAGAATTCCGGCGGCGGACCAAACCGATGGAGATCGTGGCCGGGGAGCATGCCTGTTATACTCTGTTAGCCTTTATCAGCATTAAGATGGAAATTCATTGGAGGTCGAACCCTGTAGGAAAAGTGCACTACAATCTCCCATCCCTGCGTAGTTTAATTCAGGGAGATTTCACACAATCTACTTGACAGTACCAACCATTGCCAGACTTTCCCATCTGCCCAAGTCTTTGATTGACATGGTATCTACACCAGACCTTCTCAACATACACGCAAAAGCCCTTCTGAAGCAGTGGGCGTTACAGGGTATTCCTGTCGCAACCTTAAGCCGTTTAAGCATTATCTGTATCCCATTTCTATTGATACCCCATATATTGTCTCCAGTTTCAGGCTTGTATTCAGAAAGCCATTGTTTCAGTAAAGCTTCAGACGTATTCCCAAAGGGAGCTTTCCCTTCCTTTCTCCCCTTTCCCCAAACTTTAATGGTGTGCTCTTGCCAATCTATATTTGAAATAGTTATTGAAGCTAACTCCGAAAGCCTTAATCCAGACTCTACGAACACCGACACAATGGTTTTATTGCGGAGAGCAGACTTCTGGTCAAAGTGGCTGTCAATATAACCGATAAGGAATTGTACCTGGTCAAAACTTATTGCTGGCGGTAAGGATTTGGGTACTATTGGCTTCTCAATGTCAGACCAAGGGGCTGGCATTATATGACGTTTCTCAAGCCACCTAGCGAACGCTCTGAAGGTCTCATATGTCCTGCGTCTTATCCCAGGTTTTTTTGTACCAAGAAAGGCTATCATATCGTCAGAAGTTGGGAATTTGTCTGGGTAGGATTTTATAAGCGTCTGGAAATGGAACTCTATGGTTTTCACAGAGGCTTCCGTTATCCCTTTGGTGTTAATCCTATCTTGAAGATAAGACTTGTAAAGCTGGGAAAGATTTTTATTTGTTAATCCATTGAAGCTAATTCTCTGCGTTGACATCGCAGAGGTCAGTGGTTCAAGTCCTCTACCGCCCACCATTTAATAAATAGCCTCAAAAAAGATAAATCCTGAAATAAAAACCTTCTCGATTTGAGCCTGATTTTAGTTCGAGTCCTTTACCACCTCATCAGTTCGTCTGGTATTCTGAACACTCCACAGTGAACATCGTTTGATCATATTGTATTGTTTCAATCTGAAGTAGAATCAGGCGTATCGCTTGACGTGCACCCCCTGAGACGATACCAGATATAATCTCATAAAAAGGGGAAAGCGTGGTTACGACTTAACAAGTGGTATCGTTGGTGGGGGCATGTTAAATAAACTTCCCTCGACCTTACGGTCGGGGAACCAAGTTTTGTAAGTTGGAATCACTTACGTTTCGTGACTTTTTTAACTAATCTAGTGATACCCATCACAATCCCCGATAAAAGTACTATGAAAATAACCGGAATAACAACTAACGGCCATGGAAACGAATTATCAGGTTGTTGATATTGTGAAGAGGGAGCTGTCTGGGTAGGTGATAGCGATGTTGATTGTGGAGGACTTTCTGTTTGTTGATATTGTGAAGAGGGAGCTGTCTGGGTAGGTGATAACGATGTTGATTGTGGAGGACTTTCTGTATCTGCCGGTATTGTTCCCGGAATTCCATATTGTTCTTCACAATAAGCAATAAACAGAGCAAGAAATGGTTCATTTTGCTGTTTTATAAGCTGGGCTTTGGTAACATCAAAACCGAGCTTCCAGATGCGGGTAATTTCGCTAACGTCTTCATTCAGATTTGAAGCAGTTTTTTCAACAAGAGATCTCCAATCGTTTTCCAGGCTAGTAAAAGATATATTGAAGGCTTTCTCCGCTGCCACCTCTATAGTCACTCCCTTGTTGTATTCATCCAGCAATTTGTGTAAGCCTTCATCTCCATATCTGCCAGAAACGTAATACATAAAAGAAATGCCTTCCGCAGCAAAAAGCAATTGGGCTTTTTCGTCTCCACTTCCAGCTTCTTCAAGTACAGATAGGCCCATAACCGGGGGTTGCCCTGTCTGGTAAGAATCAACGAGTTGTCGGAAGACGTCGTGTGCACCTAAGAAAGGGCCGCCTTCTATTGATGATTTCTCCAGCCAGCATTGCATATCCACGTAACTAGCCAGTCCTTCGCTGAACCAGGAACGCCAGTTTTGATTATACTCAAGACCTCGAATATCTGTAATATCTGTCGCACTTGTAATATAGATGCCCGGATAAACCTGGCGCATGAATATATGACCTAATTCATGCGCCATGGCGGTACGGGGGAAAGCTTGTGTCTCGTTATGCGGGACAGGGTTGAGCCAAGTGATTTCATCACCGCTGTCAACCGCAACTCCCCCTGCACTGACACCAGCTTCATAGGTTTGACCTCCATGACCGCCAAAGAGAACGTATTCGGAGGGATCATAAGTCATGAACATTTTAACCCGTAGTTTAAGATCGCCGCCGAAGATACGAGCAACCGGAGCATAGGCACGTTCCGCTGCCATGAGTAGCAAAGTGGCCGGCTTTTCGTCCTGGGGATGGAAATAAACAGAAAAATGTTTGCTGTCCTTTTTTAGTTCCAGAGTGTCTGTTGCACAGTTGCTGGGTTTTATATGGTCGTCATTGGGTAAACTAGGATACAGGACAGAAAATAGAGTAATCAAATCAAAACTATAATCATTACTTTCAACCAATACCGGGATATCTTGATTGCCATAGATATAAGCATCAAAGAACGTAGTGAAATCTACACCGGTAATATCATTAGTTGCCTGTAAAATATCTTCTACCTTAAAACCGATACTTTTCATGATGTAGTTGTCATAGATGTATCTGGTCAGATCGTTGATATCCCTGGTGTTATTGGTAGCTTCGCTCATCGCAGTATTTAGCAGTTCCAGCACCAGACTGCTCTTCATATAGGGTAGTGGAAAATAGTAGTTTCTATCTCCGGTTTCCCGCGATTTGGCTTGGTATTCTACCAGGGGAATATCATATTTTCCGCCTTTATATTGTTCGTAAACCAGATACCAGTTTTTCCAAGTTAACTCCGGTAAAGAGAAACCCCAAGCCTGAGCAACATCTTTTGAAGCTTCCAGTTTCTCATAAACAGGATAGAGAAAGAAGGGACTTACTCCTTCTCCGAACCACCAGGCTCTATCGGCATCATACTGTTCCTCAAAACCAACTGGGCGCAGGAACCAGTAGTGCCAGAACATGCCCTCAAATAATCCCCAGTCTGATTGTATACCGCGAGACACAGCCAGTCTTGGTGAAGTACTCATATAGTCAACTGGCAGAGGCAACGGGCCCATAACTACATTCATTTCTTTCTGAGGCAACTTACCGATATTTTGGTGAAAGTAATCCAGGCAGGTTTTCATTGCCATGATATATTGACTCTTTTCATAACGAGTCTCACCCATGATGGCGAGAGTAAGCTTCTGTCCATCTCCAAAGGTATCTTGAAAAATCTCCCATTCCCCGGGTGCAACTAAAGCATCGAAATTACTGGTATTTACGACGTACTCCCCCATACTTCCCGGTATCCAGGTCTCATCTACAATTACTGCCCACCCTTCCGGTAAAACGAATTTAACGGTTGTCTTTTCATTACCACCAGGAGCTAATAGTATGCTTCTGGCACTGAGCAATCCACATTTTTCAGACAGATATGCCAGATACGTATCTGCCTCCATTGGATTCGAAATATTGACATTTGCCCGATATTCTATGGAGAGACCATGAGATGTATCCACTTGCCAGGTACGGTTATCGATTTGTTGGATGTCTACCGGATTATTCTCCTGATCATAACACTCCTCAATAGAAACCCATGATTCCATGGTTCTTGTATCTTGCCCACGGGATACTTCCAGAGTAACTATTCCCTTCGCTGGCAAGACAGCCTTGACTTTTACTTCATGCTGGGCTGCTAAAGCGGGTGTTATTTCTACCGTGTAGCTAGCAACAATTTCATGAGATGCAAAGACAACATCACCAACCGCCGATGCAGGGAGCAGCGGGAAAATAATAGGCAATATTAAAGCTAATAAAAGTTTTTTCACAATGCCAAATTATTTGTGTTTTTAGATAATAATAAACTAGAGCGAGGGTATCCAGCAATGTTACCTTGATTCCAACTTACAAAATACAGATTTTGAGTATTAAACTAAAATCGTCGCTAGTACTTATAGTTTAAAGCTAATCTTAAATATTTTTGTTCTGCGCATTGTACAGTACCACCCCCCGGTCTTGTCAAGGACATGACTCGTATTCACTCATCTAAAATGTTACTGGTTAGGGTATGATTCACTCAGATAAAAATGTTACTGAGGACGGATCATGTCAAAAAATGAAAAGATGAACGTAAACGAACGAAGGAAATACCTGAAACTGGTTATGCCGAGGTACGTCCAAACGAGAGGAAGAGGACGCGGCCAATTACTGACAGAAATGGGAGAGGTAACCGGATTACACCGGAAGAGTCTGATACGGCTAATGAATCTACCGAGTCTGGAGCGGAAGCCCAGTAAGATGCGGTTGAAAGCAAGGCGGTATGGGGTGGCTGTAGCTGATGTGGTACGCATAGTCTGGGAGAGTCTGGATTATATCTGTGCTGAGCGGCTTCCCCTCACGCTGCTGCACCGCCCATCGTTTTGCAACTCCTTACCCTCCGGGCAAAGGCAGGTATCTCTCGCCTCGTCATACTGTATTCCCTGAATATCTTCATCCGCCATTACCTCCGCGAGAAACATCTTCTCCACACATTATACCCCGTCTGCTCTATCACTACTTGCCTCTCCAGCGGACTTTTGGGACAGCCTGATAGACTAACAGTAAAAATTGACATAACCTTATTGTCCCGATATAATTTTTTTAAGTTTGATATTTGGGAAATGATTTTAGTAAGAGGGAATTATGGGATTTGAGAAGCAAGATGTAGAACGAAAAGTTCTGGCTATTCTTAAGGTGTTAAGTAGTACTCCTGATGCTATGGGTTCGCGGGTTATCGCAGAGCGCTTGAAGGGTCTTGGTATTGAGCTTAGTGAGCGTGGTGTTCGTTATCATTTGAGGCTTATGGATGAGCGCGGATTAACTCAACTGGTGGGAAGAGATGGCAGATTAATTACTCCGGCGGGATTACAGGAAGTAAAAGATGCTCTTGTTCAAGATAAGGTTGGTATGGCAATATCGCGTATTGAAGCACTTTCTTTCCGTACCAATTTTGACTTGAATACTTATACCGGAGAAATTCCGGCTAATGTATCCTATATTCCGAAGAAAGATTTTTCTAAAGCGTTAAAAGCGATGAGGCCGGTATTCGATGCAGAACTTTGTGTTAGTAATCTGGTAACTACCGCTGAAGAAGGGGAAACCCTGGGAGGCATAATTGTCCCCAAGGGTAAGGTGGGCTTTGTTACAGTATGCAGTATTATTATTAATGGTAGTCTGCTTAAAGCCGGTGTTCCGATGGAATCCAGGTTCGGTGGATTATTGCAGATTCGTAAAAATAAACCATTCCGTTTTGTGGAATTAATTCACTATGCCGGTTGTTCTCTGGACCCTTCCGAAATGTTTATTAAAGCAAAAATGACCTCGGTGAGTAAAGTAGTCAGTGAAGGTAATGGGAGAATACTGGCGAATTTTCGTGAAATACCGGTGGCGTGCCGGGATCTGGTTAATGAAATAATAACCAGGTTAAAAGGTGCTGGGTTGGGGGGTGTCTTACTAATGGGAGAAACAAGTGAACCGGTTTGTGAAGTGTCTCTGGAGCTGAATCGCATTGGAATGGTATTGATCGGTGGCTTAAATCCTGTTGCCGCTGTTGAAGAGGCTGGTATTGAAGTAGATAATCATGCTAATAGTATTCTTATTGATTACCGCAGTTTAAAGAAGTTTACGGAGATAGAGAAGTGAAAGAGATTAGAGTAATTCCATGTCTTGATATTAAAGAAGGACGGGTAGTAAAAGGGATAAAATTTGAAAATCTAAAAGATGCCCGTGATCCGGCTGAAGCTGCGGCAACTTATTGTCGTCAGGGTGCTGATGAGCTTGCTTTTCTGGATATTTTTGCTACTGTGGAGAACAGGAAGACCAGGCTGGAATGGGTTCAGAGAGTTCTCAATAATATCAATATTCCGCTTGCTGTAGGTGGTGGTATTGCTAGTATTAATGATATGAGTGATTTACTGGATATCGGCGTGTCTAAAATATCCATTAATACAGCGGCTGTAGAAAATCCTGATTTAATTAAACGAGCGGCAGATAAGTTTGGAAAAGAAAGACTGATTGTTGCTATTGATGGAAGAAAAAATAAGCCCACTGCAGGAGTTCCCCGGCTGGAGGTTGTTGTGAGAAGCGGGAATAAACCTACCGGTATACCTATTGTTGACTGGGCAAAGAAAGTGGAATCACTGGGAGCAGGGGAAATTCTGCTTACCAGTAAAGATGCCGATGGTACGGAAAAAGGATATGATATTGAAATGACACGTGCCGTAGCTGAAGCAGTAAAAATACCGGTTATTGCTTCCGGAGGTGCCGGTACTCTGGAGCATCTTTATCAGGCGGTAGTGGAAGGTAAGGCATCTGCTGTTCTTGCTGCTTCCATCTTTCATTTTGGGAAAATACTTATTCCGGATGCCAAGGCATATTTAAAGAGTAAAGGATTACCGGTAAGAGTTTAATCGTGGTAAATCCTGTTTGGTAAGGGGGAAGATAAGGTGTCGGAACAGAGATATAGTGTTTGTGGATGTCAATTAGTGGCTATGGTAAAAGGGCTGATACGTGAAGGAAATATCCGCAGGATTCGTATTATACATAAGGGACGTACTGCTCTTGAGATTCCTTTAACTATTGGTGCTTCAGCAACGGCTTTGTTAATGCTGGCCGCCCCGGCACTGGTAGCGTTGGGAGCTCTGGCAGTACTTATTACAGAATGCACTGTTATTGTTGAGAAAATAGACGAAGAAATACAGTAGATGCGGTAGAGATACACCTTATCCAATTCCGGGATATATAGGAGGGCTTTCCTTATTATTCTATATTCCCCTGGATAACTTTTAACTTTACAGACTGTTCAAGAAAGAAGGGTTCAATGGTGTGGATGTCAGTTGTTGTCAGGATTATTTGGGGGAGAGAAGTAACAAACTCCAGTAACTGCCGGCGGTGAGTTATATCCAGCTCGGAGAGGATATCATCCAGCAGCATTATAGGGTATTCTCCCGTTTGTTTTTTACTATATTCTGCTTGTGCCAGTTTGATCGCAAGAACAGTGATTCTTTGTTGTCCCCGTGAACCATAAATTCCCACGTCCACATCATTAACTAAAAACCGGAAATCATCGCGGTGAGGGCCGACCAGTGTTAATCCGGCTGCTATTTCCCGCCCCCTTGATTCCTGTAGTTGTTTGTGAAACTTGCCCAGTATTAATTCTTCATTTTCTTTCTGTGTTGCTTCCATATCATACTTGAGTTTGGGCAGATATTTTAGTTTCAGAGATTCTTTGTTTTGAGAGAGTTTCCGGAAAATTGTGCGTACTGATTCATTAATACCATTAATCATCTGCTGGCGATGTAGTATTAAATAAACCCCATTTATACTGAGTTCGTTATCCCAGAAATCAAGTTGATCCGCTCTCGCCTGTCCTTCATTAATTAAACGTAAGAGATGATTGCGCTGAGTTAGAACACGGTTATAACGCTGTAAAGAATAAAGATAGTGATGGTCAATTTGAGAATTAATCAAATCAAGGTAGCGGCGGCGCAGGATAGCAGGCCCGGAAGTGAGCTGACAGTCCTGTGCTTCAAACATCACCATATTAACCTGTCCGATAACTTCACTGGCACGGCGGGGAATATCGTTTACCTTGATTCTTTTTTGAGTAATCTCGGATTTGGCATAGTGCATGTCGATTTCAATTTTGATATCTCCCTGTTCTTTTTGAAAATTGCCGATAATGCGGGTAATGCTGTCCGGTTCTTCTAACGCTGACCATTTGATAAATTCCTTTTCATTACCAGTACGGTAACTCCTGGTAGTGGAAAGAATATAAAGTGCTTCCAATAAATTTGTTTTCCCCTGGGCATTCTCACCATGGATAACAATGTGTTGTTTTGGGAAGTCAAGCTCCAGAAGTGAGTAATTTCGGAAATTAGTCAGATTTAAATAAGAAATATACAACTATGTTATCTTTTCTACCGATAATTTATCTTGTGATGTTTAAACTGTACCTCAAATAAATAGGGGAAGCAACTGGGCGGAAGAACATATATTGGGAAAGAAAAGCTCTGGAAGTTATGATATTATGATAGTTGTGGTGGTGGGATTATGAAGAGAAAATACTGTTGGAACGGGGGCTTCTTAACCGTGGTTCCATCTGCTTTCTTGCTTGAAAAATTATTTAAAACTTTTATTCATGAAAAATTTGCCGGTATGCTGGCATCAGTCAGATACTTGAGGGTGGAATGGCTCGAGAGAATGAAAAAAAGAAAATTGACGAAATCTCCCTGCATATTACCGGAATGACTTGTACTACCTGTGCGGTGACTGTTGAGAAAGGTCTGGCAGAAACACCGGGTATAGAAAAAGCAAATGTTAATGCTGCTTCGGAGAAGGCATATATTACTTATAATCCGGAACAGGTGAATCTGAAAGAAATAAAGGATACTGTTACCGGATTGGGGTATGGAGTAGCAACAAAAAAAGCTATATTTCCCGTATCCGGCATGACCTGTGCTTCCTGTGTTTCTCATGTTGAAGAAGCACTGGCCGAACTCCCCGGTGTTCTTTCCGTAAATGTTAATCTTGCTTCAGAGAAAGCTACTGTAGAATACCTTGATGGTGTGGAATTTACCGACCTGAGAAAGGCGGTACATGAGGCAGGTTATGACCTTGGTCCGGAGGTAATAAAACTTGACGATGTTTCAGTCAGTAATCAACAAGAAGTAAGAGCAATAAAGCAGCGCTTAGTTCTGTCTGTTATTATGGCTGCAATAATTATGATACTGAGTTTCCTCCCTGTTTTCCCGGGCGAGCCTTATCTTATGTGGGCTCTGGCAACCCCGGTGCAATTCTGGGCCGGGCGGAAGTTTTATCAAGGTGCCTGGGGGGCACTCAAGCATAAGACCTCTGACATGAATACTTTAATTGCTGTGGGTACTTCTGCTGCCTATTTCTATAGTGTTGTAGTTGTTCTCTTCCCTCAGGTTTTTATCAGGGGTGGCATCGCCACACATCTTTATTTTGATACTTCAGCCATGATAATTGCTTTAATTCTGGTGGGGCGTTTTCTGGAAGCCCGGGCCAAGGGGAGGACATCGGAAGCGATAAAAAAACTTATCGGCATGCGTCCGGAGACAGCACTGGTTGTTCGTGATGGAAACGAACAGGAAATTATGGTAGAAGATGTGCAGGTCGGTGACCTTATTTTGCTTCGCCCCGGAGATCGTATTCCTGTTGATGGTGTAGTTCGGGAAGGATTTTCTACTGTTGATGAGTCGATGCTTACCGGGGAGAGTATGCCGGTGGATAAGAAAACAGGTGATGAAGTTATTGCGGCAACCATTAACAAGAACGGTAGTTTGAAATTTGAGGCGACAAGAGTAGGCAAAGATACGGCATTGGCGCGCATTGTACGTATGGTTGAGGAAGCTCAGGGAAGCAAAGCTCCCATACAGCATCTTGCAGATGTTATTGCCAGTTATTTTGTACCCACAGTGATTGGTATTGCTGTTGCGACTTTCATTGTCTGGTATTTTATCGGTCCTGAACCGGTACTGACTTTATCAATACTTAATTTTGTGGCAGTACTGATTATTGCCTGTCCCTGCGCGTTAGGGCTGGCTACCCCTACCGCAATAATGGTTGGTACGGGTAAAGGGGCAGAACATGGAGTGCTTATCCGTAGTGCTGAAGCACTGGAACGGGCACATAAAGTAAATGCGGTGCTTATGGATAAGACCGGCACTCTAACCCGCGGTGAACTGGCGATTACGGATATCATTTCTTCATCTATCTCTTCGCGGGAGGAAGTGCTCCGTATTGCGGCTTCGGTGGAGTATGATTCTGAGCATCCCCTGGCACAAGCTGTTGTCCGTAATGCTGTTGAAGAGAAACAGACTTTGTATCCCATAGTAGACTTTAATGCTATTCCCGGACGTGGCGTCGAAGCAAAAATAGATAATACTAAAATTTCTCTCGGTAACATTAACTGGATGCGGGAAATGGGAATTACTATGGGCAACATGGAAGAACGGGTAAATAGTTTTTTTAGTGAAGGTAAAACGGTTATGTTTCTCAGTAGAGATAGCCAGTTACTGGGAATTATTGCCCTGGCGGACACACTCAAACCGAACGCCAGAGCAGTGATTAAAGAGCTGCAAGAATTACACATAGAAAGCTATATGATTACAGGTGATAATAAATTAACGGCGCAGGCTATTGCCCGGCAGGCGGGTATTACCAGGGTAAGGGCGGAAGTGCTTCCGGAGCATAAGGCTCAGGAAGTCCAGAAACTGCAGGAAGAGGGTAAGATTGTTGCTATGGTGGGTGATGGGATTAATGATGCACCGGCGCTGGCACAGGCCGATGTCGGTATTGCAATTGGTACGGGTACCGACGTGGCGATGGAAACGGGTGATATTACATTGATCAGGGGTGACCTGGCGGGTATTGTCACTGCAATATCTTTAAGTAAAGCTACGATGAGAACTATCCGGCAAAACCTTTTCTGGTCTTTTGCCTATAATGTGGTTCTTATTCCGGTGGCAGCTGGCGTTCTCTATTTTGTTTTTCACGATTCGGGTATACCGGCAGGGTTACATTTCATTCTGGGTGAACATGGTTTTCTTAATCCGATGCTGGCAGCGGCGGCAATGGCTGCCAGCTCGGTTACTGTAGTATCGAATTCATTACGGTTAAGAAGATTTAAACCGGTAAAATTTAGCAAGCAGGAGGTGTTACGTGGCAATAGTAATTGACCCGGTATGCAAGATGAAAATAGACGATAATAAAGCGGTAGCCAATTCCGAGTATAAAGGGAAGAAATATTATTTCTGTGCTCAGGGTTGTAAGAAAGCCTTTGATAAAAATCCAGAAAAATATCTGGCAGAAGGGAAATAGGTTTACAACAGAGGACCATGGTAATCCGCAAGTTAAATATTCAGGAGGAGCGAAATGATAGCACAAATGATTAAAGTGATGAAAAGCAGTGACTTGGGCGATGGAGAAATGAAAGAAGAGATAGTCAATGGAGTTAAAATTCTTATTGCTCATGCGGGGAATAAGTTTTATGCTGTGGAAAGCCGTTGTCCTCATATGGGCGGGCAACTTGCGAAAGGAAAATTGGAGGGTACGATTGTAACCTGCCCCTTGCATGGCGGAAAATTCGACCTTGAGGATGGTCATGTTGTACAGTGGGCACCACGAACGCCCCGATTATTGTCTGCCACAAAAATAGACAAGCTGATTGGTCACAACCGCCCGTTAAAAATATATCCGGTGAAAATAGAGGGTGACGATATTTGGGTAGAAATATAATTTAACCTGAGTATAACTAAATTGGTTTCTCAATAACGGCTGCCGGTAACTTCGGTGGTTTTAGAATAAGTGTAATAATCACTCCGGCAATAGCAATTCCTGTAATAAGAGCGATGGCATTAGTATAACTTCCATGACTATCGTAAATGCTTCCGAAATAAATAGGCATGAAGAAAGCTACCGGGGCAGAGAATATGCCCGATGTACCCTGTACCAGGCCATAAGACCTTTTTCCGAAGAAGTGTGCTCTAATAGCAACATCTATTGTGTTGTATGCTCCCATACCTAACCCTCAGAGAATGAAGAATAAGTAAGTTATGGTAATAGTGGGATTCGAGTAAAATAGTATGAATCCGGCAGAGATAAGGGAAAAAGAGTAACCATTAACCATTTCAAGTTATTTTTCTTGACCTTATCGGAAATAATTCCACCTATAACACCGGCAGGAATATTACAAAATATCATTACAGACATCATAGTAGCGGCGGTCATGGCAACAATACCATTACCAGTAAGCATAGGAATAATATGGATACGAAAACCGTTCATTGCAGCACGCATGACCCATGCCAGGGTAATTAATCAGAATGCCAGTGTTCTTATTACCTGGCGAAAGGTAAACTCACCCTCCTGAACACTATTGGCATAAGCTTCTCCCTGGGAAACAATATTATCTACGGTACTATTTTCTGCCAGCTTAGCGCCATCGGGGAGGAGTCCGTAGTGTTCCGGGCGCTGTTCCCTCACAAAGAAGAATGCCAGTGGAACACAGATAAAAATAACAATAGCCCAGATTAGGTTTACTGTGCGCCAGTCGTATCTGGTCAAGAGCCAGGAAACAATTGATAAAGCGATTACAGATACACCACTCATGATACCAAATCTGATACCAAAGGCCAGACCTCTTTTACGGACAAACCAGTCTGCCATCATTTTATCAATGGCTATGGTGGTACCGAGAGTATGTTCCACAGATACCACTATACCCCAGGCAAGATAGTAATTTCAGGCAGAATCCACAAAATGCATTAAGGTTAATCCTGCTCCCATAAGGGTAATTCCAATAAGAACAGGCTTTCTGGTACCGATTCTGGTGCAGAGAAATCCGGTAACAGGGAACATAATACCGTTAAATAAAGAAACAATGGCTGTTTCAACGGAAGTATCGGCATGGTTCAGGTTAAGGTCTGCGGCGATGTTCTTGAATAGTGCTGATTGGCCGTCACTCATGAATCCCATGGATAAACCGCTTACGATAGACATAACGATGAGCATCCACCAGCCAAAGAATATCATGGATAATTTAGGTTTAGCGAGCGAGAAGAGCTTTTTACTGTGTACGTCCGCCCTTGCAGACGCTGTTTTTAAATCTATTAATTCCTTGAACCAGTTATATAAAAAGAAGCAATCAATATATGCTCCTCCAGATAGTATGTCCTTCCTTGATATATTGTCAGATATTCAATTAAGAAAAAATAATAATACGCTTTACGCTTAATGTGCTGTAATAACAAGATATTTTTAATAAAGCAGGCATAACTGTTTTCTAAATGGTATTGAAGTGCTATCATATCGCGTAATATTGCTGATAGGTGAAAAGACAATAGCACCTGAGATTAATCATTCTGAGGATATAGATAAACGTAAGGCAGCATTTCAGCTTATTTTGTTGCTCGGTACCGTCAGTATGTTCGGCGATATTGCCTATGAAGGCGGCCGGAGTATCAGCGGTCCCTATCTGGCAATGCTGGGAGCAAGTGCCGGTGCTGTGGGGCTGGTATCCGGTTTAGGTTCACTACTGGGTTATGGCTTACGACTTATCTCAGGATATTTTACTGACCGTACCAGAGCGTACTGGGTTCTGGCATTCGTCGGCTACGGTTTAATCGCAGCGATTCCCTTGCTGGCGCTTGCCGGTAACTGGCAATTAGCAGCGGCCCTGCTGATTTTAGAGCGTATTGGAAAGGCTATCAGAAGTCCGGCGCGGGATACGATAATATCCTATGCCGGGAAGAATATCGGTCGTGGTTGGGGATTTGCTCTTCATGAAGTAATGGACCAGTTAGGTGCAGTGATTGGTCCTCTTATTCTCTCCTTTGCTTTAATTACCACTGGTGATTATCAGAAGGGCTTTAATCTATTATGGGTGCCTGTTGTTCTTGTGCTGGTTTTCTTAATTCTTGCCCGGCATAAGGTGCCGCTGCCGGAAAAATTGGAAGCTAAAGTTGATACTACTTCTCATGATGAAGTAAAAGGGTTAGGGCGGACATTCTGGCTTTATGCTCTCTTTGTTCTTTTGGCCGGAGCCGGCTTTGCCAGCTTCGTGCTTATTTCATATCATATCAAGGCAGAGACACTCATTATTGACGCTCAGATTCCTGTTTTGTATACTATTGCGATGGGAGTGGACGGAGTGGTGGCCTTAATTGCCGGTAAAGCCTATGATAAACATGGTTTAATGGTACTGGCAATAATTCCGGTATTAACTTTGCCCGTCCCCTTCCTGGGATTCTCGTATAACTACTGGTATATCATATCTGCCGTTGTATTATGGGGTGCCGTAATGGGCGTTCATGAGACGGTCATGCGTGCTGCTATCGCTGATATGGTTCCCGTAACGAAACGGGGTAGGGCATATGGTATTTTCAATGCCATTTACGGTCTGGCTCTGTTTATCGGAAGTGCTGCTATGGGATTTCTCTACGAAATCTCTACCCATTATCTCATTACCTTCGCCGTTGTCATGGAACTACTGGCAGTACCCATACTCTTCTTACTGAAAAAGTCAGTCAGTGTTGACCCGGCAAAATAGCAAAGGTAATTTGATTAAGACGCAGTCTCTTATCTTTATAAATTAAATATAAGAGATAAAAGCTGAACTTATCAGCTTATTTTTTATCCAGTTCTTTTTCTTTAACGAATGCCTTTGTTCTTTTCCCTATCTCGTCAGCTTTTAATAATAGCCAGATCATTGTTTCCAGGTATACAAGGAAGATACCAATTTTGATAGGGACGGTCCAGTAGCAAACTAACCATATATTATCCATTTTCCCTTCCTATTTGTTATTTTTGCTGTCAGAACGCCCATGTATTTTATTATTTAATGAGCGGAAAGGATTAATATGGTGTTTTCTTAAGAGGACTATAGCCAGGATGATACCCCAGAGGGGGATAAAGAGAGCAATCCAGATAACTACGGTAACGAAAAACTTGCCGAATTTCAGAAAACCGCGTGCTGCTGATTTTACGGTTGCTTTGATATCCCATTCCCCTTGTACTAGAGGTTGACTACTGCTTTCCGGTTCCAGGGTAACGGAAATCAGAGCGGTAGAAGTAGTGCTTTCCAGGTATTTTATTTGTCCCTGCAACTGTTCGATTGTTTGTCTTACCTGGGAGAGATAACTCTGTATCTTGAGAATATCTTCTACTTCCTCTGCTCTATCCAGTAAGGCAATATATTGTGCTTCGGTCGCCTGAGCATTCTTCAAGCGGGCTTGAAGATCGGTATATTGTTCCGTGACATCCTCGGTATAGGTGCGCTCGGCGGTTATCCGCACTCCCAGAGTGCGTATTTCTTCCAGAGCCGGAACATAATTGTCTTCCGGAACACGGATGGAGATTGACCCGGTCAGAGCGAGGTTGCGGGAATACAGATTGGAAGAGATAACATAACCTTCGTATTTCGCGGCCAGGTCAACGATGGTATCTCTGGTTTCTGTCACATCCTTCACGATTAATGATATATCCGCATTCTGAACTACCAGACGGTCTGAATTGGTTGTAGCTGGCGTAGCATTCGAAGCCCCCTGACTGTAGTCAGAACTGGCAGGAGTGGTTCCGGTAGTTGATTCTCTTACTGAAGAAGCACTGGAGCAGGCGCTGCCGGAGATAAGACATAAGACTAGTACCAGAAAAACAACGACCTTTTTCATTACTAACACTCCTTGTCCCGAATACTATCGGGATAATAATTTAATCGGAATCCGAGTCTATTTTAACATACGAGAAAGAAAACCGTTTAAATTATCAAAAGTATATCCGTCGTAGAAAGCATAGAGGTTATGATTTTGTCCAGTATAGTTCTGGCTCGTTAATCCGGTAGTGATTTCACGGGCATTGGCTTTTTCTTCTCTCCCATCGGATGCCATGTTGGATTTCTCGATAACCCATCGGACACGGTCATTGGGCAGGATTCTGATAACGCCGATACCGTTTGTGCGGGCAAAATCCAATGCTTCATACTGGAGTGCATTTCCGGAGGCGATAACTCCTTTAATATTACCACCTATCTGATTAAGTTTTATTTTAAAATCTTCTAAATCGCTGAGAGGAAGTACATGGTCGTAGTTTTTATAAACACAGACCCAGAGGGTGGAATAGTTCGCTGCCTGCGGCGGCCAGAGTTCAATAGAAATATCGGTAGCAACAACATTGATATTTTGTTTCCTGGACGGGTATGACTTCTTACGGAAAAGTTTTGTTTGAGTCGGAGATAATTTTAATCGGTCGTTTTGTAATAAATATTGGATGATATTAAAGACGGAATCTTCTAGAAAATTACCTTTGGCTGCTGTATTCATATTTATATTGAATCTCCCTTAGCTTGCATTAAAATAACTTTTGGTATAAAAGGTTATTATGTCCGGCAGTATATAAAATACTACTTTGTGTTTTCTCACTATTGCTTATACATCGAAATTTTTGATTAAGATAGGAAAATGTTCCTTTAAATCTGTATTTTATCTTGAGACCATAATAAACAGCACAAACTATCCATACTACATTATAACAAACCTACTTCATTATGCTATATTATACCTGATACATTTCGTCAAGATGTCTATTTTCTGTCAGTTTTAAATTATTTTGATCAAAGTATTTTCCTGCTGCTTCTCGTTATGTTCTGTATGGCCTATAATACGCTGATATGGATAAATATAAATAGGAAGTAATAGTTATGTGGGAATGGTTTATAAAAAATAGTCTGTGGTTTCTTATTGGTTCCGGTTTAATTGTATTATTATCTTTCTTTTTTAACGAAAAGATACGCAGTTTTGTTAGAAGACGGAAAGAGAAAAAAACAGATAAGCAGTCACCAGATAGTTACCGTACTATATTTATGGTAGTTGAACTTTTATTTTTTGTTTTGGCCATACTGTCCTTGATGGCTTTGGTATCATATTTGGAAGGTAATAGTACTATTGTAACTACCACAGACATAAAAATCTGGTTTACTGTACATGGTATTAAAAATATTATTGTTATATTAATAGGAATGCTGGCATGGATTATCTTAAAAAGATTTGTACCGGCGCCTTTGGAGAAATATCTTACTCGACCTCGTAAAGGAGAGAGTAATGAAGGCCAGAAGCGGCGTGCCACTACGATAATAGGTGTATTGTTAGGGGTAGGACGTATTGTTATCGTTATTATTGTTATTCTTCTTATATTGGCAGATTATTTTAATATTGGTCCCGTATTAGCCGGTTTTGGTATTGTAGGTATTGCCGTTGGTTTTGGAGCACAGTATCTGGTAAAAGATATCATCGCCGGGATTTTTATTTTACTGGAAAACCAATATCGGGTGGGAGATGTTGTCCAGGTAGCAGATGTCAGTGGTCTTGTGGAAGAAGTAAATCTACGGAAAACAGTATTGCGGGATTTGGATGGTATTGTGCACCATGTACCTAATGGTGAGATCAGGGTTGCCTCTAATTTTTCACGGCATTTTGCACGTGTTAATCTCGATATTTCTGTAGCTTATGGGACGGATCTTGACCTGGCTATAAATGTGATAAATCGAGTCTGCAAAGAGATGGCTGAGGAAAAAGAGTGGAGTAAAGTTATTCGTACGGTACCACAGGTGCTCAGAGTCAATAAGCTTGGTGATTCCGGTATAGAAATTAAAATTACTGGAGATGTTAAACCTCTGGAGCAATGGCGGATTATGGGAGAAATGCGGCTTCGTCTTAAAAAAGCATTTGATGCTAATGGTATTGAGATACCGTGGCCTCATACTAAAGTATATTTTGGCAACAAGCCGGAGAATTAAGTTTACCTACCACTGCACGAACATGGGCATTACCACATGAATATAGTTATCGCGGCCGACAGGACGGAGAACGCCGGGACTGGAAGGGCTGGTGATTTCCAGAACTGACTGTTCTTCCCCGATAACGTTAAGAACATCCACGAGGTATTTACCGTTAAAGGCAATCTTGGAGGGTTCTCCGGTGGCGGCAACATCAATTTCAGCCATGTCATCACCGATTTGCTCGGAACGGGCAGAAACAATCATCTTGCCGGGGACGAGTTCTTCACCGGGGGCGATTTGCAGGCGGACAATACCGCTGCTGTCACGGGCAAAGATAGAAGCTACTTTTACAGCACGCAGAAGTTCCTGTGTGTTGCACTCGACACGGGTGGTAGAAGTAGCCGGGATCAACTGTCTGTAGTGGGGAAATTCACCCTGAAGAAGCTGGGAGACCATCTCGACATTTTTCAAACTGAAGAGCACCTGATTTTTACCTAGACTGAGCTTAACCGGGTCTTCCTGGTCAGCGAGTAAGCGGCTTAGTTCTGCCAGGGAACGGCCGGGGATAATGGCTTCCAGGTCTTTTTCTACTGCTTTGGGCAAAGCAGCTTCATGTACGGCAAGACGGAAACCATCGGCTGATGCCAGTGTCATCTTATCACCTTTAAATTCTACTTTGACACCGGTAAGGACAGGACGGGTCTCATCGGATGCCGCGGCAAAAACAACCTGGGTAATAGCAGAACGTAATATGGCCGGGTCGATTTCCGTATGCACGCCATCGCCAATCTTGGGTATAGGCGGGAAGTCATCGGCGTCCATACCGGAGATGTTAGCTTCCATACGGGCGCATTTCAGACTGAGTGTTTGCTTGGACAAGCTAATTTCAATCTTATCATTGGGTAGTGAGTTAACGAAATCGGTAAGCAGACGAGCGGGAATGGTAATGCTGCCTTCTTCTTCAACTTTAGCACCTATCCAGCAGCTGATGGCTATTTCCAGATTTGTTGCCGTAAGACGGAGACGGGATTCTTCTGCCGTAATAAGTATATTGGTAGTAATGGGTAATGTAGTTCTAGTAGCAACAGCACGACCGGCAATAGCCAGGCCTTTACTTAAGTTCTCTTGAAGACATGAAAGTCTCATTGTTAACCTCCTGCCAATGTTATCTTGTAGTATAATGCAAAAGGAGTAGAGACTCAAGTAATTACTATATCTAGTAGTATTTTTAGTTATAATACTACAAGGGGTTGTGAAATAACAAAAAAACGGAGGGAGGGATGTTACCACTTAAGAAGCACCACAATAACTTAAATATCATAATCTTATAATCTTCTAGAACACGGTTTACAGCGAGATGAAGAATCTTGTGTTTAGGCTATTTTCTTGAGGATATCAGCCGCTTTTCGAGCGGCACGGGCGCGGTGACTGATGCGGTTTTTTTCTTCGTCCGTAAGTTCGGCAAACGTCTTACCTGCTTCCGGAATATAGAATATGGGGTCGTAACCAAAGCCGAGATTACCCCGGGGTTCTGCAGTGATTGTACCGCGGCATTCTCCATCACAGAGTGTAACCTTTCCTGAAGACGGGTTAGCGATAGCAATAACACAATAGAAGCGGGCAGTTCTTTTTCCGGGTGGAATATCCATCAGTTTTTTCAGGAGAAGAGTATAACGCTCCCGGTCGGAAAGTCCGTCACCACCGTAGCGGGCAGACTGAATGCCGGGTGCTCCACTAAGAACTTCTACCTCCAGACCGGAATCATCCGCCAGTGTAATTAATCCACTGGCGGATGCATACGCTTCAGCTTTTAATTTTGCGTTATCGGCGAAGGTCTCTCCTGTCTCTGCAACCTTTATTTTTATTCCCATATCAGCCGGGGTAACCAGTGTGAAGGGGATATCCGTCAGGAGCAATACATATTCGCGCACCTTACCGGCGTTATTAGTTGCCAGGAGTAACCGGGATTTATCTGTCATGTTTTATTCTAATTTAGTAAATCTACCCTTCAGTTTGTCCATAACTTCTGGCATGGTGGTATATTCCATTTCTTCCAGAGGCAGACGATGTGGCTCGAAGGGACCATGACGGCGCATGAAATCGGCAATTTCGTTGGCTTTTTGTCGTGCCAGGTCAAAGCTGATATCGGCAAACATATCACGGGGTCCAACCAGCTTACCCTGGGCAAGTTGGAATCCCATAGCGATAACACGGGGAGGTCCATCGAAACGGGTAGGTGTGCTGTCACAGAGGCCAACGGGCATTAAGGGGCCATTATGAGAACCTCTCATCCATCCTACTACCAGGAAGGGCAGAGAGAATGGTTCTACTACTTCACCGACGGCGGGGAAACTGCCCTGAGCACGGATTATACAGACAGGGTCATCTTTTCCGACATAACGGCCAGCCATGAGGGAGAGACGCTGCGTTGAAGATACCGCAGCAATATCGCCGCTGGGACGATGATATACCGCTTTAATACAATATCGTGAGGGAGCACCGATAAGAACGAGCATATCATATATTTCTTCCGGGCTGTTGAAAGTGATTTTCTTATGGTCTTTAACATCATGTACTTCAAAGGAGAATCCCTGGTGCATATTGGAAGCGATAACCAGTCCGATGGTATTAAAGGGGTCGGCAAACATCTTGTAGAGAGGCATATTCCAGGCACCGGAAGAGGTCTTGTCTGCCATAAAGATAATGATGGGTTCTGCTTTACGCTCTTCAAATTCCATCTCGGCAACGCCGGGTCCCATACCCTTAACATTACCGGAAAAGGCATCGGAGAGTAGGTCCTGTCCTGCACCGTGTAACTGAAGCTCTTTAGCGATTTTGGTTCCGGCCAGGAAGACATCCCAGGCAAGCTTATGAATGTCAGAATTTTCTACACCATATTTATGGGTCATGATAAGCTGAAGGTCATCACCGCATTTGGTAACATGGTAGTCTATCAATAGACCTTTTGATTTGGCTTCGCCGAGCATCTCATTGGCTTTTTCTAGTAATCTGGGGTGAGAGTCGGAGTGCCCGACATAGCCGCCGATATCTGCTTTGATTACGCTCAGGGTAATTTTCATTGTGCTACTCCTTTTATGTATAACATTAAGTTATTTTATTATTCGTCCTGATTGTATAGGACGTTGCTTCTAATAATCAATTCCCTCCCGGGATAGAATTCCCTTCTGGAAAGGATGTTTTATTTCCTTCATCTCTGTTACTAGGTCTGCCAGAGCAACAAGCTTTGCATCGGCATAACGTCCGGTAAGAATAAGCTCCACATTAGGCGGCTTATTTTGAATTAATGTAATCAGATCAGCAACGGGAATAATTTTCCAGGCAGCAACAACATTGATTTCATCGAGGACAACAACATCAAATTCCCCGCTGGTAACGGCATGACATGCGGCATCAAAAGATTTACGGGCTTCATTTTTGTCATTTTCGGTAATATTTTGCGGATTAACAAAATTCTTTTGCCCGGACTGAATAAAGTGAATGTTGGGTAATTGGCGTAGAGCATTTTGTTCACTGCAGGGACTACCGCCTTTCATGAAATAGATGATGCAGACTTTTAGCCCATATCCCAGTGCGCGTACTGCTACTCCTAATGCAGCAGTTGTTTTCCCTTTGCCTTCTCCGGTAAAAATGCTGGTGAGCCCTTGTGATAAAGACGCTATTCTTTTTTGTGGCTCTTTATTCATGCAGCTGGTAAAGTCTAATAGAATTCGGCTAAAGTGTCAAGTTTACGAATTAAATCATCTAAAATGTAA
>DDXZ01000056.1 GCA_002347295.1 Dehalococcoidia bacterium UBA2247 | reverse complement strand
CTGCATGTCTTCAATATTTTCTCCTCCCAGGGCACTAAGTAAGATGAAGGACTCTATCATCTGACCTTGATTCAGTCCCTTGGATGACTTCTTATTGGGTAAAATCCTGTTGGCTATCTTATCCATCTCTAATTTACGAAATAAGTCCACTAGTAAGGTTGATCCTGCCCAGGGAGTATTTATCTCCTTTAAACCCCCGACTATCTTAACACCCAGACGTTCAGATGTTCGCTTCATTTTAACCTACTGGGTACTACTTTACCCCAATCTAATTGAGATTGAAAGAGGTTTTTTATCCACGGATTGTGGTTGTAGAAAATCGCCCTTTTCTATTTTGAACTCCAAATTTAAATTCATCCGATTCAAGTAACTTCTGCATTCTCCATTTCATATCACGAAGTGCAAAGTATTCTCCCCTGGTATTCCCATCTACTGCAACCGCCGATTTCATTACTCCTTCAAGTTGAGCCATAAGATGTTTTAATTTAACATCATTCTGTTTCCAGCGTATCATACCGATTACTGCACCGAATTTATTAAACGCATCCTGGACAACCAGCCAGAAATTTTTTTCCGGCCAGCGAGACTTATTCTTATCTTCATTCGGTTCAATTATTCTCAGCCATTTATGAGTAAAATAATGCCAGAGAGCCGGTACTGCTTTAATCAACTTCTCACAAGTATTGATCCGAAATTCCTTTAATATTTCACGTCTTGCTTGAAACTCAACCCTAGTAATGGGAGTTTTATCATCCCATTCTCCTTTTATCCAGATATTCTGAAACCATTCTTTATGGCTTTCTTTAATTTCAACCGTTTTATTATAGATACGTCCCACGATATCTCTTTTACCCATCTTATATCCGGTATCTTTCTTTCCTCTGTTATATTCCGATACTTGATAATAGTCTTCTCCTCTGACGGAACGACAGGAGATATCCCGACACCGATTTAAATCCGGTAATGGCATCATCAGGTCAGCGCAGAGGTCAATGGGTAGTGTAAAATTTTTTGTGTGAAATTGCGGGAGATTGAAAATAGGGCGCTTTCCTTTACAAGGTTTTATTGAAAGAGATAAAACAATAAGAAAGGAGAAGCGCCCGTGAAAGTAGAAATCAGTGTAACAGAGGTAGTGCAGGTTTTCAAGGAACTTCAGGAGCAGCCGGAGAAGATTTTAGAGATGGTTAACACCAATATGCCTAAAGCCGTGGGAGATTATTTGAGCGAGATCATGCAACTGGAACTGACCCGCTTTCTGGGAAGGAAGCCCTATGAGAGGGTGGAAGCGGAAGAAATGAACCATCGTAACGGCTCTTATCCTCGCAGTATTACTTTGAAGAAGATCGGAAAAGTCGAAGTTAAGGTACCCCGGGACCGCCAGGGGGAAATATCGGACCCAGGTCATTCCTAAAAGTAAACAGTATGAGGATGAGCTCCGGTAGGATATCGCGATGATGTTCCTGGTCGGGATTAATACCCGCACCCTGGCCATGATGTCACACCGGCTAATCGGCCGAAAATATCTTCCGTGGAAATCAGCCGGTGCAGCCGGGAGAAAGCTCTGGAATTCTCAACCCGGTTCAGCGAGCAATGGCAAAAGGAACTTCCTTCGGCAGTGAAATGCTTACAGAACTCCCGGGACAGCTGTCTCACTTTCTTTGATTTCCCGGAAGAGGAATGGATTTCTCTGCGTACTACCAATGTCATTGAGCGGTTGAACAAAGAATTCCGGCGGGGGAGCACGCTTGTTATACTCTGTTAGTCTTTATCAGTATCCGGATGGAAATATATTGGAGGTCGAACCCTGTAGGGAAAGTGCGCTACAATCTCCCATCCCTGCGTAGTTTAATTCAGGGAGATTTCACACAATCTACTTGACAGTACCCCAGAGGGCTGGTTTCAACTTACTACTGTGTTTTAATTGACTAAATAATATAGATAATGTTTTAATGTCAAACAGTAGTTTAATATCTGGTCAGTATTTGGGGACCTAATGATAAAGAATTACATATATTATATCCAAAAGTTTATCAAAAGTTGTCACTCATATGTATATTTTTTATTATTTTCTCTGCTCCTTGTTATCTCTATTGTTATAATTAATAGTTGCACTGGGTTACAATCACCAGTCATTAATAACAATGAGATAACACCTACAAGCGAAATACCTATTGTAGTATCTAATGCGACAACAGATACAGTAACAACAAAACCAAATTCGTTAGAGCATATATTTTTGGAACCTGCTGAAATATGTATCAAAGCAGGTATGCAACAACAAATCGTAGCTAAAGCAATAGACCAGTACAATAATATAATTTCTAACGCTACTTTTCATTATGCTTCTTCTAGTAATGCAGGTAGCATAGATAACGAAGGAATATTTACTGCAGGTACGCAAGCAGGTATATTTAAAAATGGGATATCTGTCACAGCCAGCTTTGGGCAACAATCTCTAGAAGCTATAATACCAGTAACTATAAATCCCGGTAAAGCAGAAACCCTGTCAATCAATCCAATAACAATTGCTGCAGGAGAGTCATTGCAGCTCGAACCTATTCTTACTGATAAATATGGTAATCCTCTTAAAGAATTTGATAGCTCCTTTTATATATCAGATTTTTTTACTGGTACAGTAACTCCTACAGGTTTTTTTACCGCAAGTGGAATAGCAGGTACATACGAATCTACTCTAAATGTGCGAATAGTACTTGATGATATCATATATGAGGCTTCTCCTTCGGTAAATATTATACCTGGACCGCTTGATAGAGTCGTTATTGCTCCAAAAAGTATTAACCTTGGTACAGGTATATCACAGCGTTTTGTTGCAGTAGGTGCGGATTATTATGGTAATCGTATACCTGATTTATCTTTTCAATGGAGTTGTCTGCAAGGGGGTAATATTGATAATCAAGGTCTTTTTACTGCAGGAAACAGTCCTGGAAGTTTTATTAATTCGATAAAAGTAGAAACGACACAGTATGATATCGTATGTTCCTCTACTGCTAGCGTTATTGTAGAACAAGATAAATTTGCTTTTATCTCGAAAAATAATAATAGTTATGGAATCTACACTATTAACACAGATGGTACTTCAGAAACAAAAATAGCATCATTATATGACACAGATAAAGACTATCGGTTTTCAGTCTCTTCCGATGGAAATTATATTGTATATGGTATAGGTGGAGGTATTATATCTATGAATATAGATGGAACATGGAAAACAATTATTTTATCCGCAACTAACAGTGAATCTTATTATAACCCTTCTATCTCACGGGATGGCACAAAAATTGCATTTGAAGCACATGGCTGGTTTTACGATCTTTTTGAAACTTGCGAAATTTGTATTATGAATATTGATGGTAGTGATGTAGTTAATTTAGGCATTTCTGGTCATGAACCTTCATGGTCGCCCGACGGATCACGTATAGCTTATACTAATTTAGTAATGAGTCAAACGACTGGTAGCACAACAGCTGAAATTTATGTTATGGATTCTGATGGTTCTAATAATAAATGTCTAACAGACTATCCTGAAGCCGATATTTTACCTAGCTGGTCACCTGATGGTAGAACAATCGCATATCAATCGTGGAGTGTAAGTCGTTGGGTAATATGTACCCTTAATTTAGATGGTTTAAATGTTACTAACTACTATCAGCATTGGGAAGGTCAATATCCTTCTTGGTCTCCTAATGGTACTGACATTATTTATGGTGCTTGCGGATATTATTCTACAGATAATTGGTGTTATGGTATTAATAGTTTATGGTATCATACGGATAATAGAGTTTTACCAGCTAATGTACTTACTAAGTCTTGCTTATTTCCAGTTTTATTACCTAAAATCCAAGGAGTCAATATAACAGAGGCAGATGTTGTTGTGCCCGGTGCAAGTACTTCTACTGGAATTATGACGGTGTCAAAACTACTGATAGAATATTCTGGTGCAGTGGTAAGAATAGAAACAGAGTATGGCTCGGGATCAGGTTTTCTAATTACTTCCGATGGCTTAATTATTACAAATAATCATGTGATATCTGATGCGAAAGAAATAATAGTGTATCTTAATGATGGAACAAGTTATCTAGGTTTTTTAATAAACAGGGATATAGTACATGATTTAGCAGTGATATCTATTACAGGGAATTATTTCCCATACCTAAATTTTGGGGATGTAGGTCGTATGAATATTGGACAAAGCGTGGTAGCATTAGGTTACCCACTTGATTTTCAAAACATAAACGTTACTAGCGGAGTAATTTCATCATCCTTTGAATATGATCAATTTAGGAATATTACTTGGGTCCAAACTGATTGTGCCTTAAATCCCGGGAATAGTGGCGGACCATTACTTAATCTGCAAGGACAAGTTGTTGGCATAGTAACGATCAAACTATCTGGTGAATTAATAGATCGTATTGGGTATGCAATTTCAGCCAATACGATTAATAGTTATCTTCCTCAATTATTAGGTAATGAATAGAATATTACTATGTTAAATTTATTGTAATTTAAAAACCTGACGGTTTAATTTATACGCTCTTCTATCATAAATAAATTTAACGTTTATACAAATAATTGTGTGCATAACTTATCTCACAGAAAAGCTAAATGGTAATAAGTAATCGTACGCATGGACTGGCAGACATCCCGTTGTTTACCAGATAGCATAATAGTCTTTCTCAGGGTAAAGCTAGACAAATAAACATCTAATGATTATTATGGTTATGGAAAATATGAAGAGATGAAGTACAGGATAGAGATATGAAATTTCGTATCGTTGTAGATTATGACCCCAAAACAAAGAGTTATTCCGCTTATTGTCCCGAGTTGCCTGGCTGTTGTAGTGCTGGTGATACTGAAAAAGAAGCATTAGCCAATGCAAAGGAAGCTATTTGCCTTTATCTCGAACCATGCCCACTGGAACAAGACTCAGATAAGAAAGTTTTTGATGTTGAAGTGCCCGTATAAGGGCACTTCAGTTAAATTCCACTGAAGTTATCAGGATTCTCCAGCACAATGGGTTTATTTTTATGTCTCAACGCGGTAGCCATCAAAAATGGCGTAATAGTCATACTGGAAAACAGGTGATTGGTTCCCTATTACAAGGGTAAAGACTTGCCTTCAGGTACTTTAAGAAGCATTATTACAGGCAGTGGCATCCCCGAAAAAGAATTTTACAGATAAGAAATATTTTCTTACTATTACTTAACTGCATTCATACTTCATACAGGCAAATATCAGTCATTAATAGTCGCCCCAGCCCTCCGGGAGTGGCCATTATATTGCCAGGCGCACCCTGTAAAGGCCATCATAGCGTTATCTTTTATGCTACGTTATACTAAGATGATGGTCTTGACAGGGAACCCGCGCGCTGGCGGGAACGTTTTCTTGGTAACGGAGGGCTGGTTTCAACTTACTACTGTGTTTTAATTGACTAAATAATATAGATAATTCTATACGGCATATTGCAGTTTTCTGAAGGTGTTATTGATGATAAGAAAGCTAGCTATACAAGAAAAATAATTCGAAAAGAGAGCCCTTATAATTATTATATACAACCTGCATCAGCATCTGTTGTTGGAACATTCGGACTTGGTAGTCAGTTTTCCTATTTCACTCCTCTTAAGGAGGAAGACCTCAAAGTTGTTTATGAAGATGCAACTATCGTCATTAAACTATCAAAATTGCTGCCATCACAATGATGTCTATTCTTTACAGGCTACATACGCATGGAATAACAAACATCCTAATTTTCCATCATCTTTTATTTTCACTTGACAATAAAAGCAAACGGTATCAAGTATTCGTACTCATGACAGGACAGACATCCCGATGTCAGCAATGATTTCTGGTGTCAGGGTAAATCGAATTTCGCCTTTCCGCCACGCTTTCAATATCTCAGACGGAGGACCCGAGAAGAAAATCCCGGAGACCAGCACATTTGTATCGAGTACAACTCTCACGGGTTTGCTCACGGGCTTTAATGGTAGCTTTGGTTATATTCTCTCTTTTAAGCCCCGCTGCTTTCGCCTGTTTGCGGGCTTTCTTGATTAAGTCATCGAATTCGTTTAATGAAGGACTTATAAGTGTTTTCAGGATAACTACATCTTTATCACCCATTACCAAAAATTTGTCTCCTGCTTTCAAGCCGAGCCTTTTGCGAGTCTCTTCAGGTATTACTACCTGACCCCTAGCAGGGTGTTGAAAAACCTTGTTTTGGACTAAAAAGGGGTGTTGGCTAGGCACGAATTTTGGATGATTTTCACGCATTTTGCCTTTTTTCAACACCCTGCTAGAAGTCATTTTTGTTGTTTCAATAGCTGACATGATAAAATCTCCTAATCTTACTAGTAAGATTATATCTCTATTCAATATACTATTTGCAGTCAAGTATCATTAGGCGCAGGCTGGCATCATCATAAATCATTTGAACTTCTTATCTAAATTAGATAGGATATAAAACAAGTAAGAATTGTAAAAAAGGAGTCAATGTGTCCCTGTTATCTTTTCTAAATGGACTGCTGGAACCAGTTGTGTCATTTATCCGGATATTTCCCGGTTTGAGAGAGATAATTGCATTTCTGCTTGTTTTCTTTCTGCCCGGTTTTTGCTGGACACTTTTTCTTTTTAGTAAAAGACAAATTAACCGCCTGGAGAGAATTGCACTCTCTTTTGGCCTTTCCATTTCTCTGGTAACACTTATTATTTATGCCGCTAATAGAATATGGAAAATAAAAATTACGGGTACTAATTCCCTTTTCATAATTCTATTATTAATATTAGTAGCTTTAGTATCATATTATATAAAAATATCGGTCATACGTCAGAACCGTAACCGGAATAACCATTATTCCGATTCAATAAAATAATAGTGCAAAATCGCATTGTTGCGTAATAACGTATTGTGCTATAATAATCGGCTAAAGGGCGATATATATGGCAAATACCGTGAGAACACTTGGTAAAGCAGGAAGTGACCTTCTGACGGAGATAACCCGTCAGGGCAAACGTATTTTTACCTACGAGGATGCTGTCAAAGCATACGGCAGTAGTAATCGCCGGTTATGGGAACTATTGTCTACACTCGTAAAACGCGGCTGGCTGCAACG
>DDXZ01000068.1 GCA_002347295.1 Dehalococcoidia bacterium UBA2247 | reverse complement strand
ACATTTTAGATGATTTAATTCGAATTGTTGACAATAGCTGATACCAATGATATACTCCTATGTTGCGAGCTATCGTAATGTTCCCCCATAGGTTTGTTATATTTTCACTATAATTAATACTACAAATTACTTCTCCATGAGTCCTCTATTAACTGTGGAGCCAGTAACCTATTTCCATATAGGTAGTTTCCGCACATCTAGAAAACCCAGATAAAAAATTTATCCATTACTGTATTTTAAGGAGTATCGTGAATAATGAACTCAAAATCTCTAGTATCTCCCCAAACTACTGTCATAGAAAAGAAGAATTATGCAAAGTTACCCAGCACTATAGCATTACCCAATTTAATACAGATTCAGCTGGATTCTTTCCGCTGGTTCCAGGAGCAAGGTCTTAAAACTTTAATACAGGATATATCCCCTATCAAGGATTTTGCCAATACAAGATTTGAATTAAGTTTCTTAAGCTATGAGTTGCGTCCCAGGGAAGGCGAAAAATACACTGAGGCCGGCTGCCGCCAACGTGATGCCACTTATGCAATACCACTTTATATTAAAGTTCGTCTGGTAATAAAAGAGACCGGTGAATTCAAAGAACAGGATATCTTCGTCGGGGATATTCCGGTTATGACCAGTAACGGCGCTTTCCTTATCAATGGAGCACAACGTGTCGTGGTAAGTCAACTTCTCCGTTCTGCCGGAATATATTTTACTGTAGAAAGAAAACCAACCAGCGGACGCAATTTTCTTTGTTCGGCTAAATTAATTCCCGCTCGGGGAGCATGGCTTGAATTTGAGACCAGCAATAAAGGTATTATTTCTGCTAAAATAGATGGGAAACTTAAGATCCCCATCACTACTATTTTACGTGTTATCGGATATGAAACCGATGATGATTTAATAAAACTTTTTGCCGACGTTGACAATACTTCGGACGGTTCTTATATCAAAACAACAATTGAACACGACCCGAATATTCGTGACAGGACTAAAGCATTAGAAGACATTTACGGTCGCATACGCCCCGGAGAACCATTTGACCTTGAAGAAGCCTCCAGTTTAATAAGCAATCTCTTCTTCAATCCACAACGCTATAGTCTAGGCCGGGTTGGCCGCTATAGATTAAACAAAAGACTGGGACTTGCTATACCTGATGATAAAGCCCATCAGACCCTTACCAAGGAAGACCTGGTAGAAATAACCCGCCATGTTATCCGTATTAATAACGGCGCTGAGGCACCTGACGATGTTGACCATTTAGGCAATCGTCGCTTGCATTTAGTAGGTGAACTTATTCGCGATCAACTTCGCGTGGGATTCCTCCGGCTGGAGCGGGTTGTCCGGGAGCGCATGAGCATTATCAATCCTCCCGATTCCGTTACACCCAGTGCGCTTATTAATATCAATCCTCTGGTCGCTTCGATAAGAGAATTCTTTGGTGGTTCTCAGTTATCGCAATTCATGGATCAGACAAATCCACTGGCGGAATTGACTCACAAGAGACGTATTTCTACTCTGGGACCAGGGGGATTATCCCGGGAGCGTGCCGGTTTCGATGTCCGCGACGTACACCACTCTCACTATGGCAGAATATGCCCTATCGAAACACCGGAAGGCCCTAATATCGGTCTTATCGGTTCACTGGCGAGTTATGCATCAGTTGATGAGTACGGATTTATTGAAACACCTTACCGTAAAGTAATTAACGAGTTGCCTAATTCCTATGACGATTTACTGGGAAAAACAGCGGGAGAAGATATCGCTAACAAAAGCGGTAAAGTAATTGTCAAAAAAGGAACTGAAATCACGTCTCAGTTAGCCAGGCAATTGAATAAACTTTCCAGAGAGATTATTAAAGTATCTCCCTTCGTTTCCGATGAAATAGTACGTATGTCTGCCAGCGAAGAAGACCTATATACTATCGCTCAGGCCAACGCCCGTCTGGATGATAAAGGACAATTCATCCGGGAAAGAGTGGGAGCGAGAAAAGGAAGTAAATTCTTCCGTGAGATTCCGGATAAAATTGATTTTATGGACATTTCCCCTAAACAAATAGTTGGTGTTGCTGCCTGCTTGATTCCTTTCCTGGAACATGACGATGCCAACAGGGCATTAATGGGTTCCAACATGCAGCGCCAGGCTGTCCCGGTCATTTGTGCAGAATCTCCCCTCGTCGAAACAGGAATTGAACAACAGGTCGCACAGGATAGCGGACAGCTCGTCATGGCCAAAGATGATAGCGAAGTACTGTCAGTAACAGGCAACCGCATTGTCCTGAAAAACAAAAACTCGGAAGAAGTAATATATCCCTTACAGAAATTTGTCAGAACGAATCAGGGTACATGTATCAATCAGCATCCCCTCGTTAATAAGGGAGATAAGATAAAAAAGGGACAGGTAATCGCTGATAGTTCCGCGACAGACCATGGTGAATTAGCATTAGGACAGAATCTACTTTGTGCCTTCATGAGTTGGAAAGGTTACAACTATGAGGATGCTATTATTATCAGCGAGAGATTAGTTCAGGAAGATAAATTTAGCTCCATTCATATTGAAAGATATGAAGTGGAGGCACGAAATACCAAACTGGGTAATGAGGAAATTACCCGCGATATTCCTAATGTAGGTGAAGAAAGTCTCCGTGACCTCGATGAAGAAGGTGTTGTGCGCATTGGAGCGCTGGTTAAAGCAGGAGATATATTAGTAGGGAAAATTACTCCAAAGGGAGAGACCGAATTAACTGCCGAGGAAAAATTATTACGCGCTATCTTTGGAGAGAAAGCACTCGAAGTAAAAGACTCTTCTCTCCGGATTCCTCATGGTGAATGGGGGACAGTAATTGCTGTTAGTACATTTTCCCGGGACAAAGGGGACGAGCTTCCCGCAGGTGTTAATATAAAAGTAAGGGTCTGGGTTGCTCAAAAACGTAAGGTCTCTGAGGGAGATAAACTTTCCGGACGTCATGGTAACAAGGGTGTTGTTTCCTGTGTACGCCCGGTGGAAGATATGCCCTATTTACCTGATGGCAGACCGATAGATATTATTCTTAATCCTATCGGTGTTCCTTCCCGTATGAACCTGGGACAACTACTGGAAACACATCTGGGAAAAGCGGCACACAGTCTGGGATTCAAAGCAGTTACTCCCATCTTTGAAGGAGCGAATGAAACTGATATTGAAGATGCTTTAGCCACCGCGTGGATTGCGGAAAAGGCAGGCGCAATCAGATTCAAAAACGACGGCAAAGAGGATGTCGTATTTGATAAAGATATCGCCCGGGTATGGCTGGATAAACAAGGATATAATGGCAAGGAAATACTTGATGGGCAACATCCGGGTAAAAGCAAAGAGGCTTGCCTCCGCTTGTGGCTGGAAGAGCAGGGTATTCCTTCTAAAGGACTGAGCAATGATGAAATCATTGTGATTAAAAACAGGCTTTTCCAGGAAAAAAGCATTGTACCGCCCACAAGTGGCAAAACTATTCTTTATGACGGAGAAACCGGAGAACAATTTGCTCAACCGGTTACTGTCGGCTATATCTATATGATGAAATTAATTCACCTGGTAGAAGATAAGGTACATGCCCGTTCTACCGGCCCCTATTCTCTGGTAACACAACAACCTCTGGGAGGTAAAGCACAATTCGGTGGTCAGAGACTTGGAGAAATGGAAGTCTGGGCGCTAGAGGCATATGGAGCGAAATATACGCTTCAGGAATTACTTACCATTAAATCCGATGATGTTAGCGGACGGGCAAAAGCTTATGAAGCTATTATTAAAGGACAGGACATAATGCCACCGGGATTACCGGAGTCATTTAAGGTATTAGTCAAAGAATTACAGAGCTTGAGTCTTTCAGTAGAAACTATCAGCGATAACGGGACCGAAACAGAACTTACTGATAGAGAAGCTGAGCCGATCACTCTAACGGGTGAAACAAAACTAGCGGACTTTAACCATGTAGAAAATATTATCGAACCGGCAACTGAACAAAAACAAGAATCCGAAGAAGAAATTGAGATAGAACAAGAACCTGAAACAGAAGAAGTAGTAGTAATTAAGGAGGAAGGCAAGAATGCCTGAAGTAAGTGATTTCAATGCAGTACGCATATCTATCGCCTCGCCCGACCAAATTCGAGGTTGGTCCTATGGTGAAGTAACTAAACCAGAGACCATAAACTATCGTACTCTTAAACCGGAACGAGACGGCCTTTTCTGTGAGAGAATATTCGGCCCTACGAAAGATTTCGAGTGTTACTGCGGTAAATATAAGAAAATACGTTATAAGGGTGTTATATGCGACCGCTGTGGGGTTGAGGTAGCAAGAGCTAAGGTGCGTCGGGAACGCATGGGACATATTGAGCTCACTGCGCCAGTAAGTCATATCTGGTTTGTTAAAAGTGTTCCCAGTAGAATCGGATTATTACTGGATCTCTCACCAAGGAAACTTGAATATATTCTCTATTTTGCCAAATTTATCATTACTTCCGTAAATGAAGACGCACGTAAAAAATGGATTGAAAGTGCACGCAACGACACACAGGAAGAAATTACGCAATTTGAAACAGAAGTAAATGAGCGTATTACTCCTCTTGAGAAGCAACTGGAATCAGAAGATAATCCGGAAAAACGCGATGAGATAATTGCCAGTATTAATAAACTGCGCCGTGAATTCGATGAAGATAAAAACGCAATAAATGAAAGACTGAATCTCCAGATCGAAGAAGTGGGTAAGCTCCGCGTGATGGGATTGCTAAATGAGGATGAATACCGCGAATTGAGAATAAACTACAGTGATGTCTTTGAAGCTGGTATGGGAGCAGAGGCTGTTCTTAAAATCCTTCAGGAGCTTGACCTGAACCTGCTTCGTGATTCGTTATATGAAGAAGTTAAATCTACTTCAGGACAACGTCGCAAGAAAGCAATCAAACGTTTACGTGTTGTTGAAGCATTCCTTACAAGTAACAATAAACCCGAGTGGATGATAATGACAGTACTCCCGGTTTTACCACCGGAGTTACGTCCTATGGTACAACTGGATGGTGGTCGTTTTGCCACCAGTGACCTCAACGACCTCTATCGCCGTGTAATCAACCGGAATAATAGATTACGCCGCTTAATCGAATTAGGTGCACCGGATATCATTATCCGTAATGAAAAAAGAATGCTCCAGGAAGCAGTCGACTCCCTTATTGATAACGGCAAGCTTGGTCGGCCCGTATCTGATAATGGTAACCGAAGGCTAAAATCTTTATCCGACCTTCTCCGTGGCAAACAAGGCCGCTTCCGCCAAAATCTTTTAGGTAAGAGAGTGGACTATAGCGGACGTTCCGTAATCATCGTTGGTCCGGAACTAAAATTACATCAATGTGGTCTTCCCAGAAAAATGGCCCTGGAGTTATTTAAACCATTTGTTATGTCACGTCTGGTACAATTAGGTATTACTTCTAATCCCAAGAGTGCCCGCCGTATGGTAGAGCGGGCAATGGCTGAAGAACAACCAAAATCCGAAGCCTGGAATATTCTCAACGATGTAATTAAAGAGCATCCTGTTTTACTTAACAGAGCACCCACTCTACACCGTCTGGGAATTCAGGCTTTTGAACCAGTTCTTATCGACAGCAACGCTATTCAGATTCACCCATTAGTTTGTTCCGCATTTAATGCTGACTTTGACGGCGACCAGATGGCAGTACATGTTCCTATTTCTAAAAATGCCATCATCGAAGCTAAAAAAGTTATGCTTAGTGTTCAAAACATGCTGCTACCCAGCAACGGAGGACCGGCAATCGTACCTAGCCTTGATATGGTACTCGGGTGTTATTATTTGACTGCTCTCAAGCAAGGAGCAAAAGGAGAAGGATTGCTTTTTGGTAGCTTTGAAGAAGCGGAGATTGCCTATGAGTCTGGCGTTATCGACCTCAGGGCAGAAATTAATACCAAACAAACTCAAGATAAATCACGTATTAAAACAAGTGTCGGACGTATTATTTTTAATCGTATTCTTCCTCCCGAATTACCTTTCCTGAATAAAGCAGCAGACAAATCAACCCTGAAGAAGATTATCAGTAACTGTTACAGTATTGTGGGCAATGAGAGAACTGCAGAAATTGCTGATAAAATTAAAGAATTGGGGTTCCAGTATGCAACCAAATCGGGTATTACCATCAGCATTGATGATCTTGAATATCCACCTGATAAAGATACGATATTAAAAGAAGCAGAGGACCTGATTACCCAGAGTGAGTCTCAGTATAATAATGGATTAATCACTGAAGGTGAAAGATATGAAAGCGCTGTTCAAATATGGACATCAGCCACTGATAAGATGACACGTTCCATTTCACGCTCTCTATCTAATACCGGGAACATTTACATGATGACAACTTCAGGGGCCAAGGGTAATATTGCCCAGATCAGACAGATGGTGGGCATGCGTGGACTAATGACAGACCCATCAGGAAGAATCATTGACCTTCCTATTAAAGCCAGTTTCCGAGAAGGATTATCTGTACTGGAATACTTTCTGTCCACTCATGGTGCCCGAAAAGGTCTTGCCGATACCGCTCTACGTACATCAAATAGTGGTTATCTTACAAGACGTCTGGTTGATGTCGCTCAGGATGTTATTATATTTGAAGAAGATTGTGGCAGTACTACTGGTATCTGGATTACCAAAGATACCGCCTATGGCGGGATGGCCACTTCTTTTGCTGACCAATTACTTGGTAGATACGCTGCCAGTAAAGTAGTTGATCCTCACAACGGACAAGTGATTGTTGACCGCAATCAAGAAATAGATGAGGAAAAAGCAGATGCGATTGCAAATGCTGGTATTACAGAAGTATATGTCCGGTCACCTCTCACCTGTCAGGCTGAGCGCAGCATGTGTCAATTCTGCTACGGACGTGATCTTGGACGAAGAAAACTCGTAAATAAAGGCACTCCTGTAGGCATTATTGCCGCCCAGAGTATTGGTGAACCAGGCACCCAGTTAACGTTACGTACCTTCCATACGGGAGGTGTTGTTGGTATTGATATCACCAGTGGTTTACCAAGAGTAGAGGAACTTTTTGAAGCAAGGTCACCTAAAGGACAGAGTGTAGTATCAGATATCGATGGCGTTATCGAAATCTATAATACGGATGCCGGTTATACTGTTAAAGTAAGCAATGTCAAATCATATCGCGACGAGTACCCCGTTCCGCCAGAAACCAGGATAGTGGTTAATAATGGTGATTGTGTTAAACCGGGAACAATCCTGGTAGAGCCAATCGCACAAACAACTGAGAACACTGAAACAGCATTACCGATAAACCAACCGGTTGTTTCACAGGTAACAGGTAAAGTAAAGCTTGAAAACGGACGGCTCTTTGTTTGCTATGACGAAAATATTGAACGTGAGTATTCTGTACCTCCCATGGCAATTCTCAAAGTTAAAAATGGTGATATGGTTAAACCCGGAGACCCGTTAACCGAAGGTAATATTAATCCGCAGGATATTCTACATATTCTGGGACGTGAAGCAGTTCAACGATATCTTGTCAGCGAAGTACAAAAAGTGTACCGTTCCCAGGGTGTTGATATTAATGATAAACACATTGAGGTTATTGTACGACAGATGTTACGGAAGGTATGTATCGATTCTCCCGGTGATACAAACTTGTTACCCGGAGAGGTCATTGACCGCTCTACATATAATAATATCAACGCCAAGATATTGGCTGAAGGTGGCGAACCTGCTACCGCTCAGGCAGTACTGCTGGGCATAACTAGAACTTCACTGACCACAGAGAGCTTCCTGGCGGCAGCTTCCTTCCAGGAAACAACCAGAGTACTTGTCGATGCTGCGATCCGTGGCAAGACTGACCGGCTCAGAGGACTGAAGGAAAATGTTATTATTGGTAAACTTATCCCTGCTTTCAGTCTCCTGGAGAATGAATATGACAGTGAAAAAACTGAAATCACAGCAGGCTCCGAGGAGCCTGAATTACTTGAGATGCCGGTAGTCTAAAAAACAGAAAATTAAAGCTATAGTTTACAGGGGATAATAACCAGAGCGTATTATCCCCTGTTCTTTTTCCCGCAGTCCTCACTATCTAAGATTATGGTTACCGGTCCATCATTATGAATTTCAACAAGCATTTTTTTCTGGAATTCACCTTTTTCTACCCGTAATCCACTCTCAGATAATAATCCTAAAAAATACTCATACAAAGCCCTGGCTTTATCAGGTGGAGCGGCATCAGTAAAACCGGGACGGTGTCCCTTACGTGCATCGGCTAAAAGAGTAAATTGGCTAACAACAAGCATATCAGCATTAGTATCTAGAGCAGACAAATTAAACTTACCTGCACTATCAGAAAAAATACGTAACCGGACTATCTTGGAGACCAGATATTGCGCATCTTGTTCAGTATCATTTTGCTTAACACCTAACAAAATAACCAACCCTGAACCAATACTGGCAACAATAGAATTATCAATTGCAACTGATGCTCTGGATACTCTCTGTATTACTACTTTCATTTTTTAAAAATCCACCATATTTTTAGTTATTTATCCTTTGATAACACCCACCGGATATATTTTCGCTATTTTGCGAGCCAGTCCTGCCTCTTGCATTACCTCTACAACACTGGTTACATCCTTATATGCCGGGGATGCTTCTTCGGCAAGAGAACTTATACTATCACTTTTTACCGTTATTCCTCTCTTCTCCAGTTCATTAATAATATCCGGTCCTTTAAGAGAACGCCTTGCGGCAGAACGACTTTGCACTCTGCCTGCCCCGTGACAACTGGAACCAAATGTTTCCCGCATCGCTCTATCGGTACCTACCATAACATATGAATAACGCCCCATATCACCCGGAATAAGTACAGGCTGTCCTACTCTCCGATATACCTGAGGAACATCAGGATGACCGGCAGGAAACGCTCGTGTTGCTCCTTTACGATGAACACATAGCGACGCTTTTTCTCCCCTGATAACGTGCTCTTCTATTTTAGCTATGTTATGTGCAATATCATATACTGTTTCCAGATTCACGGCACAACTTCGAGAGAAAATATCGGCGAAAACATGACGTATCCAATGTGTGATGAATTGTCGGTTAGCCCAGGCATAGTTAGCAGCACAAGACATTGCTGTAAGATAATTCTGCCCCTCTTCAGACTTTACCGGAGCACAAGCCAACTGCCGGTCAGATAACTTAATTTGATATTTTTCGGTAGCCCTTCCCATAACTTTTAAATAATCTGTGCATATTTGATGACCTAAACCACGTGAACCCGTATGTATCCAGATTACTACTTGTCCTATCTCTCCTATGCCCAGTACATTGGCGACATCAGGTTCATATATTTCCTGAACATAACCAATCTCTAAAAAATGATTCCCCGCTCCCAGTGTTCCCAATTGGGGCATTCCACGTTGTCTTGCTTTATCACTGACTCGAGCCGGATCCGCATTCTCCAGATAACCACCATCTTCTATAACTTCCAGATCGGTAGTATTACCAAAACCGCGTTCTACCGCCCATACTGCACCCTTCACCAGAACATCATCCATCTCTCTGGCATTTATCTTTATCCTCCCTCTGGTTCCTAATCCGGAAGGAATATTTATGAAAAGGGCTTGTAACAAGTCATTTATCTTGGGTCTCACCTCTTTAATATTGAGGTCTGACCTTAACAAACGCACGCCACAGTTTATGTCAAATCCCACACCTCCGGGAGAAACTACCCCTTTTTTTATTTCCGTTGCACATACCCCACCTATCGGGAAACCATATCCACAATGAATATCCGGCATCGCTAAAGAGTAATTAACAATACCAGGTAGAAAAGCTACGTTCGCGACTTGCTCCAGGGATTCATCTTCCTGAATCAGTTCCAGCATTTTTTCAGTGGCGTAAACCAGCCCCGGCACTTTCATTCCGGATTTATAATTCGGTGATATTTGCCAGCGATAATCGTCTATTTTCTGAATAATATCATGCCATCGCAGATTCAATGTGGTTTCCTTTTATCTTCCATTAAATACCGTCGTATTACCCATAAACAAATATGTCTGAGTAACAGAATAAAAGAACTGAAACTATAAAACAAAATTACCGGTAACTATATTCTTTTTACCGGTAAATCAATGCTGTATTTATGTAATGTTGTTTCAATCAAAGACATAGACTTCTTATCAGGCTCAACCAGAGGTAACCGTGGCTTACCAACAGTAAACCCAACACAATTAAGCGCATATTTTACAGGAGAGGGATTTGAGATAATAAACAATGCGTTAACCAGAGGTAGTAAATATCGGTGAATTCGTGCCGCCTCACACATATTCCCCACCAGATATTTTTGAATCATATCACTTATTTGATTACCCACCAGATGCGAGGCAACACTGATAATACCATAACCACCAATAGATAATATCGGCAATGTATCATTATCATTCCCGCTATAAATTAGAAAACCATCGGGAACATTACTAATTATCTGTGCAATTTGCTCTAAATTCGCACTTGCTTCTTTAATAGCTATAATATTCTCTATCTGGCTTAATCTAATTACCGTATCAGCCGTCATATTAGTTACTGTTCTGCTGGGAACATTATATAGAATACAGGGAAGCCTGGTACTGGCAGCAACAGTTTTAAAATGTTGATACAAACCTTCCTGAGTTGGTTTATTATAATAAGGCACAGTAAAAAGAAAACCATCCACACCGGTCTTCTCCGCTTCTTTTGTTAATTCCACACTTTCAGCGGTACAATAGTTTCCCGTTCCTGCAATAATTAAACTATGATCCCCCACAGCAGACTTTATTTCAGTGAAAAGACGCAGCTTTTCTTCTTTTGTAAGAGTAGGTGCCTCTCCTGTGGTACCCGAAACCAATATGCTATTACTGCCGGAAGCAAGTAAAGCTAAGGCCAGTTTTTGCGCCTGAATATAATCTACTTCACCTGATTCTTTAAAAGGTGTTACCATAGCTGTTATTACGCGACCAAAATCAGTAACCATTATATTCTATACCTCATAAATTATAGCCAGCCATTATTAATCATTTCTTCGGCAATCTGAATTGAGTTTAAAGCTCCGCCCTTACGCAAATTATCAGTCACAATCCACATCACCAGACCATTAGGATGAGAAACATCTTTGCGAATACGTCCGACAAAAATATCATTTGAACCAGCAGCAGGCCAGGGCTGAGGATAAAGGCTAACCGAAGGATCATCCAGCACTTTAATTCCTCTAGCCATTGATAATATGTTCTTCGCTTCATCCGGTGACATAGGCGAAGTAAATTCTATATTTACTGCTTCGGAATAACCGATATAAACAGGAGCACGCACACATGTTACAGAAATAGCAATCTCTTCCGTATGAAGAATTTTTCTGGTCTCTTCAATTATCTTCCACTCTTCTCTCGTATAACCATCATCCAGAAAAACATCTATCTCGGGAAACACATTAAAAGCGATCTGATGATGATAGATATGAGGAATAACATTACGCCCTTCCAGAACAGCCTTTGTTTGTGTGGTTAACTCATTCATAGCTGCTGCGCCCGAGCCGGATACCGACTCGTAAGTAGCCATGATAATGCGTTTTATGGGGTTTACTTTATGCAGTGGATAGAGAGCGGTGACTAATTGAATAGTAGCACTATTAGGACTGGCAATAATACCATTATGATTTTTTATATCTTGAGCATTAACTTCAGGTACAATTAAGGGTACCTCGCGGTACATTCTAAAAGCAGTACCACTATCAATAACCAGAGCACCTGATGCCTTAGCTATCGGAGAGTAATATAAACTAACTTCAGCCCCGGCAGCAAATAAAGCAATATCAACCTGTCTAAAAGATTCGGGTGTTACTGCACGAACTACAACTTCATTATGATTAATAAAGGCTCTACTCCCTGCCGAACGACCCGATGAATACGGATAAACATTACCAGCAGGAAAACTCCGCGCTTCTAATATTTTGATTATTTCTTGTCCGACAAGCCCGGTAGCTCCGACAATAGCTATGTTATATTTCTTCAATATTTACAGTCTCACTATAAACTTAATAGTTTATCTAAACCATAAATAAGCCCTTTAATTGTTACCACTTTCTTGACCGCCATCAAAATTCCCGGAACATAACATTCTCTTCCACCAGTATCATGTCGTATTGTCAAGGTTTGCCCTAAACTTCCCAATACTACTTCCTGGTGAGCAAATAGGCCCGGCATACGGACACTATGAATTGCCACTCCTCCCAACTCACCACCACGGCTATTACTTACAACTTCTTTTTTAGGTACAACGTGAAAAAACGGCTTGCCCCTCGCATCAACCATCGCCCTGGCCGTGGTTACAGCGGTCCCTGATGGCGCATCTATTTTCTGTTCATGATGTAATTCAATAATTTCAGCATAATCAAAATATTTTGCTGCCAGTTGCGCCATATTCATCATTAAGACTGCACCCAGAGCAAAATTTGGAGCAGCAATAACTCCAACTTTTTTCTCTTTCGCTAAATTATCAATTTCACCAAGATCATCTGCAGAAAAACCGGTCGTTCCAATAACCATATTGACATTACTTTCAAGCGTAGTTCGCATTGCTGTCATCGCAGCTTCGTGATTGGTAAAGTCAATAACTACCTGAGGATTTGTTTGCTTAATTATATCAGCCAGACTGGAAGAAAGAGGTATTTGTTTATCCGATTCCGTTAAGTAGTTTTGGGTCACATCAACATCCACAGCACCAACTATCTCAATGTCCGCATTATGACCTAAAGAGCTCAATATCTGATGCCCCATCTTCCCCATAACACCATGTATGACAACCTTTATCCTGTCCATCTATGGTCTCCTGTCCTGTTGATCCGGGGATGTTCTTGGTCTATCAAACTTGCCTCTACTACTATTATGGTCACGCCGGAACGAACCACCTGAACGGCCAGAACCATTTCTTCTTGATGACGAATTCTTTTCACCTCTATCAGCTTTTATCGTTTGAAAAGTACCATCAAGAACAGCACGCCGTGACAGATTAATTCTTCCCATATGGTCTATTTCAGAAACTACTACCGTAATTTCATCATCAATCTTTACTTCGTCCTCAACTCGCTCAACCCTGTGGTCTGAAAGTTCACTGATATGAACCAAACCATCTTTACCAGGAATAATTTCAACAAAAGCTCCAAAATCTGCAATTCGTACCACTTTCCCGGTATAAATAGCACCTACTTCCACTTCTCTGGTTAAATCTTCAATCGCTTTGATTGCTTTCTGAGCTGACTCTTCATTAGTTGACCCAATATATATCGTACCATCATCCTGCACATCAATAGTAGCCTTGGTCTGTTCTATAATAGACCGGATTGTTTTACCACCGGTACCAATTACAGCACCAATTTTAGATGGATCAATAGTTACCTTTATCATTCTGGGGGCATAACGACTTAACTCAGAACGATTATGGTCAATAGTCTCACTTATTTTAGTCAGAACTATACCACGTGCATTCTTTGCCTGGACTAAAGTATCTCTTATTATATCAAAGCTAAGACCTTCTATTTTTATGTCAAGTTGTATCCCCGTTATACCATTACTGGTACCCGCTATTTTAAAATCCATATCTCCATAATGATCTTCCAGTCCTTCAATATCAGTAAGAACAACATACTTGCCATTTTCATCCGTAACAAGTCCCATAGCAACACCAGCCACAGCTCTCTTAATAGGAACACCGGCATCCATTAAAGAAAGGCTGCTGGCACAAACACTGGCCATAGAACTGCTGCCATTAGAACTAAGAACCTCTGAAACCAGACGTATCGTATATGGAAATTCATCCTGCCCTGGTATTACTACTGCAAGAGAACGCTCGGCTAAGGCACCATGACCTATTTCACGGCGTCCCGTACTACCAATACGCCGCACTTCACCCACAGAAAACGGGGGAAAATTATAGTGGTGTATAAAACGTTTACTATCCTCCTGGGTCAGACCATCAAGCTGTTGTACTTCTCTTAATGACCCCAGAGTCGTAATGGTAAGCACCTGCGTCTGCCCCCGGGTAAAGAGTCCCGAGCCATGAGTACGCGGGAGCAACCCCACATCACAACTAAGAGGGCGAATCTCTGTAAACTGACGACCTCCCGGACGAATACCTTTTTGCAATATAGCATTTCTTACTGCAGCCCTTATTTTGGAATCAAGCACTATCAGAATATCAGAAGGGGGATATGTATCGCCAAGCTGATTTATTATCTCGTCATTTAATGCTGCTAGCATTTGCTCACGCTGGGTTTTGTTTTGTTGTGTAACTATCCCAAAAAGCTTATCTCCCAATAGAGACGAGACTGCTTCTTGCACATCTGGTGATACTTCATGTGTCTCAAATTTCATCTTGGGCTTTTCACACTTAGTGGTAAGCTGCCCCTGTAAATCAATAATTTCCTGATTCGCCTCATGACAGAACCTGATTGCTTCTAAAATTAGCTCCTCGGAAATTTCATGAGCATCTCCTTCCACCATAACAACAGAATCACGAGTGCTGGCAACAACCAGATCCAGAACACTATTCTGTAATTCGGTAAAGGTGGAATTCAATACCAATTTGCCATCAATATATCCCACACGAGATGCACCCACAGGACCATAAAAAGGAATTTCAGATATACATAATGCTGCAGAAGCACCAATTAAAGCTAATATATCCGGGTTATTTTCCTGGTCTGTTGAAAGTACAGTAATAATAATCTGCACTCCATTACGAAAATCCTTAGGGAAAAGAGGACGGATGGAACGGTCAGCAAGGCGGCTGGCAAGAGTGGCCTCTTGACTGGGACGCCCCTCTCTCCTTATAAACCCCCCGGGTATTTTACCCGCAGCATAAAGCCTCTCTTCATAATCTACGGTAAGGGGAAAGAAATCGGCTTCGCCCTGCGGAGCAGAAGTAACACAGACAGTTACAAGAACAACCGTATCACCGTAACTTACCGTTACAGCCCCGCTCGCCTGACCGGCTAGAACGCCTGTTTTAATAACAAACTGTCTTCCGCCTATTGTTCGTTCTAATGTATGCGGCATATGATGATATTTCCAATTCAAAGCAGAATTTTGCAGATTTATTTACGTAGACCGAGCTTAGCAATAAGATTATTATAGCGGGATGCATCCTCACGTGATAAATAAGATAATAATCTCTTGCGCTGCCCTACAAGTATAAAAAGACCCCGACGAGATTGATTATCAGTTTTATGAGTACTGAGATGCTGTACCAGATGGTTTATTCTTTCCGTCATGAGAGACACCTGTACTTCGGTTGACCCCGTATCATTCTCTCGTACTCCATTTTCACTGATAATTTGCTGTTTCTTTTCTTTTTCCATTATCTTTCCACACCCATTTATTTAATATAAGATGTATTATTATCCAGAGCGACCGGACTTACCTAAATACACAAAAGGGATTATGACACAAGTTCATTAACAAATCAAATAGCACGTAGTCTTCGCTCTAATGTTGGAAATCGTACGACCATATTTCCCGTATAAAGGGCAGTTTGTTCATCAGAAAATCGAGGTATTGGAAGTGGAACTCACCCGGCGTATTAGAGATAATTCCCCTTTCATTTATTTGGACTATCAGAATCCATTTTATGTTTCCATATTGACGATAGTATTACCACTGGTAATGCTTATAGCCGGTATATTAACCTGGTTTAGCGAACCATGGGTAGAGCTACTCTATTAATTACTGTTGCCGTACTACTGATAATACCTTACGGTGGGTAGCGTGTTTTGGTAACAAGACAAAACATCACGGTACGCATCGGAATATGGGGATAAAAGTACTCAAGCTGCGTACCGATGCTATAACTGGGGTGGAGACTCATGAATTTGCTCCACTCAAGGATTTTGGAGGTTATGGGATACGGTTTAACAGTGAGATGAAGGCATACTATTTGCGTGGTACCAGAGGAGTCAAACTTACTGATAGCAACGGTAAAAAATATCTCATTGGCTCAGATAATGCAGAGCGCCTGGCAACAGTAATCAATTACGTTGCTTCAGCGAAGAATTTCCCTGAAATGGTATAATCTTGATGGGATAATAAACAACAGAGTTTATTTATAATCCAGTATTGTTTATTTATAATGTTAGAAATTAAAGGATAATTACTTATGCTCAGATTTATCAGGCGCTTCTTCTTTTTATTTTTATTACCTGTAATAGTATTAATTGTCGGAACAGTGGGATTTATATTACTGGAGAATCTTTCTTTTGTGGACGCTCTGTATTTTACTGTGGTGACTTTTTCTACGGTAGGATATGGTGATATATATCCCACCAGTGTAGCCAGTAAAATATTCAGTATAGTACTTATCGTTATTGGCATCGGGACATTTTTAACTATAGTGACTAATGTTACCCGGATAATTATGCAGAGAGGTAGAGACAGATTACGCCGACAACGCCTTAATATGATTGTGGGAGTGTTTTTTACTGAAGCGGGTAATCAGTTACTTCGTTTGTTTGTGCGCTATGATGATAATGTTAGTAAAATCCGCGATGATTTTACGAAGAAAGAGCAGTGGAATGAAGCTGACTTCCGGCAACTTGGTAATAAACTTCGCCATTACAATTTTACAATTAATCCCGAATTAATGGATTTGAAAGAGATGAGTAGTCTTCTAAAAGAAAAAGGCGATTTGTTATTGAGACAAATAGAAAATCCTGATTTGATAGAACATGAATCTGTAGCCGATTTACTATGGGCTACCATTCATTTAAGAGATGAGCTGCTTTCCCGTAAGAGTTTAGATGACTTGCCGGAAAATGACCGTGCCCATTTAGCTAATGATGCGCAACGCATTTATGTTCTTCTGGCGAAACAGTGGATAAGCTATCTTTCGCATTTAAAACAACATTACCCCTATCTCTTCTCATTATTTTTGAGAACAAACCCATATGCCGAGAATCCATCTGCGATAGTCAAATAACAGATGTTGCTAACTATAGAATAATGTCATTTTAGTTTAATCGAGTTCAATAGTATCTTTGTATTGCGGCACAACTGTTTTCCATCCTGTCTTTTCCGTTAAGAGCCTGGCGAAACTCGCGGTTGCTTTATCTTCCCCGTGAGTAACAAAGACACATCTGGGGGGAACACGAATATCAGATAACCATTCCAGCAGGCCATCCTGGTCGGCATGTGCCGAGAAACCATTGATTTGTTCGATATTCATTTTTACAGGATAATATTGTCCGAGGAGACGTATTTCCTTAACACCATCCAGGAGCATCCTCCCCGGTGTGCCTATCGCTTGATATCCGATAAAGAGCAGGGTGCTTTCCGGTCGAGTAATATTATTAATAATATGATGCTTGATGCGCCCTCCGGTTACCATGCCGCTGCCGGCAATGATAATACTACTTTTTTTCTCTTCGTTTATTGCTTTGGATTCCTCTGTACTCTGTGTCATTTTCAGATTATCAAAACGAAAGCATGAGTCACCTTGTTTTAGACGGCGGGTCATTTCTTTATCAAATAAATCGTAGTTGCGCTGATATACTTCTGTAATGCGAATGGCCATCGGGCTATCCAGATATACAGTTAAAGGAGGAATTTCCTTGCGTAAAAATAGTTCGTTAAGGTGATACAATAACTCCTGGCTTCTTTCCAGAGCAAAGCTGGGGATGACAATTTTACCACCGGCATTAACTGTTTTTATGATGCATTCGCGCAGCTGTTTCTGAATATCACTAGACTTGTGTTCTTCATGGGTGCGGTCGCCATATGTTGATTCAATTACAATATATTCTGCTTCGTTAAAAATAGCAGGGTCATTAATAATAGGACGGTCGGGTTCTCCAATATCGCCGGAAAATAGTACGCGATGATTTCTTCCGTCTTTTTTAATATTTATACTTATTACTGCCGCTCCCAGAACATGACCAGCTTCATAATAACATCCTTCCAGATCACTACTAATACTGACACAGCTCAAGTAATCTACCGGTTGAAAATGAGGTGTTACTGCTTCCGCATCCATGGTGGTATAAAGAGGAATATCGGAGTATGGGCTGCTTCTGCCCTCCCGGCGATGTCTTTCCGCTTTATTCCGGGCATCTTCTTCCTGTAGCTTTGCGGAATCAAGTAAAATAATTTGAGTAATTTCCGCGGTGGCGGGGGTACAATAAATTTTTCCGCTATATCCCTCTCGTACCAATTTCGGAAGCAGTCCGCAATGGTCAAGATGAGCATGGGTTAAAAATACTGCGTCGATGGTTCTGGGGTCGAAAAGAAAGGGTTGCCAGTTCCTCTCCTGATAATTACGTTCCTGGTATAACCCACAATCTATGAGGATACGTGTACCATTGTTTTCTAAAAGATAGCAGGAACCGGTAACATTTTGTGCCGCCCCGAAGAAACTTAATTTTGCCAGCATTGATGATTAACCCCCCCCCGACTTTCCATATATTTTAGCTGTAAGTGAATTTATTTGTCTGTTAATTTTAAGATTATATAAGCTCAGGGGGGATAAAATCAAAATATTATGTTGACTTACTCGTAAAACATGCCGGGTGGGCAGGTAATTTATATACTTTAACTCTTAGTCATAAGCATAAAACACTTCTGCATACGAAAATCACCGTCTCACTCTGTTATTAGAGAAAGTAAAATAAAGCTATGGCAACATCTTCTCAAGTCATTGATGAATTATTTACATCAGAATTTTACCATTTAAATTAATTATTAAAAATATTCTTGAGTTGATTAACAACGCCATAGATTATAAGCCGGTCACCTTCATTAATTTTTGTGGGAGATTCGGGACGCGAAATCCATTCTTCTCCACGTTCGATACCAATAACGATAAATTTACTCGATGGTTGATTAAGTTCAGATAAATAATAACCAATATATGGTGACTCAGGTGTAACCCTTACGCTCAATAGACCATAACCCTTACCAATATGTAATAAATCTTCAGGTATTGGTTCGTCAGTAATTTTCGCTTTCAATAATCTTTTTCCAATGAACTCATCTATTTTTTGAGTCCATCCCTTTCGTTTTATCAGCCGGTATATAATGTAAACACCGATAATAAGGATAGCAATACTGATGGGCAGTTGGTAGCCGCTGCTGGTGGCAATTGATGAGGTGGCCGTAACAATCACAGCTACTAATCCGGCATTACCTATGATAATAAGCCAGCTAACGATTTTGCGTCTTTGAGGATTATTTGTTATTAATTCCGATTCACGTGTTGTAAATCCGGCTCTGGAGAATGCGGAAAGAGATTGAAATTCTGCCTTTTCTTTATCTAAACCGGTTCGCATGAGTGCTATCGCACCCGCTCTCACTACTACAAAAGAAACGAAGATTAATAGTAATGTGGGCAACATTAGATATATTCCGCTCATTTCAATATCCTCCCGAACATAGATTGGCATTAATAGTTATTTGTACTTTTTCTATTTTACCAAATATTAAATTTGACGGAACAGGTATTGTAAATGTGCCGGTATTATGATAGTAATAAATACTTCTCCTGGAACAGCCTCTCAGATATCCGAAATAATTACATGGCAAAAGGATATGGGAAAAAAACGGGTGGGAAAATACTTTCCTCTTTTAATAAAAGAATTGCAGTGATGAAGACTCTCCCTCATCTTAAATCAATGCATATTGCCGGGGAAATAGAGACATTACTTAAAGATAATATAATTGATTATAAAGCAGCTTGATATTATGTCTGTTATTTCTTAAACGGTTGGTTTATCAATAATTTCGACACTGCTTGCCTGTAATCCTTTTTCCCCTTCTTGACTAATATACCGTACATTCATACCCGGCTCTATTTTTTCCCAGTCATCATGACAACTGTTTTTATGAAAATATACCTGCTGTCCGCCCAGGGAGCGAAGGTAACCATAACCTTCTGCACGGAATATATTATCTACTAAAGCCATTACTTCTTTTTTATTATGGGCCTTAATTTCCTTGCGCTGCTTTTCTACCAGTGTTTCTAATTGTCTCCCGGCAGCTTCGAATGTTTTTCTTATAACAGCAGGTAAAAATTCTAACTGTCCTTCTGTTCCGGAAATTCTTTTTACTACCATTTCATGTTTAGGAGGTATCCGCAAGTTAATACGGATGCGGTAGTAATTCCCCGTACGATGACGCCGGCTATAGCTTTCTACAGCCACATTAATACTGATGATGTAGTCACATATCTTTTCCAGTTTGGCAATTTCTTTACTAATGAGCTTATCAAGTGCAGCGGTCTTTTCTACTCCTAAATAAGTAACTTCCGGTGTTGTCTGCATGCTTATATCCCTCCTCACCAAACATTACTCATCAACAAGGGCTAATTTAAATATACTATTTTTTAACGGAATATAAAAGAAAGGGGAAGTTTTAAATTAATATTAAAAAGACAACAATAATTAATTTTTAAGCTAACTCTCATCAAGAGTGAATTTTATATAGCTGGCAAGGGCGATAGCGGCAGTGCCGACACGTAAAACGGAATTACCCAGCGTCACCGGTATAAATCCTGCTTTTTTCGCCAGGTCGACCTCTGCCGGAGTAAAATCTCCCTCCGGTCCAATTAATATGAGAATATTACCATGTTTAAAAGAGGAAATTACTTCTCTAATGTGTTTTCTTTCGTTAATTAATGTCGGGATGAGTTTAAGATCAAAGTTTTCGGAATCCATGATTATTTTTCTGACATTTGTTATCTCTGGAATGACAGGTATATTGTTTCTCTGACTTTGTTCTGAGGCACTCTGTGCTATTTTTCTCCAGCGGTTCAGTCGCGTTGTTTTCTTGCTCTCGTCAAGCCTGACAATAGTTCTTTCCGTTTCCATAGGAATAATACTATTTACTTCTAATTGGGTCAGTTTATCAATGATGTCATCCATGTCATCTTTTTTGGGTATAGCACAAGCGATAGTAAGATTAAAAGTATTGAAATGAGCAGGCTTTTTCTCTTTAATCTGTAAACATATCTGTTCTTTATCTATCAGTAGAATATTACATATATATTCGCTGTCGGAATTATTAAAGACGGTAACTTCTTCGTTTACTCTTAGCCTTAATACATTTTTAAAGTAATGTATTTGTTTTTCATCGGTAATAATAAATTTATCATCAGTAGCAGTTTGTGAGACAAAGAAACGAGGCATCTAATTTCCTCCCTTTTGTATTTTCATTAAACATAAAAAATGTCACTACATTGTATTATAACTCAGTTACAGTACCAGTAACCGGCAAGGATTACTTACTTTCTAGATTTTCAGATAAATACAAATATGGCACTCTTTCTGGAAAGAGTGCCATATTTGTATTAAAAGTAATTAATTATTTTTATGGCGTAAACACTAATTCTTTACAATTAGTATCTGCTTTATTTTAGCTCTGAAGTACAATTAGGACAGCGCGTTGCTTTAATCGGGATACTGGTAAAACAATGCGGACATTCTTTTGTGGTGGGTGCGGCTGGTGCTGCCGGTACTGCTTTTTTAGCCTGCGCTCTGGCAATAGGACGGACTATAGCAAAAAAGATTACTGCTGCTATAATAATAAAACTGATTATTGTCGTGATAAACTGTCCGTAGTTAATACTGACAGCCCCTGCCGTCTGAGCATCGGCAAGAGAAGCATAGTGACCTGTTGTCGCCCCTTCTTTTAAGAGAACAAACAGGTTAGCAAAATCAACATTACCCAGAAGCAGGCCTATGGGTGGCATTATTATATCTTTGACAAAAGAGTTGATTATGGCTCCAAAAGCAGTACCAATGACAATACCTACCGCCAGGTCAATGACATTACCTCTGGTTAGAAACGCCTTGAAGTCTTTCATATTAACCTCCCTCTAACATTTATTTAAGATGCAGAGTTTAGCAAAACTAATAATTATTATCAATATCATGATAGTAGCGTTCCCTTTTGGTTGTTCTCCTTACTATTCCGTTGTAAGCTTGTCCCGTACTCGGTACGGGAACGGAATCCAGAGGGATGGTGTATAGACTGGATACCCTGCCCAAAGGGCACCCGCGTCGGTATGGGATATTTATCACTATTTAAATATCAACCAAAAGGGAACGTTACCATCATTATGTAATCTTATACTTGAAGTGAAAAATGCGTATAATTTGCCGGTGGTGTATCATTTTGTCATTCTCAGGCTTGACCTGAAAATCCAGTGTTAATGTGACAATATCGCTTTTGAGATAATGCTTCTTGTTTTCCGCTTATCTCTCTTGCTGCCTATTATTTTAAAACCAGTCACTATTTCTCTGTCCCTGTATTCCCGCTCGGAAGCGAGAATGACAATGGGAGACGTTTCAAAATAATACACTACCAATTTGACATACGATAAGATTATCATATACTTCTTAAATATTGTAGTTTATGAATTATCCCAGAGAGGATTCATTATGATTCCGGTAGGCGGTTTAGGATAAAAATATGTTGATTTTGGTGGCATTCTATCTCCAGCATCAGCTACTGCCATTACACTGGAAAATGATACGGGATTAAGGAGAAAGACGAATTGAAATTCTCCCTTTATGACGCTATTAATAGCGGCGGATGCATCCCGTATGTATTCTATATTCTCGGTATTATTTATCTCTGTGTCGATGCCTAATATGTCCCTGAGGATAATGCAATGTAAGAGACTGACATCCAGTTTTTTCCACGCTCCGGTATGATTAACAGGCATTTTCTGCTCAAGAGCAAGTCTATCTCTGGGCCTTAGCAAATATAGTGACTGCCCTTCCAGCCCGAACAACCCTATTGCAGTTCTCTCTTTCCCCTGTTCATCCAGTATGTTTAACCAGTTTAATGCCGATGCATCAAGATTATCTAAAGGAGGAATTACTTCGATATGGAAAAGCGCTGCTATCTTTTCTGCTATTTCACTCCGGGCAATTGTACTTTTTACCAATCTATGAAATGGGAGAACCAGTAAGCCCGGATCCGCTTCCTCCATGAGAGACATCATGACAAAATTATAAGCTTCATTTCCATTACAATTATTATTTTCGCGGGAGCGTTCTTTCTTATAATGCAAAGCTGTTTCATAACGATGATGTCCATCAGCAATATAAATAGGTTTTTTAGAAAAAATCGCTGATATCAGAGAAAGATGGGTTTCTTCAGTGATTTCCCACACACTATAGTCAACTCCGGAATCATCGGTAACCTGCAATACAGGACTGCGCTTACTAAATTCTGTATAGAATGATAAAAGTCTATTATTTTCATCGTGTGGCACTACACCTAATACCGGGCTAAAATTAACACGACACGATTTAAGAAGTTGAAACCGGTCACTTTTATATTGTTCCATAGTTTTTTCGTGAGGACGTATAATACCTGTATTCCAATCTTCAATTCTTACCCGGGCAAACAAATCCCAGCGTTTCTTTATCTTTTTGCGGAATAAGAATTTACTCTCCATGAGATAAAATGCCGGTTCTTTTTTCTGAAAAAGGACACCCTGTGTTAACCAGTTATGGAGAGTTTTTACCGCACGGGTATATCTATTGTCCTCTACAGAGTCAGATGGTAGTTTTTCGCCCAGTTCCAGACGTACAATATTATAGGGGCTGCGATTATAGTATGATTGTTGTGCTTCAGGGGAAATAATATCATAAGGCGGACTGATTACAGACGATAAATCTGTGATATGTTTGTTGTTATAGTGAAGACCACAAAAGGGAGTTACCTCAGACATTCTACTTTTTCCTTATCATGATTACTGCCAGTAAAGTGAAATTAGTATAACATTATTGGTCAACGGTTACAGTATAATATATAATGTGAAATTACATTTATAGTGCTGTCGGATAACAGGAATAATATAATTACTCAGAGGAATATATATGTCTAAAAAAGTGACATCCCGGGATATAAACATCATTGTTAATCGCACATCGCCGGGTGATGAAATAAATCTACATCGTATGACTGTTGATGAAGCCTTGTTAGAGCTGGACCATTACCTGAACCGTGCCTTCGTGGCAGATCTGCATACAGTCAAGATTATTCATGGTAAAGGTACGGGTACGATAAAACGAGCTACTATTAAGCATATAACCGGTCATCCTTTAATTAAATCATTTCGTGCTGCATTCCCTGATGAGGGTGGCTACGGAGTAACCATAGTAGAACTGGCAAATTAAGAAGACCGTTTAACAAGACCGTTTAATAATTCTTGACATCATATACCAGTATTGCTACAATTCAGGTTCGTTATCTGAGGAGGAAGAAGATTTACGCTATCGTTAAAATCGCAGGAAGACAATATAAAGTTGCACCCGGACAAACTATACGGGTTGATTTACTATCCGGTGGAGAAGGCAATAGTATTGAGTTTGACGGAGTTTTGCTCATTGCTGATGAAGACAAGATTGCTGTAGGAAAGCCTACCATTGATGGTGCCAGGGTAACTGCAGTAATTGGCGAATCGGGTAAAGGTAATAAAGTTATTGTTGGTAAATTTAAAGCAAAGAACCGCTATAAGAAAAAGAGCGGTCACCGTCAAGGTTATACTAATCTTACTATTAGTGAAATAACACCAGGTAGCGCATCATAATCAGAAAGATAAGGATAGAAAGAAATGGCTCATAAAAAAGGTGGTGCTACCAGTCATTTAGGACGTGATAGTGCCGGTCAAAGGCTGGGAATAAAATGTTACGATGGCACGAAAGTGAATGCCGGAGCTATTATAGTACGCCAGAAAGGCACCCGTATTCATGTCGGTAACAATGTTGGTATAGGGAAAGACTATACTATTTTTGCTCTTATTGATGGTGTAGTGAAATTCGAGCACCTTGATAGAAGCAGGAAAAAAGCCAGCGTATATGCTCAAGCTGCTAAGGAATAAACGAAAATGAAAAAAGATATTCATCCTAAATATTATCCCGATGCCCAGGTAATCTGTGTCTGTGGTAATACTTTCACCACAGGTTCCACCCAGAAGGTAATCAAAGTAGAGTTGTGCAGTAAGTGCCATCCTTTCTTTACGGGAGAACACCATATTGTTGATACTGCAGGACGTGTAGAACGCTTTAAGCGGCGTTATAATATCAAAGATTAAATATATTCCAACAGGGCGGATTTAGTTCTGCCCTCTTTTTATATCCCTGCTGGTTTTTACTTAAATGTAGCTCCAGACTACTATTTTTTTACCGGATGCATTACAATCAATCCTTCAATCGTTTAAGGAGTAAGTTCTTGGCAAATAAATTTCACTATGGTGGTCAGGCGGTCATAGAAGGAGTAATGATGCTGGGACGTAAGAGCATGTCAATCGCTGTGCGTCGTTCTGGCGGGGATATTACTACTTTTAATATGGCGCTAAAGGGACTACATGTGTCAAAAATAAAAAAGGTGCCTCTTTTACGCGGTATAATTACCCTTGTTGAAACTATGATTATCGGTATCCAGGCTATTACCTATTCTGCTAATGCCTCTCTGGAATCAGAAGGTATCCAGATGAAAAAGGGAGCTACTGTGGGTATGGTTGCTCTGGCATTATTATTTTCTTTTGGATTGTTCTTTATGCTGCCCCTGTTTCTAACCAATCTGGTTGATCCTCATATAAATTCGTCACTGGCAAGTAATCTGGTCGATGGTATCATCCGAATGTCAGTATTCATCATCTACCTGGTAGTGGTTAATCAACTGCCTGAAATGAAAAGAATCTGGTCTTATCATGGAGCAGAGCATAAGACTATTAACGCTTACGAAAATGGTGCTCCACTGGAAGTAAATGCGGTAAAGTCTTTTTCTACGGCGCATGTACGTTGCGGGACGGCTTTCTTGCTCATTACCATGGTTGTGTCCGTTATTGTTTTCGCTTTTGTAGGGAGACCAGTTCTATGGATACGGATACTATCACGTGTCTTTCTTGTTCCGGTAATTGCAGCAATAAGTTATGAAATAACTCGTTTTAATGCTGCTCATGCTGATAATAGAGTTATTATCGCTCTGACTCTTCCCGGACTGGCTTTACAAAAAATTACGACACGTGAACCGGATAATGGTCAGATTGAAGTTGCTATTACAGCCTTAAAAAGCGTCATCACCCACGATGAGAGTAATGATGCTGTTCCGGCTGATTCTACATCCTGAACTAAGTATCATCAGCCTCATTTATCTGGCGATAAAAACAACTCTGGTTACCGGTATGACATACTGGTCCTGCAGGTTTTACTTTTAAGAGTAATGTATCATCATCACAATCTTTCCAGATAGAACAAAGATTGAGATAATTTCCTGATGTTGCGCCTTTATGCCATAGTTCACTTCTGGATCGGCTATAGAACCATACTTGCCCCGAATCGAGAGTCCTGCGTATTGATTCTGCATTCATGTATCCCAGCATTAATACTTCATCGGTATCATTATCCTGAATGATTGCTGGTATAAGACCATCTTTATTAAATTTGAGCATTGATTAGCCCTCTCACAATATATTCTGCTTAATCGTACGTAGTGCCATTATCAGGTCAATATCCCCGGTATATAGTGCTTTACCGATTATTGCTCCTTCAACAGGCATACTATTTAATTTTTGCAAATGCTCAATTGATGCGATACCTCCTGCAACAATTAAATTACATCTCGTCTCAGTAATAAGATTATTAACACCGGTATAATTTGGTCCAATGAGAGTACCATCTCTAACAATATCGGTATAGATAAAGCGGGATATATTCAAATCCATCATCTGCTTTACAAAATCAATAGCAGTGACTATTTCATCTTTTAGCCATCCCCGTGTCGCAAGCCGCCCCTCACGAACATCTACTCCAATGACAATGCCATTACCAAAACGATGACTGGCATTCCTTATCAAATCCTTGTCTTCTACTGCTATTGTACCCAATATGACACGCTCAACACCCGTACCCAATATTTTTTCTATTGCAGTTAGAGAGCGAATACCACCCCCCACCTCCACCGGTATCTTTATTGCCCGTACTATTTCCTGTACTACATCCAGATTCTGCATTTCTCCTGCGGCAGCACCATCGAGGTCGACAATATGTAACCGTGAAGCTCCTAACGATTGCCAGCGCAAAGCAACATCTACCGGATTATCCGCATAAATAGTTTTACGGGAATAATCACCCTGATAAAGACGAACACACTTACCTTTTATTATGTCAATCGCCGGTAATATTTCCATATCTTAGTTTTTTCATTATACACCTGCAGGCTAATAATTTGCATGGCTCTCTTCCGGTAACATTTTTATTTGAGTTGACACGTGGGTTATAAATAACTCCTTTTTGTTTAAACATAGTGGATAAAGAGAGAGTTTCTCATTTGATTACCTGTTCTCTCTCAAGTCCTTAGACATACTCGGTGGCTGCCCTGTACTTTATACTGGGGGCGAGCGGGAATTGATAAGTTGACTAATCTGATAAAGTAAACATAATTTGTGCCGCAAAACCGTCTTGATTCCTTTACAAATATGTTCAGCATAAGCTAAACTAACGCATAAATTAACCGGGCGGTTAGCTCAGTGGTTAGAGCACTTGCTTCACACGCAAGGGGTCACAGGTCCAAGTCCTGTACCGCCCACCATAAGTGAGACAAAAAGAAGTATAATAGTGTAAAATAAGCCGAAGTGGCGGAATGGCAGACGCGCTACGTTCAGGGCGTAGTGTCCTTAAGGGCATGAGGGTTCAAATCCCTCCTTCNNTATGCGCCTGTAGCTCAATTGGATAGAGCGCAGCCCTGCGGAGGCTGAGGTTGTGGGTTCAACCCCCACCAGGCGTACCATTTAGCCGGGCGATTAGCTCAGTTGGTTAGAGCGCCTCTCTTACACAGAGGAGGTCAGAGGTCCGAGTCCTCTATCGCCCACCATAATAAAATATAAATAAAGACAATACTTCAATTCTCCTGAAATTGGGAGGTTATATTATGAACTGGATAAGTGCTGTAATTGTAATTGTAGGACTGGTCTTTGCTTTTATCGGATTATCTCAAGGCATTATCCGGATGGCATTTTCTGCCATTGGGATGATATTAGGTATCAAAATAGCAGGTCGTTTCTATGGGTCACTGGCAGGTGTAATTTCCTCTGAGGGCAGCCGCTGGTCGGAAATTGTTGCTTTTATTATTATCCTCATTGTCATTTTGGTGATTGCTAATATTGCCGGTTCAATAGTTAAAAAGTTAGCTTCAATTTTATTTATTGTGTGGATTGACCGCGGATTAGGATTTGTTATCGGTGGCATTATCGGACTGATGATATCCGCCGCGGTACTTATCATTATGAACAAATATCTGCCTGGTGTCGCCGATAGCACTTTAAATGATTCCGGTGTGGCAAAATTTGTAATGACGAAGTTTCCCTTATTACTGGCACTATTACCGGAAGACTTCGATTATGTCAATAATATCTTCAGTTAATTTTCACCTGATATCATCCGGAGATAATCTGGTGGAGATATTCCTTTAACTCATCACGAATATCCGGATTTTTAAGCCCCAAGGCAATGGAAGCTTTCAACATACCGAACGGTGTTCCGGTATCGTACCGTACTCCCTCAAATTCACAGGCGTGTATCGGCTGTGTGGAGAGGAGAGTTTTTAATCCATCGGTTAATTGAATTTCGCCGATGGCTCCCTGTCTGGTATCTTTCAGGATCTGAAATATTTGTGGTGTAATAATATATCGTCCTATCACGCCTAGATTAGACGGTGCATCATTTATACCGGGTTTTTCTACCAGGTCTTCTACTTTGTAGAGCCGTTCCTGTAATTTTTCCGCGCGGATGATGCCGTATTTACTAACATCTTCTCTTTTAACACGCTCCACGCCGATAACACTACCGCCGTAGCGGTTATGGATATCCAGCATCTGTTTTAAGGCAGGAGTATCACAATCCATAATATCATCAGGTAAGATAACAGCAAACGGTTCATCTCCCACCAGCTCTTCCGCCATCAAGACGGCGTGTCCCAGTCCCAATTGTTTTTTCTGATAGACATAACTAATATTTGCCAGAGATGAAACACGGCGTACTTCCTCTAAAAGGTCTCCTTTGCCTTTATCATTAAGATATCTTTCTAATGTGGGTGAACGTCGAAAATGCTCTTTAATTATCTCTTTGCCGACTGCAGTGACCATAATTACTTCGTTAATACCTGATGCTACTGCTTCTTCTACCGCATGCTGAATAAGTGGTTTATTGACCAGAGGCAGCATCTCTTTAGGTTGAACCTTGGTTGCAGGAAGAAATCTTGTCCCCCAACCTGCTACCGGAATTACTATTTTATGTACTGACATTTTCTACCTCTACCTCTTTGTATATATGAGGCCGTTTAATTTTAAAAAGCTCCAAAATTAGCTTTAATATTGGGGCCTTCCGGCCTCTATTTTATTCCTTTACCCCCAGCGATTTGTTATAATTAGCTTATCTGGAGGATAAGCTAATGAGAATAGATAATCAGCTCACTTTTACTACCTATGAAGCCTCTCTCAAACTAAAAGCCCATTATATTCTAATTGAATAAGCTATCTTTGGTATTACATTATGTAAAATATTGATTTATATGGTAGCGTTCCCTTTTGGTTGTTTTCCTTACCATTTCTCGTAATTGTCATGAGTTAATTGAAGTCGGTATGGTATTTTATAAAGCTGCCCAGCTAGGATTCGAACCTAGACTTAAGGATCCAAAGTCCTCTGTGCTACCATTACACAACTGGGCAATGCGCTGGTGCCGAAGGTCGGGATCGAACCGACAAGGAAGTTGCCCTCCAACGGTTTTTGAGACCGTCGCGTCTACCTATTCCGCCACTCCGGCTATCTTCTCTTAAATATGCCCTGTAGGGAGTATGGTGCCGAGGAGCAGAGTCGAACTGCTGACACGTGGATTTTCAGTCCACTGCTCTACCACCTGAGCTACCTCGGCAATAACAGCCATTCTATCGTCTCTTCTTTGTAAGTGTCAAGATAGCTCAGTATTTTCACAAGCACAAAAATATATATTATATTTAGAGAGCATGTTTTAATACTATTATTTCTGGCTTGACAGGAAGACTATTATTCTTGATTTCTATTTCGCTGGATTCTGATTTCTTTACTCCCGATTTTCCTTTTAAGAAATCTTCTACTCCAACTATAGGATAAGTTACCTTTGGAGTGAGAAAATGCATGGGAATGATAACCCTGGGTTTTATTGCATTGATTACTCCAGTTGCTGTGGTAGCATCTATAGTAAAAAATCCTCCGACAGGGATAAACAAAATATCCACCTGACCGATGTCAGACACAGTTTTATCATCAAGAGAATGTCCCAGATCACCGAGATGGCATAATGTTATACCATCAATTTTAAAACCAAAGATGACATTATTGCCCCGTTGCTTACCCTTATTAGAATCATGATATGAAGCATAACCACGGATTTCGACGTTCCTAATCTTCTGACTACCCGGAGTATTCAGTACTTGCGGATTTCCCTTAATGGAAGCGGCATTATTATGGTCACCATGACCATGACTTATGGTAACAATATCCGCAGATTCTTTAATTTCACCATACCCAATCCCCCCTCCGACAATATAAGGGTCGGTGATGATTTTCGTTCCGTCTTCCGCAGTTAAGATAAATGCCGCATGTCCAAGCCATTTTATTTTCATGTGACACCCTCCTTTATTGGATATTTTCCCATTTTTTATTTATTATCTTGAGCTAGATTTAAAATAAAGTTTGTCAGTGTTCTTACAGCGACACCGGTCGCTCCTTTTACACGGTATCCCTTTTCTTCTTTGCTCATAACGGGGCCGGCAATATCCAGATGCGCCCATGGTGTATCAGAGATAAATTCGGACAGGAATTGTGCTGCCGTGATTGCTCCTGCCGGACGCCCGCCGCTGTTTTTTATATCCGCGATATCACTTTTATTTAAATCTTTGTATTCTTCAAACATAGGCATTTGCCAGGTTAATTCACCGGCTTCATTGCTTGCCTGCACTATTTTATCTATAAGTGCCTGATTATTACCGAAGACACCAGTACAGAGTGTTCCAAGTGCAACAACACATGCTCCTGTTAGTGTGGCCACATCTATTACCGGTGATAGTCCGGCTTTTTGAGCATAACAAAGAGCATCAGCCAGAATCAATCTTCCTTCCGCATCAGTAGTCTCGATTTCAATAGTTTTATTATTTATTGCCTTTAGTATATCTCCCGGCTTCAACGCCAATCCCCCGGGAAGATTTTCTGTAATAGGAGCAAGCGCGGTAACATTAATTACAGGTTTTAATTGTGCTATCGCACGCATGGTACCCATTACTGCTGCTGCGCCTGCCATATCTCCCTTCATTTCCCACATATCCTGTGCCGGTTTAAGCGAAATACCACCGGAATCAAAAGTAATTCCCTTACCGATAATACCTACTGATGACTTAGAATCTTTATCTCCATAATAACTGAGTATAACGAATTTTGGTTCCTGATGACTTCCTTGTGCCACACCAAGTAATGCCCCCATACCGAGTTCCGCCATTTTTTCTTTATCAAGTACAACACAATCAAGTCCATAATTATTTGCCATCTCGCAGGCTATATTGGCGAGGTGAACAGGTGTTTTTTTATTTGCCGGTTCATTAACCAGGTCCCTGGTGAAGTTGGTTGCCTCAGCAAGAATACTTCCTTTAATACACCCTCTCTCTAGAACCGGTATTTTATTTACGTCCTTCTCTACTATGGTAAGTTCTTTAATATCCCGTGATTCAAGGTCAGGAGAGATATATTTACGGAAACGATATAAGCCCAGTATGATTCCTTCCGTAATTGCCTGGGCGACTTTCTCACTGTCCAATCTTCCTACACCGGAGCCATGAGCTACTGTCGTGATTTTTGTAATATTCAGTTTCCGTAATTGCCGGCCGGTCTCTGCTGACATATTCCTGACTTTATCTAAAGTAAGCTGGTTTTGTTTTCCTAATCCTACTACGGCAACTCTGGTAGCAGGTATTTTATCCAGTGTGTGAATAATGGTCACTTCGCCATATTTACCTCTTATTTCTCCGTCTGTTATCAGTCTGGTAATGGCATTATCCAATGCCTTATCTACTGCGGCCATTGAGCCTGTGATATATTCCACACCCTCAAAAATATTAATTACAATAATATCTGTTCTGAAATCTGAAATATTCCCTGAAACTACCTTAATGTCCATTTTGCCAGACCATCCTTCCTGATAATAAAGTAAAAATTACTTTAAATATTAATCTAAAGCCAGCGCATTACCTCGGTAGACATTTCATTCAAGTATCCCGTTTTTATATTACATGTTGGCAGGGATCTGATGAACGCTTCCCCGTAATACTTTCTCTGTAATCGCTGGTCGAGAATGACTATCATTCCTCTATCTGTTTTACTACGTATTAAACGTCCGAATCCCTGCTTAAATCTTATTATTGCTTGAGGTAAGGTATATTGCCTGAAACCATCCTCGAATAACTCTGCTCGCGCCTGATGTACCGGGTCATCCGGTACATTAAAAGGCAGACGGGTAATTACCAGCACACTGAGGTTGTCACCGGCGATATCGACACCTTCCCAGAGAGAATTCGTGCCTAATACTACAGTTTGAGGGTTAGATTTAAAGATGTTCAGAACACTTCTGGCGCTGCCATTTATTCCTTGACCGACAACCAGTATATTATCTTCTTCAAGAGGTGTTTTTATAATGGAATATATGGAACGTAAAGAAGAATGAGAAGTAAAAAGAATAAGAGCATGACCGTTACTTGCCCGGCATAGATCTATTAGAGAACGTCCCATTGCTTGTGGATATCCTGCGCTGGCCGGTTCCGGTATATCCATTGGTAAATATAACAACGCAGCTGTCTGATAATCAAAAGGACTACCTAATAATAATTCCCGAGCTTCACGTAAACCTAATCGTTCTTTGATATAATCGAAACTATTTTCTATGCTCAGGGTAGCACCGGTAAGAATAACACATTTTTTCTCATTAAAAAGCATCTCTTCAAATACAGAACCAATATGAAGTGGTGCAGCACAAATATTGATATTTTTACTATTCCTGGCATCCTCTGGCAATGTAACCGTGCTATTATTTTCTTCACGAGCGGACAACCAGCAAATAGTGTTTTTTTCTTGTTTCGCTATCGATGAATCAAGCTGGCTGCGTAATTCAGAATTTGCTTGCAGGGCGGAAGTTATCTTACTCATCAGATTGGACTCGCCATTTGTTTCCGGCATATTAACACCTTGTAATATGTCATGTAACTTATTCAGATTTATACTGATTCCGGCAAGCTCAACATCAAGATTTAACCACAATGTAAGTAGAGCACTATTATCACTAAGGTTCTGACGTACTGCCGGTGTTAAACGCAGACGGCGTTCATAGCCACTCTGTCTTCTAACATTCTTCTGTATAAAATGCATTATATTTTCAAAAAATTCCAGGATGATAGCCCGGGAATTAACAACTTGTGCCTCAATTTCATGAGTGTATTGTTGTATTTGTCTTCGTTCATCATCTGAAATAAAAATGTTATTAGTTAGATGGAGTAATTCGGGGAGTAGTCCCTCTGAAGTCCCATCATTCCTTTTATTGATAATAAGATTCAGATGATTAAAGAGTATGTGCTGGTTTATTTTAAATCCGAACTGTTCCGTAGCAATTTCTTCAAGATGATGTGCTTCGTCAACTATCAAATAGTCATACGATGGAATTAGTTTACCTGCTGTGATAAGGTCGGAAACAAGCAGCGCATGATTAGTAACGATTATGTGTGCATTTACTGCTTTTTGACGGGCTTGATAAAGGAGACATTGCCCTGACTGATGATAAGAACACTGCCCCTCAGCCAGACAGTTGTCTGCACGAGCACATATTTGTTCCCAGCAAGATACTTCTGTCCAGTTTAAATTTAACTCCGCATAATCACCGCTTGATGTCATATGAAGCCAGACTAATAATCGTACTAATAGCCCTATTTCTTCAGGGGACAAAGTTTTCTTTTGTTTGAAATTAGACCAACGCCGAAGACAGAGATAATTACTCCTGCCTTTTAACGAAGCTATTCTTATTTCGCCGGAAATACCAAGAATATCAGATAACATGGGAATATCTTTATTGAGCAGTTGCTCCTGGAGATTAATGGTATTGGTTGATATAACTACGGGACAATTATTCTTGTTAGCAAATAGCATGGCCGGTAATAGATAAGCTACAGATTTACCCGTTCCAGTCCCTGCTTCCACAATTAGATGCTCGTTATTATTTAACGAATGTGTTACCGCCTGTGCCATCTGAACCTGTCCCTGACGATATTCGAAAGCAGGCATCTTTTTGGAGATGACACCATCATTACTTAGAAAAGTCAGTACTTCATCTTCATTAACAGGTACTATTTTCTTGTTTTCTTTTTCTTTAACGAATTTTCTAATATCCACAGAGGAGAATGTGTTATTTATTTCTTTGCTATCAACTACGTCCTGGAATTCGGTTGCCCCATATTTCTCAAATAACGGATATAAAGGCCACCCGGTATTACGGGTCATATTTATTATTTCTGCAATAAGTTTTGGCTCGAATTTTTTCATTCTTTCCACAAGAGCAATGAAAATATCTTTTGTAGTTATGGCATCGTCCAGGGCACGATGTGGGGATTCAGGATGAATATTAAAATAGGCCGCAATAGCAGCAAGGCTATAATCCTGTTGCTGCGGAAGAATTATTTTTGCCAACTCCAGCGTATCATAAATTATGTTATCAAAGCTTACTCCCTGAGCAGTAAGAAAACCGAGATCAAACTGCATGCTTTGACCCACTAAAATATTATCACCTATGAATGAGATCAATTCTTCTCTTATATCGGATAATGGCCGTGCCTGGTCTAAGTCTGCCTGTTTAATACCTGTGAGACGACTAACAAAATAAGGTAAGGGAATACCCGGATTAATCAGAACATGAAAAGTATCCAGTGTATCCCTGGTACGAAATTTCACCGCACCTATTTCAATAACCATATCCGTTCCTGGTATAAGCCCGGTAGTCTCCAGGTCAAGACATACATAGGTATCCCTGTCAGATATTCTTTCGGTATAATCAACTGGCATTTTATTTATCATAATTTTTCTGTATTATTGCGATATAAATAGACTTAACTAAAAATTTCCTAAATTTCTGGGGCGGGTACGATTTTTTATTTATAATGGTATTTACTTAATTCTCTAACGTTCTCGTAAGATACGCTTCCAATCCCGATTGCTGCAACTGTTTCGTTACTATTTCTGCATCATTCTGGTTTGACATTACAGTAAACATAGCTGGTCCTGATCCTGCTAAATGAACGGTTGCTGCTCCGGAAAACAAAAATTTCCGGATATACTCATTATGCCCTGGAAAAACCTGTGAGGCTACAGTATCAAAAACATTATAGAATGAATTAGAAGAAATATCTTTATCTTTCTGCAACTGTTCCGCAACCTCATATGCCAGATGCCCTGAGGTAAATTGAGAGGCATCAAGATGAAAATACATTTCCCGTGTTTTATTTGCGACAGTAATATCCGGATGCAGTATGATGACAGGCAAGGAATCAGGTGATGGCAGAGGCGTAACCCAATCACCCCGCCCTTCTACCAGAGCAGTATTACCGTATAAAAAGAATGGCACATCAGATCCTAAAGTTGAAGCGAAATGATGCAGCTGGCTTATGGAAAAATTAAGATCCCACAATTTATTAAGAGCGAGTAATGTAGCAGCAGCATCACTACTACCTCCTCCTAAACCTGCAGCGACAGGAATCTTCTTCTGTAAATAAATAGTAACTCCTTTTTCACAACAAGCAACTTTTTGCAGTAATTTCGCTGCCTGGACGATAAGATTATCCGATGAATTTAACTCAGGTTTGTTACAGATTAGTTCAATATCCGGAGCCGATATAAATGACAGGGTATCATATATATCAATAACCTGAATAATACTGGCGATATCATGATAACTATCGTCTCGTTTCTGCAATACTTCTAATACAATGTTTATCTTGGCGTACGCTTTTAACGTTAGCATGATGCTCGTGATTATAACTTAAAAATCATGTTACGGTATAGATGCTATACCATTCTTTTAAACTTAACGTTTCTGCTCTGCGCTTCGCAGAAATTCCTGCTTTTTCCAGTAACTCCTCTGCCTTAGCTGGAGTAATACCCATTCCGTTAGAAAATGAATTTCGTAGTTGTTTACGTGGTGTACTGAAACCGGCGTGCACAATACGGAAGAATTTTTCCTCATCGTCAACAGGTATAATCGGATTAAGATACGGCTCAATTTTCAGAATAACGGAGTCCACTTTGGGTCTGGGATAGAAACTATCCGCTGGTACTTTTGTCACAATAGTAGGGTTGCCATAATATTGTATACCAACAGATAACGGACTCATTTGACCCGGTTGAGCCACAATAGCCTCTCCAACTTCTTTTTGTACCATTACCACCATTAGCTGTGGTTTGAGGTTACTTTCCAGAAAATGTCTTAATATAGGTGAAGTAATGTAATAAGGTATATTGGCTACCACTTTATAAGGTAATATCGTTTGATAAAATTTATTTAGTAATGCGCCAATATCAGTTTGCAGAATATCAGATTGAAGGATACTTATATTAGAATAATTAGCCAGATTCTTTCTGAGAAGAGCAACAAGATTTTCATCTATTTCGATGGCAATTACAGGGCAAAGCTGTTTTGCCAGTTCCTGGGTTAATATACCTCTTCCTGGTCCAACTTCGATAACAATATCATCAGGAGTAATCTTAGCTGTCCGGATAATACTCTTGACCACTTCAATATCTTTTAAAAAATGCTGACCGAGGCTTTTACGAGGACGTGTGTGGCAATAAACATACTTTTCCTCTTTGCCGGACAAAAGATGAGAATTCATTCTTCTGGTTGACGTAGTATACCTCTTAAAAAAGATAATTGGTCATGCACTCATCCTTGCTTTTATTTCAGATAGCTTACTCTTATCATATGACTCAAGCCAGGTAATCCCACAACACCCAGAGTAAGCTATTTACCGCTGCTTCCTTCCGGATCTGACGGATTTCATAGTTCTCTGCCGTGTGAGGCCCAACTATCGACACCATGTGACAGGAGTAGTTCTACAGCGATAAAATCGCAGATGAGAATTACGCCCCGCTATAGCGGATTGCGGGTACAGGGCACCGCTAGTTCCCCGCCTAGCATGACCATACTAAATGTAAATCACACTCTTTTGCTTTGTCAAGATTAAGCGGGATTTCGTTTTGTTTTATTGTTTCTTGACGCCTATTACACGCTATGTTAACATCACTTAATTGAAGAGGAGTGATATAACTCCTCTATAATTTTATTTGTGAAAATATTCAATGTCTCTTGAAGAGGAACTAACAAAAATAAGGCCACATAAGGATACTCTATTGAGTATCGGAGTATTCGATGGCGTACATCTGGGACATGAACACTTAATTTCGCATTTGAGCGAGAGTGCTCGGAAAAGAGATATGCTTATCGGGGTATTAACATTTAACCGACATCCAGAGGAAATATTATCACCGCCCGGCAAATTATGTTATCTTATTACACTGGAACAAAGACGGCAGCTCCTCCAATCATTGCATCCTGATTTTGTAGTTGTTCTGCCTTTTACCAGAGAAACAGCAGAGACAACAGCCAGAGAATTTATTATATTATTACAGAAACATCTTAGAATGAGAGGTCTGGTTATCGGACCTAATTTCACTCTCGGGAATAATAAGGCCGGTAATGTTGCCACCCTGCAAAAAATGGGGCAAGAAATGGGATTCACGATAGATGTTGTTCCTCCTCTGGAAATAAAAGGTATTATGGTGAGCAGCACTACAATCCGTCTGGCCTTGCATGATGGTAATATTAAAAGAGTAAATATGTTACTGGGGCGTCCGTTTAGTCTGGAAGGGAAAATAATTCCCGGTGTAGGACAAAGTACTATAATAGGATTTCCTACAGCAAATCTGGATGTTGCGTCTCAACAATGTCTGCCCGCTAACGGAGTTTACGCTACTTTAATTCAGATAAATAATAAGAGGTATTTTTCCTTGACCAATATTGGTGGCAAGGCAACATTAGGGCGGGTAATTTCTCAGGCATCAATGGAATTTAAAAATGTACAGTTTGTCGAAACTCACATATTGGATTTTACTGGTAATTTGAATGGAGTTAACGTTAAAATACAATTTCTGGAACATTTAAGAGAGGAACTTGTTTTTGATAATATAAATGATATTCGTTCTCAAATTAATGACGATATCAAGCAGGCTAAAGCTATATTTGAAAATTTACCTGAGTATGGACAGGAAACAAAATGAATAAACGATATCCCGATTCTTTATTAAAAAGAGGAGTAGTAGAAGTCATTATTGAAGATGAAATGAAAAAAATGCTCCAATCAGGGAAAGTCCTTCGTTTGAAACAGGGCTTTGATCCCAGCCGTCCGGATATTCATCTGGGGCATATTATCGGCTTGAGAAAACTTCGCGAGTTTCAGGAATTAGGGCACAAAGTAGTTCTTGTTATTGGTGATTGGACAGCACAGATTGGAGATCCTTCCGGAGTATCAATTACACGTCCGATGCTCTCAGCGGAAGAAGTCCATAAAAATGCGCAGACTTATCTCGCCCAGTTTTTCAAAATAGTTGATGAGAAAAAAACCGAAGTACGCTGGCAAAGTGAATGGTATAAAAATTGGTCACTGAGTGATGTTATGAAAATATCCAGTAAATTCACCCTGGCCCAATTTATGGCGCGGGAAGATTTTAATAATAGATATACTTCAGGGCGTCCTATTGCCATTATTGAGTTACTTTATCCTATGCTTCAGGCATATGATTCCGTTGCAATAGAGTCCAGTGTTGAATTTGGCGGAAGCGACCAGAAATTTAATTGTCTGGTAGGACGTGATTTGCAAATGGCGATGGGGCAAAAACCACAACAAGTTTTATTAGTTCCACTGTTAGTAGGTACTGATGGAACTCATAAGATGAGTAAAAGTTTGAATAATTATATTGGTATCACTGAAGAGCCTCAGGAGATGTATGGTAAAGTAATGTCCATTCCCGATAATCTTATCTTGAGCTATTTTGAACTTATCACCGATATTTCTGATGAGAAATTATCAGAAATGAAATATCAGTTAGAAACCAAATCCGTAAATCCCATGCTGCTGAAACAAAGTCTGGCACGTGATATCGTAGGGCAATTTCACAGTAAAGAGCAGGCTTTGCTGGCAGAAGAAAATTTTAGCAAGGTGTTTCAAAAAAAAGAATTACCCGATACTATGCTCGAATATAAATTACCTGATAATCCTGTGAATATTATAGATGTTCTTCAGGAATCAGGTGTGGCAAAAAGTAGAGCAGATGCAAGACGCCTTATTGAACAAGGCGCCGTGGATATTAATGATGTAAAATTAAATGGTAAAGACACTAATTTGTTTCCCCAGAGTGGTTGTATAATTAAAGTAGGGAAACGGCGTTTTATCAAAATATTATAGAATTTTATCCTTATGGTAAGTAATAAGAAGGAGGCATATACATATAGAATGCAATTGCGTATTCCGGGACCTACTCCCTGCCCGCCTGACGTTCTTCAGTCTCTTAGTAAGCAGATGATTAATCATCGTGGTAAAGAATTTCACGAGCTTATTCAGAAAGTTACCGGACAATTGAAAAATGTTTTTCAAACTAAGAATGATGTTTTAATTCTGGCATCTGTCGGAACAGGATGTATGGAAGCTGCTATTGTAAATTTTCTATCTCCCGGAGATAAAGTATTATCTGTAACCAACGGGGTTTTTGGTAACCGTTTTGCTGATATTGCTCAGCAATTTGGAGCAGATGTACAACGCTTAAGTTTTGAATGGGGAAAACCAGATGACCCTGATACCGTCCGTAAAGCACTCAAGGCAAACCCGGCTATCAAAGCAGTACTAATAACACAAAACGAAAGTTCCACCGGTGTTTGCAATGACGTAAAGGCCTTAGCTAGTGTTGCCAAAGAATATAATAAACTTGTTCTTGTGGATGCTGTTAGCGGATTAGGAGCAATAGATTTAAAAACTGATGCCTGGAATTGTGATGTTGTTGTAACTGCCTCACAGAAAGCATGGATGATTCCTCCTGGTATAGCTATGATCAGTATTAGTCCAGAGGCATGGATAGCCAATAACTCTGCTAAAATGCCACGCTATTATTTTGATTTGAAAAGAGTAAAAAAATCTCTGGAGATAAACGAGACACCATTTACTCCCGCAATAACTAATTTTTATGGACTTGATGTTGCTCTGAACATGATGCTTAAAGAAGGTATTGAAAATATTTTCTCGCGGCATACTCGAATCGGAAAATTAACCCGGCAGGGAGTTAAAGAAATGGGATTATCTCTTTTTGCTGATGAGTCTTCTGCTTCCAATACGGTTACCGCAATCTATCCGCCAGAAGGGATAAATCCTGACACACTACGCCGTGTTTTGAGAGAAAAATATCAGGTAATATTATCAGGAGGACAGCAGGATCTGTCAGGAAAAATATTCCGTATCGGACATCTGGGATGGGTCAATGATGATGATATAAAGGTAACTCTGAAAGCGCTAAAAGAGGCGCTTTCAGAGTCAGGTTTTAATAAATAAGTATAATCGCGTTGTTTAAAATGAGAGGAAATTAATATGAAGATTCTAGTTGCGGATTCAATAGCACAAGAGGGGATTGACACTCTGAAAAAATTTCATGACGTTGATGTTAAAGCAACTATCTCGCCGGAAGATTTAGTATGCATTGTCGGTGAGTATGAGGCATTAATGGTGCGCAGCCGTATAAAAATAACGGCTCCAATTATCGAAGCTGGTTGTAAGCTTATGGTTATTGGTCGTGCCGGCGTAGGTGTAGATAACATTGATATTGAAGCGGCAACACAAAGAGGTATTGTCGTAGTTAATGCCCCTACTGCCAATACCGTATCTGCTGCGGAACACACAATTGCCCTTATACTAGCATTATCCCGCTACATACCACAAGCTAACGCTTCATTAAAGTCGCATTTGTGGAAGAGAGGTGACTTTATTGGTACCGAGGTGAGAGGAAAAACACTTGGTATTATTGGATTAGGTAATATTGGATCTGAAGTGGCGCGACGCGCCGCCGGATTAGAAATGAAAATTGTTGCCTGTGACCCTCTTGTTTCAGTAAACCACGCCCGTAATCTGGGAGCGGAAATGGTACCACTGACAGACTTACTTCAGCAATCAGATTTTGTTACCGTGCACGTAACATTAAGTGATTCTACCAGAGGTTTAATTTCTGCGAAAGAACTTTCTTTGATGAAACCGACTGCTCGTATTATTAATTGTGCTCGTGGCGGGATAATAAATGAAGAAGATCTTTTTAATGCAGTAGAAAGCGGAAAAATAGCTGGAGCTGCTGTGGATGTTTTTACGAAAGAGCCTGCTACTGATAACATCCTTTTGGGCAGTGATAAAATTATCGTAACACCGCATCTCGGAGCGTCTACTACCGAAGCGCAAACGAGTGTTTCTACAATTGTTGCCGACCAGATATTAACTGTACTCAAAGGTGAATCAGCCAGATATGCTGTTAATGCCCCTATGATTCCACCGGAGACTATGCCTATACTGACTCCTTTTATTAATGTTGCTTTATTACAGGGAAAATTAATAAAGCAGATGTCCGGCGGGCAGATTGAGGGTATTACAATCAGCTACGAGGGAGAAATATCTAATTATAGTACAGATGCAGTGAGGGCTGCTGTTATCAAGAATTTATTACAGGGTAGTATTGAAGAAAGAATCAACCTGATTAATGCGAGTATTATCGCTCAAAACCGCGGAATCACTGTCACAGAGCACAAAAAAACAGGATGCAAAAATTATGCCAGTCTAATCACAACAGAAGTCAGCACTAACAAAGGGAAAATTATTGTTGGTGGCACGGTAATGCGTGATGAACCGCATATAGTACGTATAAATAATTACTGGCTTGATATTAAACCCGGGCAGGGATATCTGCTTTTCTGTGATAATAAAGATCGCCCGGGATTAATCGGTCAGGTAGGTACTATTACTGGTAAAGCTAACATTAACGTCAGCTCCATGCATCTTAGTAGACTAAAACCAGGAGGGGCAGCCCTGATGATTCTGGAAATGGATGAGCCTCTGGATGAAGCACAAATGGAGCAGATTAGAAATCTCCCCGGAGTTTCCTCAGCGGTTGTGGTAAAGCTTTAAAGATATCTTTGTATTTGATTTGACTGCTAGTCTCATATTATAATTCAGTAGTTATTAATACGATAGGATTGGTTAAAAGAAACCTCATGATTATTACTCCTGAAAATGAATATGACATGGAGCAGTTGCTCAATGAATATCTCCCGGGAGCATCTCCTCATGTAGGAGATATTATTGAAGGAGTAGTGGCATCTATTAATACTAATGGTATCTGGATGGATATCGGTTCAAAATATGAAGGTAGAATACCACCTAATGAAATGCAGTCCATACGTTCCCAGAATAGTAGCGAGATTAATGTAGGTGACAAGATTTCTGCGCTTGTATTGGGAATCAAAGATGACGAGGGCGTGACCTTATTATCTCTGGACCGTGCTCAGAGAAACACGAGCTGGCGTTTATTGGAACAAAGTTTTGCACGAAATGAAACGATAGAAGGAAAGTGTATTACATTCAATAAAGGCGGATTGGTGGTAGATATTAATGGTATTAGTGGATTTGTCCCGATATCACATTTAACAAACACACATCCCAATCGGATAAATAATGATGCGAACGCAAATACGGATAATTTTCGAATTACCGGTCAAAAAATAAAATTAAAGGTTATTGAACTGGAGAAGCATAATAACCGTGTTATTTTATCTGAGCGTGTTGCCCTCAATGAGATTAATGAAGAAAAGAAAAATCTGCTGCTATCAGAACTAAAAGAGCAGGATACCTGCCGCGGTAAAGTAACCAGAATCTATGATTTTGGAGTTTTTGTGGACTTAGGTGGTATGGATGGATTAATCCCATCATCGGAGTTAAACTGGGGCTCTCAAGAGAATGAACATACAGTTAATATTAATGATGAGATAGATGTTAAAGTAATCAAGATTGATACTGAATCAAAAAAAATTACTTTAAGTTTGCGTCTGGCCCAACCGGATGCCTGGGATAATATTCTGAGTAAATATTCTACCGGTCAGATAGTAACCGGTACGATTACAAAAGTAACTGCATTTGGCGCCTTTGCTGAAGTGGATGGTGTCGAAGGTTTAATACATATATCCGAGCTAGCTAATAAATTTGTGAAACATCCCCAGGAAATTGTAAAAAAGGGTGATGTTCTGAACTTGAAGATTATTAATATAGATTCAGAATCTCATCGTATCCGCCTTAGTTTAAAACAGACCCAAAACGAAAATAGGGCAGACGATACAAGTAATGCGGATGTAAGCACGGGAAATGAAGCTACTCCGGAAAAAGTAAACTCCAGAGGAGAGTGAAATAATGGCGAGTAGATTTGAAAAATTTTCCCAGCGAGCACGTAAAGTACTTACACTTGCCCAGGAAGAGGCACATCGTCTTAATCATAACTATATAGGAACTGAACATATACTTTTAGGATTGGTGCGCGAAAACGAAGGCCTTGCCATAAAAGTACTGGCTAATCTTAATGTTCAGCCAAATGGTATTCGTGCTGCAGTAGAAGATATAATTGCACGTGGCGAACATACTACCACTGGTGGAGAAATCGGACTAACTCCAAGAGCGAAAAAAGCGATCGAATATGCTGTCGACGAAGCACGTCAACTTAATCACAGTTATATCGGTACAGAGCATCTCTTACTTGGTTTGATTCGTGAAAAAGATGGTATTGCCGCATCCGTACTGGATAATCTGGGCGTTACACTGGAACAAGTGCGTAATGAAATAGTACGTACCCTGAATCAGAATGCCACGCAGGCATTTTCTGGTGCGCGTACTTCGAATCGTACTCCAACACTGGATCAGCTGGGAGTAGATTTAACAGCTCAGTCCTCTGCAGGCAAACTTGATCCTGTTATCGGACGTTCTACTGAAATAGCACGAGTAATACAGATTCTTAGCCGTCGTACCAAGAATAACCCTGTACTAATAGGAGCACCGGGAGTAGGGAAAACAGCTATCGTTGAGGGACTGGCACATCGTATTGTTATGGGGGATGTCCCGGAAACATTACAAGGAAAACGTTTGGTTACCCTGGACGTAGGCTCTCTGGTAGCAGGAACAAAATATCGCGGTGAATTTGAGGAACGTCTGAAAAAAGTAATTGAAGAATTAAAAACAGCGGGGAATTGCATTCTCTTTATCGATGAGATGCATACTATTGTCGGTGCTGGTGCGGCAGAGGGAGCTATTGATGCCTCCAGTATTTTAAAACCGCCGTTGGCAAGAGGAGAATTACAATGTGTCGGTGCTACTACTCTTGACGATTACCGTAAATATGTTGAACGTGATGCTGCGTTAGAAAGGCGTTTTCAACCTATTATTGTAGATGAACCTTCTGTTGAGGAAACTATCAACATATTGGAAGGCATAAAAGATCGTTATGAAGAATATCATCACCTTCTAATTGATTATAGTGCCTTAAAAGCAGCAGCAGTACTTTCAAGTAGATATATAGCTGACCGATTTTTACCGGACAAAGCAATTGATTTAATTGACGAAGCTGCTTCTCATGTGCGCATTAAACATAGTTCTACACCTAACAGTCTTAAAGATGCCAAAAAAACACTGAATGATATCCGCAGAGATAAAGATAAAGCAATTAATTCTCAGCAATATGAATATGCCGCAGAATTACGTGACCGTGAGCTTCATCTTATGAAAAGCATACAGGAATTGGAACAAAACTGGCATTCTGAGCTAAATCAGGATAAGCCAGCGGTTAGTGAAGAGGATATTGCCGAAGTAGTCAGTATGTGGACGAAAATACCTGTTACCCGTCTCGCGAGTGATGAATCGGAACGATTACTGAAAATGGAAGATGCTCTGCATCAGCGTATTATAGGTCAGGAGGAAGCAATCACAGCAGTTGCCAAGGCAGTAAGACGTGCCCGTGCCGGCATTAAGGACATCAGACATCCTGTCGGTGCTTTTGTCTTCCTGGGTCCTACCGGAGTAGGAAAAACGGAATTAGCCCGAGCTCTGGCCGAATTTATGTTTGGTAGTGAGGATAATCTTATTCGTATCGACATGTCGGAATTTATGGAACGACATGCTGTTGCCCGTCTCGTTGGTGCTCCGCCAGGATATATCGGATATGATGAGGGTGGCCAGCTTACAGAGACTGTAAGACGTAATCCATATTCCGTCATACTTCTTGATGAAATTGAAAAAGCGCACCCGGATGTTTTTAATATTCTGCTCCAGATATTTGATGACGGTCATCTGACGGATTCTAAAGGTCGCCATGTTGACTTCCGTAATACCATTATTATTATGACCAGTAATATCGGTGCGGAACTCATTAAAAGAGATACCTCTATGGGTTTCGTTAGCCGTGTCGATGACGAAAAAAACCAGCAGCAGGCGTATGCGAAAATGAAGGATAAAGTGTTGGCGGAGGTTAAAAAAACCTTCCGTCCGGAATTTCTTAACCGTCTCGATAGCATTGTAGTTTTTCATTCGCTTAATAAAGAACACGTAAGAAAAATTGTTGATCTTATGTTGAATACAATCTCCAAACAGCTCTCCGAAAAAGCAGTTAAACTGGAAATCACGGAATCAGCTAAGGATCTTCTGGCCGAGAAGGGTTATGACCAATCATTCGGGGCACGTCCTCTCAGACGGCTTATTCAAAACCTTGTTGAGGATCCATTATCTGAAAAATGGTTAAAAGGCGAATTCCAGTCTGGCGATAGTATCTGTGTTGACTGTGAAAAAGGTGAGCTGGTTATCCGTGTAGTTACCTTAGCCAATTCTTGAAGAATTATATAAGCTCTCTTTTAAAATAACAGTATTGGAGAAATAAATATTGTTTCGCCGGATATTAATCGCTAATCGTGGGGAAATTGCTGTTAGAATTATCAGAACCTGTCGCAGAATGGGTATTTGTTCTATTGTCCCCTATTCTGAGGTAGATGCTAATGCGTTATTTGTTGGTTTTGCTGATGAATCTTATTGCATAGGAGAACCGGAGCCATCCAGCAGTTATTTGAATATTGAAAAAATTATTAAATTAGCTAAAGATACTAAGGCAGAAGCCATCCATCCCGGATATGGGTTTTTATCCGAAAATCCTGATTTTGCCGAAGCTTGTGAGAATGCAGGGATTACCTTCATTGGTCCTTCCAGTACTGCTATGAGAAGAGCAAAACCAAAACACAGGGCCCGTGAACTATGTGAAAAAGCGGGCATACCTATTGCTCCTGGTTTTAGTAAATCTATCAGTGATCCCATTAACAAAATGCCGGAAATTACAATGTTATGTAAAAATATCGACTATCCTGTTATTATTAAGCCGAGTAATTCAGGCGGCGGTATTGGCATGATGGTTGCTAATAACGAAAGCGAATTACAGGACGCTATCAGATATGCCGGTACAAGAGGGAAAGCTGCCTTCGGATTTGATGATATTTACATCGAGAAATATATTACTCAGGTAAAACATATTGAAATGCAAATTCTTTCGGATAATTATGGTAACATTATCCATCTCGGAGAACGTGAATGCTCTGTACAAAGAAGATATCAAAAGTTGATTGAAGAGGCCCCTTCATCAATTATTACTCCGGAAATCAGATATAAATTAGGAGAAATGGCCAAAGAAATAGCCAGAGTGCTCCAGTGCACTAACGCCCTCACTGTTGAATTCATATATTCCATAGAAACAGGGGAGTTTTATTTTAACGAATGTAATACTCGTCTGCAGGTAGAACATTCGGTTACGGAGTTAACCACAAATATTGATCTTGTACGAGAACAACTCAGAATTGCTGCCGGAGAAAAACTGGAATACAAACAGGATGATATCCAGATGCGGGGACATGCCATAGAATGTCGCATAAATGCAGAGGACCCATTAAGAAATTTCATGCCATCACCCCAGAAAATTATTAAATATAGTCCACCTAAAGGATTTGGTATCAGAGTAGACAGTGGCGCTTATGCCGGATATACTATGCCGTTTTATTATGACCCGCTTATTGCAAAATTAATGGTATGGGGACGAGATAGAAAGGAAACTCTTTCTCGAATGAAGAAAGCTTTGACAAATTTTACTATTGAAGGAGTAAAAACTAATATCCCGTTCCATTTGATTGCGGTAGAAGATGACTATTTTCGTGAGGGGAAATATACTACTCTCTTTGTTAAAGAACGTGAGTTAGTACAAAAGTTACAGGAATCCGTAAAAAAGAATAATATTCCCATATCACCCAACTCAGTGATAAATTAGCCGTGTATTAATTATGGTTAAAGAAAAACCTTCCTCCAGAAGGACATTTATTTGTCAACAATGTGGTAAAGAGAGTCTAAAGTGGTTAGGGCGATGTCCTGAATGTCAGCAGTGGAATACTTTTGTTGAAACCTTAGTCCCCGTAGAACGTAAAAATACTAGATCAAAGCCGTTAAATAATCCTGATACCTGTGAACTCAGTAGTATTGTTACGGAAAATACCCCCCGTCTGGTGCTTCCCTGTATTGAATTTAATCGCGTTTTAGGTGGTGGCATCGTACCAGGTTCACTAATACTTATTAGTGGCGATCCAGGTATTGGAAAATCTACTCTACTCTTACAAGCTTCCGCTATGATTACCCGCTCTCATAAAGTTCTCTATGTATCCGGTGAAGAATCCGTTACTCAAATAAAATTAAGGGCATCACGATTAGGAATAAAGGGTGAACGTCTTTATGTCATGTCCGAAACAAATCTGGAAGTCATACTTCAACAAATAAAGGAACTTTCTCCTTTATTTGTTGTTGTAGATTCGATACAGGCTGTTTATCTTGAAGAATTAGGTTCTGCACCCGGTAGTGTTGGGCAGATACGCGAGTGTGCTGTCAGACTAATGCAATGGGCTAAATCATCCGGAGTACCGGTACTCATTACCGGTCATGTCACCAAAGATGGCACAATTGCAGGTCCTAAGATACTGGAGCATATTGTGGATGTTGTCCTCTATCTGGAAGGTGAAAATTACAGCTCCTTCAGATTATTACGCGGTATTAAGAATCGTTTTGGTTCTACTAATGAAATCGGTGTATTTGAAATGAGAGATTGTGGCTTGATTGAGGTTGACAACCCATCACAGTTCTTTTTGTCAGAACGCCCACAGGACACTATAGGTTCAGTGACGGTACCTATCGTTGAAGGTACTCGTTCCTTATTGGTAGAATTACAGGCATTATCCACCAATACCAGTTTTGGGCTTCCACGCCGTACTGCTAACGGAATAGATTATAACCGTCTTCTTCTTATTATCGCTGTTTTGGGTAAAAGAGCCGGACTAAATCTATCCAATCAGGACATCATCGCTAATGTTGCCGGAGGATTAAAAATTTATGAACCTGCAGCCGATCTCGGTATTGCTATAGCCATTGCTTCCAGTGTTTACAACACACCCATTGACCCTTCTCTGGCAATTATCGGTGAAATAGGACTCAGTGGAGAAATAAGAGCTGTTTCTCAGCTTGACCGCCGGATATCGGAAGTATCACGCCTGGGATTTGAAAAATGTCTCATTCCCGCAACATCACTGAAGAAAATAAACGCACCGGCTAATACAAAACTAATTGGTGTTAGTTCTCTAAAAGAAGCGATAACAAAAGCACAATTATTCCATACTAAACCAATGAAAAACAACACGGACTAAGTATATATTTTACTGCTTACCGATATCTTCTCTCCCTGAATATCCATGATCTCAGGTATTTTAGCCGAAAAAACAGAAACCATTTTTTGGGCCTGTTTACCACATGAGGGGCAAGCAGTCACCTTATTCGATTCATGAATTGAGCGTCTCACTTCAAACTGTTTCTTACAATTTGAACAAACATATTCATATACTGCCATGTATTGTGCTCCTCTTTCTGTAATTATTCTATCATCTGACAGTACATTATTATAACGCAATATCGTATATTTGTGTTATTGTTCTGAGAAATTCGGTAGTGTATTATTTTGAAACGTCTTCCATTGTCATTCCCGCCTCCGAGCGGGAATCTGTCTCTTATACACATCT
>DDXZ01000051.1:36472-36902 GCA_002347295.1 Dehalococcoidia bacterium UBA2247 | reverse complement strand
TAGTATCATGTAACATATAATAATTCGTATATTTATGGTATAATCATGGTAAATCCCAAAGGAGGGGATTGCCATGAACCCACGTTATCGGGTAACGTTGACAGAACAAGAACGACAGGAACTCGAAACCTTGACGAAGACTGCGAAGACCAATGCGAAACGATTTCTCTATGCACGCTCTTTACTCCTGTGTGATGCGGGACCGCAGGGGCCTGCCTGGACAGTAGCGGATACGGCGGAGGCCATGGGGGTGAGACACCCCGCACGATTGAACACCTGAAGAAGCGCTTTGTGGAAAAGGGGTTGGCAGCGGCGTTAGACCGCAGGCAACCAGAAAAGCCGCCGCGCGGAGTGACTTTTGATGGGGCTTTTGAAGCACGGCTGATCGCACTGGCCTGTTCAGAAACGCCAGAGGGTCGGCGGCGTTGGA
>DDXZ01000051.1:0-36441 GCA_002347295.1 Dehalococcoidia bacterium UBA2247 | reverse complement strand
ACCGGGAAGACCGGCGCGGGTGGAGACCATGAATACGTCCGCAACGGCGTTGCTGAGGTCTTCATCGCAGTGGAACCGTTGACCGGCAAACGCCATGTGGCGGTCACAGAGCATAGAACGGGAAAGGATTGGGCATGGTGGATCAAAGGCATGCTTGACGAGCGATATCCAAACGCCGTCCAGATACGTCTGGTCCTGGATAACCTGAACACGCACTGCCCTGCTTCTCTCTACGAAACGTTTGAACCTAAAGAGGCACGGCGGTTGACGGAACGCCTTGAAATTCATTACACCCCCAAACATGGCAGCTGGCTGAACATAGCAGAGATCGAGCTTAGCGCCCTTAGCGTGCAGTGCCTTGATCGGCGAATTCCTGATTTTGAGACCATGCAAAACCAGATCGCTGTGTGGGAGAACGACCGTAATAACCGGCAATCCAAGATCAACTGGCATTTTTTCACCAACGATGCACGTACTAAACTCAGACATCTCTACCCGAAATTGTAAAGGTTACAAGGTACTAGGCTAAAAAGGACGTTCGTATCTTATTCCATTTTTCTTCATAAACTGAACGTGAGCTCAAACGTCCTGGTTCTGTCTACCGTACAGTACCGCCCACCAAAAGTACTAATGGACAGAACTATACTGTTCCGCTTTTTGTGTCGATAGAGTGAGTGGTTTGTACTCCATTACTGCTTTATCTCTCTTAATCACGATCTTAGCAATAAGAGTCCTGAAAGTAGAATTTCTAAGAGCAAAATGAGCTATTCCATAATATTCAAACCAACGTCTTTTTTGGACTGGAAATGAGTACCTCCTGGAATGACATACACAATAAATGGCTTATCGAAGCCACGGCTGAATATGCCGCCTGGGGCATCGCCTTCCCCGAAGGCAGGCCGGAGGCCCTCCACGAATACACCCGCTCCGCTTATCCATATCATTTATTCAGTAACCGGGCAAATGGCCAGGAATATGGGATGAGCTTTTTTGTAGAGTACGTACTGCAGCGCGGGGATAAAAACTTCAATACTCTGTATGGATACATGGTTGACAATAGGCCCGGTATCGGCGGTGCGTTGGAAGAATACGCCAAAGATAAAACAAGAAGCACTATCGGCATGTTATACCTGGAGTTTTGGCAGGACCTTTTTGCTGTGAATTCCATGCCAAAATACGTCAAACCTGACCTGCTTTTGCCGCAGGGAATAAGGAATCAGACAGTATTCATCGAGGATAAAGGGGTTCTGAAACCCGGGACGGTCCGTGGGTATTTCTCTTACCCGTCTTTCCCGGATAACTGCGAGAACCTGGTGGTCTGCTATGCCCCTTCAGGAAGCAAAATGCCGGCTGGAACTTCCGTCAGTATTGTACAACTGGACGACTTTGAGACAAATAACTCTTTTCATCATGTGCAATCCTTCTGCTTCTCAATCTGGTAAGCAGTGATAGCTTTTTGCGGACACACTTTTACGCATTCTCGGCAACCTTTGCATCTTTCAGCATTGTCAATGCGGGAATGCTTGTGAAATATGAATTCTATTTTGCCAATCACACCATTAGGGCATGCTTCAACACATTTCCAACACGCTTGACACAAAAGGGTATCCAACCTGATATATTTTCGGTTCAATTAGGGCAATATCGTGATGACATGGGACTGAGTTTCTAATTCTGGGGTTATTCAGCGCCTTTTAACGCCTCAACCAATACAATATTTTTAATTTTTGACCTCAACAAGATATTAGCAAGAAGAGAAAACGCAAATGTCAGGATAATCGCCAGGGCAATGGCAGCAGGATGCGGAGTTGCTGGGAAGGTCAGAGTATTTCGAGACATCAACCCGATAATGTATTGGAACAACATTACACCAAAAGGAATTCCTACTATGCTGCCGAATCCGGTGAGCACCATATTCTCGACCAATATTAAATGGTTGACTTCTCTTTTGTAATATCCCAACACCATCAGAGTGGCATATTCTCTGGTATGCTCAAAAATGTTGATACTGGTAATGTTGTAGATGACAGTCATCGACAGCGCCACGGCGCCGAGTAAAATGATTAGAATCATTGAATTGACGGTACTGATTAAATCTTTACTGCGCTGAACAATATTGTCTTTGGTATTGACTTGTTTGACGTCTTCCTGTGAAGTTATTAGTTCTACTGCCGCATCAGTGTTACCGGAGTTTTGGAAAGCAACTAGGACAGATTTAGAACTAGTATCAATCCCCGCTTGCAATGCTTTAGGGTAGGCAACATAAACGGTGCCGGAAGTATATTCCAAAGCAATATCGGTTACGGTCAGATTATATTCCTGGTCATTGACAATAATATTTATATTATCCCCGACTTTTATGTAATAACTATCTGCGACGCTCTGCGGGATTACTACACTATTACCGCTTATTGATAGAGTTTTTCCTCCCGGGGTAGAAAGGTTCAGCAGGCTGCTGCTTTCCTCAATCAACTGAAGTTTAGCGTCAACTGCTTGGTCCATTTTCAATTTTGCCTGTAACAATTGGGTCATTTCTATTTTTTGAACGGGATATCCTAGAGCCAGCGTGTCTTTATCTGTGACGGGTTGGTTATAGGTCACCGAAATATCGTAGTTCATGCTATTTATTGCCCAATCGACAACACTTCTCGCCGAATAATTAAGTGATATTCCTACGATCAACAACATCACACTCCCAATAATTCCTATCGAACTCAGGGCCATTCTTGTTTTGTTGAGAAAAATATTACGTGCGATTAGCTTTGAAGAATACTTCAACTTTCTCCATAGCCAAAGGATACGTTCAACCAAGATTGCCTTTGAGCCCTTGGGCGGGCGAGGCCGCATGGCTTGAGCCGGTTTTTCCTTCAGTACTTTTTGCACGGCGAACAGTGTAGCTGCCCCGCTAAATACAGTTGCCAGCGCAAACGGGAATAACAAATACTGTATATAAACAGGGACATCGATTGCCGGCAACGTGAAGCGGTGCATTATGGAGTTAATGAGAAATGCCGGTACGACACGATTACCTATCAGAGCAAAAACAATTGAACCAAGGAGAGCACAAGTAATTGCGTAAGACACATAGCTAAAGCGGAGTTTATCCTTGGAAATACCGATGGCCTGCATCACCGCTATCTGGGTTCTCTGATTTTCTACCGTTTTGGACATGGAGATGAACGAAATTACAGCGGCAACCAGGAAGAATATCAACGGGAAAACATAGGATACCGTCCGGATAGGGTCAAGAGAATCATTGACTGTACTATAGCTGGATTGATTGCCTCGTTCTACCAGAAACAAGTAGTGCTCATTATCTGTGATGGACGTTTCGGCAGCCGTATAGTCGTTAACCTTAAATAACACTTCCGTATAATATGCTGATACATCCTGCATCTGCTGCGTTTTTAAATCATTCAGATTATTCTCATATTCCGCATAGCCTGCATCAAGGTCATCCTGCTTCGAAGCAAATAAATCCAAACCTTGCTGCTGGTTGTTATCCAGATCCTGCTGTTTGCTATCCAGTTGAGCATATTGAGTATCGCTGTCTTGATATTTCGATGCCCAAAAAGCGTCATGTGTTTGCCTTTCCTGATCACTTATACTACCGCGAACAATTTGATATTTGGCATACTCAGCGTCTAAATTGGCTTTATTCACGTCCAATGACTGTCTTAACATATCAATCTGGATTTGAGTATCATTTATTTGTTTATTAAAGGCGATAAGCTCTGCATCAAGAGATTGCTGGTTTTCATCCAACCGTGTTTTGGCGTCATCAAGCTGTGCGGATGTTTCCGTCATAGCTTCCCGGTAATCTAGGTAGGTTTGGCTATGCTTATTCAATTCGATAAGAGTATCCGCTCTGGAATAAGCGTACCCGAAGGTTTTATTATTAACGATTGGGTCTAAGGGATTTTCGGTTTTAAAGGCGTATTCCGGGTCTATGCAAAAACCGGAAACCGTCAGCGGCAGATCATCATCGACCATATGAAGGACCAGAGGTTGACCGATACTAATATCGTTTTCCCGTGCAAAATCTTGATCCACCACGCAATCGAATAAATTCGCCGGGGCCACGCCTTGAGTGATGTAAGGCACGTTAATATCAGTCAGGCTGTGTACGCGAAGCGTGCTTTTATTACCATCGATGGTAAGGTCAGCATTGACAGTATAACGCCCTTGTGCCTCTTCTATTCCGGCTTGATCATTAAGAGAAGCAACTTGTTCATCCGTAATCCCGCTGAAATAACTCCAAATATCGGCTAGGTTTTGTGTTTTATAATAATCATCAACTGAACTGTTAATCGCAGAAATGGCGGAAAACATGCCGGCCAGCAATAGCGAACCAATGGCAATAACAAGGATGATTGATAGAAATTGTCCTCTGTTGTTTTTAATTTCCCGGAGCATCCTCAAGTATAGTTTCTTCATTTACCACTCAATGTCCTCAACAGAAGTCCTTTTCACATTGAGGGTAATATCCTCAATTTTCCCGCTTTTCACTTTAATGACTTTGTCTCCCATCGGAGCGATGGATGTATTATGAGTGATTAGCACGATAGTCTTTTTATACTCCTGATTGACTTGTTCGAGCAGCTTCAGCACCATTTTCCCTGTTGAATAGTCAAGTGCACCGGTTGGTTCGTCACAAAGCAACAATAACGGATTTTTCGCAACCGCTCGGGCGATGGCAACACGCTGTTGTTCTCCACCTGAAAGCTGCGTGGGAAAGTTCCTGGCCCGTTCCGATAACCCGACTTTCTCTAATACATTGGCAGCGTCAAAATGATCTTTGGTAACCTCAGCGGCAAACTCCACATTCTCTAATGCGGTGAGATTTGAAATGAGGTTGTAAAATTGAAAAACAAAACCGATTTTCTCCCTTCGGTATTTGGTAAGCGCTTTATCGTTATATTTTTCAACATGTTCTCCGCTAACTATAACCTGCCCGGAAGTTACACTATCTATCCCACCCAAAATATTGAGTATGGTGGTTTTGCCGGCACCGGAAGCCCCCTGTACCACAACAAACTCACCTTCGTCAATCGTGAAGTTCACGCCATTTAATGCCTTGATAATAACGTCACCGATTTTATATTGCTTGGCCACATCCCTGAATTCTATAATCACCTTCATAGTTTTTCTTTCCTGCCAAAAAATAACCGGGTCCCGGAGCGAAATTCCAGATTTAAAAACACCTGGGCGCTCCGATATTTAAAGCCTTGAAAGCGACGGCGTATTTAGTGTACAATTTTAACTATTATTGTTAACATAGTACAGTTATGCTAACATTATTTTATTGATACTGTCAATCAACGACGTGTAAGAATACGCGATTTATTACGTAGGGGGGCAAATAATTATGAATGGCTACAAGCGTCGGAGTGAATTAAAGAAACAGAGCGTCCTGAAAGCTGCCCTCGAGCTTTTCCAGCAATATGGTATGAACAAAATCACCGTAAGGGATATAGCCGAACGGGCGGGGGTCTCCCACGTTACGATATACAAGCATTTCCAGGACAAGAACGATATCATGCGCCAGATAATCAAAACGCAAAGTTTAGCTGTACTGGAGAGATTACGCGAGATGATGGTAGCCGATATTCCTTTGGAGGAGAAGTTGAACACACTCATCTTCCAACGGGCAAAAATAGCCGCTCAATCGAACAGGAACCAGATATTCAGGATAATCGCTAATGACCCGGAGCTAAGAGACTATTTCATTTCTGTCTGGCAGAAGGAGGCTTCCCGAATGGAATTGGTTTTGCTAGAGGAAGGAATTCGAAAAGGTTATGCTAATACCAATATAACCAAGGAAACGATGCAATTGTATCTGGAAATCATCTTTGACGGCCTTTTATCCAATGAGAGTCGTTTGCTTGAGCTACTATCTGATGAAAAGACGGTAAAAGAGCTTCATTATGTCGTTCTTCACGGGCTATTGAAAAAAGGATGAGCATGTTTATTTTTCTAGGTTCTATAACTCGCGACAAAAGAGTACATCCTCTACCAAAAGAGCCGAAGTTGTCATTGGCAACATATTCGCACTTATTGAGCGCATTTTGGACACTTTACTCCAGCCGTGGAGATTCGAACCAGCCTAGTTATGGTACACTGAACGCCAAGGAAAAGGTTCTGCGTATTGTACAGTACCACCCACCAATGAACTCGAACTAATTACTCTTTTGTGTCCAGAAATTGTCAGGAAGTCGTCACTTGCTCAAAATCCAGTATTTGCATGACCAACATATACTAACCATTTGTACTCCAATACACATAGGTAATGATTTAATAAATAACGACTAATTTTAGTAAAAGTAATAAAAAAGACCCCGGTGACTAACTCACCGGGGTCTTAATGCATGCTTTTGGATATTGTTATTCCACTTCTAACACATTCCCGTCTTCATCGTAGTAGGTACCGTTGCCGTCCGGCACGCCATTTTGAAAACCGCCCCAGTAGAACATTTTCCCCGAGGGATAATATAGTACCCCGGTACTGCCTATTGTCACCGTGTCCCCGGTTACGGCAATATCGCCATAAAATGTCTGTTTACCATCCTCGTTGATAAGATAGCCGGTAGCCTGATAGGTCGTCCCGTTATTTTCGGTAATAACGCCTTCAAACATTTTGTCCCCGGATGAGTTGTAGAGGATACCGCTGCCTAATGCCATGTTGTTGACAAACTCGCCTTCGTATCTTAATTTACCATCGGCATAGAGCTTGCCTTCGCCTTGAATAACACCGTTAACGAACTCGCCATCATAAACCTTGGTGGAGCCCGCGTAAAGCGTACCCCGGCCGGTTTCATCTCCCTTGAAGAGTAGTGTCTCGCCGCCAAGATCGAACCCGGAAGGCTCTCCTTTACTACAGCCGGTTAGAAGCAGGCCGGCGGTAATGGTAAGGATGATACTTAAAACGGTTAATCTCTTAATCATCTTCATTACCCCCTCACCCCGCATGCTCCGGTTGGCGTTTTCACCTCGAAGGATTCACCGCCTAGAAGCTCTTTTGTTTTCATCCAGATATCCCCTAATATTTTGGCAATAGAGCTGGGCGGAGTCTTTTTAACGCCTACCTCCTCCGGCAACTGGAAGCGCGTATTTTCCACGATTTTTAACGTGCCGCTTTCAGCTCCGGCGATTATTATCTCGCCCTCTTCACAGACAAGAGTATCTCCGGCCATCAGGCTCTCGCCCACCGTCGCCGGAATGAGTCTAGCGTTCCTCTGGATATGCGCTTTCCCCTGGATAAAGCTTATGCGGGCTTTTTCTACGCCTGTTCCATAGTCAACCGGCTCTTCTGTGGTCGCCGGCGGAGTGATGGTTGAAGATGAATAATTTATAGGATTCATTGTATACGTGTAGGTGAAACTATTTTCTACTGTTTCGGAGTTTCTGTATTTAGTCATTACAGAATCTACCCTGACTTCCAGAACCATCAATAGTTCGTCTCCCTGCCGGGTTATCTTGCCGGAATAGAAATATTCCATCTCGGCCAACCGGTCATCATACTCAATAACCTGGGTTGTGTAGCCATCAAACATACCTTGAGTATCGACAGTCACATATATGCCACCGTCATCATGTGGACCGGCAAGATACAGACTGTCTATTGGCGCCTCTGCACCAGATGATTCATAGAATGTTGCTCTGTGTTCTTTCGCTTCCTCACTAGTAATCCATACAGTATAATCAGACTGGGAATAATTTGTTGTAATCTTTACCGTACCTTTCCAACTGCCCAGCAACTCATTCCTGCTAATAGGAGCTGGGTCTGCCGCTAAAACCGGCATAGCCTGAAATGAAAAGACGGCAACAAGCGCCACAGATATTAGTGTTGTTAATATTTTTCTCAAAACAACCTCCTTTTTGGTTAAGAAAAAACTCAAAGCAAGTAACAATGGCAGAGCAGAAATTAATCTAAATCCACTTGTACATTAGCAGAAGTGCCGTGCTAGGATTTTTTGATATTAAGATGCTCTATTTATAAATTATACCAAAAATAAATTGAGATTAATACAACCCCAAATAAAAACAAAACTACATGTGAAATAATTTTTTATTAGGGATCTATTGTACTTTAAAACTTATTTTGATTTCATCCCCTCAATTAAACCCGGATAATGTGATGCTTTTTCAGATGTAAAGACCTCCTGTCATCCAGCCGCCATCATTGCCATCATTTGTCTCATACTCCTTTTGATGTTACAATAAACAAGGCCCTAAAGTTGTAACTCGGAGGAACTGATGAAGAAATCCCTGCTTTTACTTATATACCTTACGTTGGTGATAATAATGCTGGCTGGCCTTACTGGCTGTGAACAGTCAGATAGTCTGCCCAGCCTTACCAGTAAAGCCAGCGAAAACAATAGCCACACCACATCTACCACGCCGGGTGGTCAGACCATCACGGACTACTTCGGTGGGCAAGAAGTATTTTTCTATCACCAATACACCGGCGAGAAAATCACGCCTGTCTCAGGAACCCCGCCGTCCGCCACCGGCAACCGATTAGAGATGGTCAAAGAGGAATTTTTCTTCAACGCCGGCTCGTCTATCAATGGTGATACCCTCACAGCCGACATCAGCCGTGTAAATAATACGGAGTTTTTTGCCGGCACCACGACGAAAAGTTGGTTCGACTGGCCCCAATCGCTTGCTATCACCGAGAAATCGGCTACGATGCTGATCGCGGAGGGGCAGGGTCACGGCCACGTTGAAAAGACCAGTGACGATGAAAATTACGTGTACGACTATACAACCTATGAAAAGTGGGTCTTGACCACAGAGCGACTGGAAAACTATACTACAGTAACCGTCACCACCGATACCCCCTCGCTGCCCATCATGGCGCCTGGCTGGGTAAATAATAACAGAGATTTCAGCCAGTATGGCATCACCGTTACCGCTCATAACCCCTATGACTTCCGCTTCACTCCTATCGTCAAGATTATCCGCGTTAACGGCTATAATGAGATTACACAAGGACTAGAGTGGCAGGATACTGAAATTAGCGAAACCTCCCGCCGCTTCACATTCGCGTCGTTCTATAACGCTGACTATGTTGTGATAGGGGGTTGCCGTACCCTCGGCAAGAATGCCAGCGTCCTTGTTGAAACATGGGACGACACCGAGTTCGCCATCAGCATTACCAGCGCTTTAAAACCGCTCCCGGACTACTACTACCCGGAAAAGTAGGTTGCGTAGATAGTCATTCCAAGAAGCAAGACCCGCTGTTCATACCAGGAAATTTTACGTCCTTAAGCTTGCCATGTGTCACCTGCAGGTGTAATACGATATATGAAAGCGTTATTAAGACTGGTAAAACGTCATTTCTAATGTTCTACAGGTACTATCTATTTACACCTCAGCTCCGCCAAAGAGGACGATACCTGAAACTCCCCTGCATTATAAAGATTGGCCGGGTAAAGTCTTTTCAATAACCTTTTTCTGGCCTGTGTAACAAGTAAAACTATTAGGTTTGGGAGATTCGCTTTAATATGCAGTATACCTGCAGAGTTATTAAGTAAGAGGGGTTCTTTTTTTGTCCGAATTCCCATTCTGACCAGGCTTTCCAAACGGATTCTGCTGTAAATCTTCCTTCGACGTCGGACTTTGCTTCCATAACATTTACCATTTCGAGAAGACGCTTATCTTTTCTCAGTGAAGGGAATTGGGAAAGTACTTCAAGAACATGGAGGAGATCATACCAGATCAATGGTGCTTTAAGCTTGGCAAAGTCGGTGCCCATGGCAAACATATAAGGCCGGCGTTCTTTTCGTTGCTCCCATAGTTTCAACACGGTATCAGCACCGATTGAGCAAGCCCGGCTATCACGCCATTCCGGTGTTTGGGCCAACGCCTTTAGTGCAAGAATCGTTGCATATGGACATGGGTCAGTTTTCCGACCAGGTCCCCTAAACTTGCCCAATTCCGATGCCACCGCACATGGCCAACCATTATCAGAGCTCAAACTTGCTATATGTTGTGCAGCAGAACTAATTATGGCACTATTTTTTATGCCCATTTTAATCATGCTGTAAAGGACAGATGGTGTATCACATAGCATCCATACTAATTGATCTTTTCCGCTTCCTCCGTATTGAGGAGAGACATTAGCCAGGGTTTGAAAAGTGCCGTCTTCTGAACGGTATTCCATAACGCGCTCTATGATTTTATCAACGCCAGGATCGCCAGCTCTTATACCAAGATCGGAGATAAAAACAAGTTTATGTAATAGATGACCAGCGTCATTGTGCCGTTTTAGCGCTAAACCAGGCCATGCTGCCAATTCGGACAGCAACATATGTATGTCTGGATGCATTAACATTGCCTTCCTGGTAACGGCGACTTCTGAATCATTCTCTGTTTGGCCAAGTAGATCTATCCGTGTACGATACTGTACCCATGGTGGACCTCCCATTAACCAATCGATGACTCTGGGTTATACTCATTTGTTAATCTCTAAGTCGTTTCGCGAATCCTGCTTGATTATGCATATTGATTACTTAGTAACAAAATAGCACATTTTGTAAACATTATTCTATTTCCTCGCTATTTTTGTAATACTTTGGTCCTACAAAGGTTCTACTCTTGTCATACTAAAAAATGCCCACGAATCTTCTTCAGATCCCTTTCTTATTCGAAATTGACAAAAACTACAAAATAGGTCATACTTTTGTATGACAGTAGTATGAAATTTATTTGAGAGGTTTTTTCGATGGATAAAAGCACAAAAGTAGCTATAAGTCTACCTGAAAGTGTCTTGAAAGTTATCGAACAAGAGCGAAAAGCTAAAGGAGAAAGCCGGAGCGAGTTCTTTCGCCGTGCAGCTGAGAGACTTCTGAAACAGGAACAAGAATCCAAAGAAGTGGAGAAATATATTCAGGGCTATTACACTACCCCTGAGTCTGCCGAGGAAGTTGATGCAGTACATCGAGCCGGAGTCACCGTATTGGCAGAGGAGCCCTGGTAATGAAGCGCGGTGAGATATGGTGGGCAGAGCTAGGAGCGCCAGCAGGCAGACATCCGGTACTACTTTTATCGCGTGACGAGGCTTATTCTGTCAGGGAGTTGGTAACCGTTGCCCCAGTGACTACCAGAGTACGTAATATCCCTTCTGAAGTCCCCTTGAGTTTTGAGGACGGTCTACCCAGGCCTTGTGTTGTTAACCTGGATATCATTACAACCATCGCCAAAGCAAGTCTGCACGACAAGCTGACCGTTCTCAATGCCGAAAAATTCAAGGCCGTCGAGGCTGCCCTGCACTTTGCTCTTGGCATGGAAAGATGAGAATTAGGAATACCCCCCGTTTATATACTCAGGCTGAATATCAAATCGAAGTCTTTGCTGGTACTACCTATTGATATCTCATCTCCATTTTCCCGCTATTTTTGTGATAAATTTGATTTACAAAAATGCTCCGTTATTCTACATTACATCAGGAAATAATTTCATTTAACCCCTCAATAATCAAGGTTATTTCTTCTCGTGATAAATTTCCTATCAGATTACCTATTCTTTCCGTAGAAAGTGTTCTTACCTGACTGATTTTTGCCCAGGAGCGCCGGGGTAAATTACCGGTTTTTAGTTCCAGCGTTAAGGGAAATCCTGCCTTTTGTGGCTGGCTGGTTATTGCTATTACTATAACGGTCCCGGAATTCTCATTGAAGACATCATGACTGAGAATTATGACGGGACGTAGTCCAGTTTGTTCTCGCCCTTTGCCTGGATTTAAGTCAGCCCAGCGAATATCTCCTCTTAATATTCCGGCCATTCTTTTATATCTCTTACAAGTCCTTCTTCGGCTAGTTTTCTCTCAGATACCCGCTCAAGTTTAGAACTTTCAGTAATTAATCTGGTCTTTTTTAAGCGAAGCAGTTTTTCACTTATTGCTTCTTGAATCGCCTGGCTGCGATTCTGAAAAACCTCTTCCTGGACAAGCCTGTCAAGTTCACCGATTGATTGTTTATCTAATGTAATTGCAATCTTTGCCTTTCCCATAATAACCTCCTTGTTTAGTATTACATATTATCATACCATAGCAGGAAATCAAAGCGGTGTAAGAGTCCATAATATATTGGACTCTTACGGCAGCGTTCTCTTTTGGCTGATATTAAAATCATCACAATAATCCATACCGACGCAGGTGCCCTTTGGGCAGGGTATCCAGAAGCTAAATTATTTGACTGGATTCGCACCCAAAGGGTACCTGTCAACAGAATGGAATAGAAAACAACCAAAAGGGAACGTTATCCTGCAATACCGTCTGTTTATCAAAATACGAATATACTGTATGATAGTTGCAATGTTTTTCTATAAAATGTATTTTGAGAATATACTAATAGTATATTCTGTTGGTTTAGAGAAATAACGGATTTATGAACTGGATAAACACGCTTCTGAATAACCCGCTCATACTGATATTTCTGGTCAGTTTCCTGGGTGTTGTTCTCGGGAGAGTGGGGACAAAGAATATCAAGTTAGGTGCTGCGGCAGCACTTATTGTGGGTATTTTCTTTGGTCATGCCGGTTATGCTGTTCCGGGAGTCTTTTTCAATTTGGCCATAACTATGTTTATGGCCACAGTGGGGCTGCTGGCCTCACGGGATGCTTTCCGCCTGCTGCGTCGTTATGGAGCCAGCTTTCCTATTCTTGCTATTGCTATTACGACTACCGGTGCCGTAATAGTCTTTCTTATGGCGTTTTTCTTCAGGGGGCAGGCAGACCCGATAGCTATTGCCGGTACTTTTGCCGGAGCACTGACAAGTTCCCCCGGTCTTACGGCCGCTCTTGAAGTAACCGATAATAGTCCCCTTATTACCATCGGATATACACTAACTTACCCGGTGGGATTACTGATTGTCGTTTTCTTCATCCAGCTTACGCCCAGATTTTTCCGGATTAACGTGGAACAAGAAAAAATAGCCTTCAATAAAGAATTCAGGGCGGCAGAAGAGCCGGTTATTAACAACAGTAGCGGTAATAATGTTTTCAGTGTAGTCATATTTTTCTTTGTCATAATAACGGGGATGGTTCTGGGCGAAATTCGTGTCCCTCTGCCCTATATTGGTGATATTAATCTGGGAGCAGCCGGTGGTGTCATCATCACATCGCTGATTGCCGGATATTTCGGAGAAAAACTGGGAGAGGTGCGCGGCATATCGCTCAGGGTTGCCCCCAAGCCGCTTGCCGCTATCCGTGATATCATGCTTCCTTTTGCACTGGCGGTTATCGGACTCAATGCCGGAGCTGGTTTTCTGGACATGCTCCGGGAGCAGGGGATATTTTTAATTCTTATCAGTCTTGTTACCGGTTTGGCTTCGATGCTTATCGGTTTTCTGCTGGGGCACTATGTCTTTCACATCAACTGGATCGTGCTTGCGGGCGCACTTTGCGGAGGTATGACCAGTACCCCGGGACTTGCTGTTGCCATTGATTCACTAAAATCTGAGGAGGTGGGCATCGGATATGGTGCCGTATATCCTGTCGCTGTATTCTGCATGGTTTTTTTCACCAAGCTCATTATTCTCTTTGTTTAATACTACATATTCTGGGAATGATAGTGAATAACAGGCTCTGGTATAAGTTAATGATATTATCAAACCGGTTGGAGTTATGGTTGAAGGTTCGGCAGATATAGTTTAATTCCGGAGTCTTGTTTCACAAAGCATTTAAAACCATACCGGTTGTCCCCAAAACGTCTTACAGGCACGGGCATCTGTATTACCAGTAACCGACGCCAGTGGGATGCACAGCAGGTCCGAATATGTCTTAAAAGATTAACGTTCTAGAACGGGGATACCTTGCGATAAGGCGGGAGCAAGTAGTAGTATGTATCTAATATTTTCCTAATCAAAAGGACTTCTTTCTGACCTGCTTTTTTAAATAAAGAGACCGGGAGATAAATGTTCATATGCATTCAGACACAACATTTATAACCAATGAAGGTGAAAATAATCTCCGGAAACGGTTCCAGACCTTAATCAAAGACACCCGCTTATTTGATGTCCTCGTCGGCTACTTTTATTCCAGCGGGTTTCACTCTCTGTATCAATCGCTAGAGACGACGCAGCATATACGTATCCTCATCGGAATAAATACCAATAAGCCTATTGTGGATTTAATACAACAGGCGCAGCCCCCCACGCAAACAGCTTTTGAATTTTCCCACGCTGAAGTCAAAGACGAGTTTTGTAACCGAGTGGCTAACGAGATGGAAAACTCCGAAGATAACAAGAACGTCGAAGAGGGTGTTAATAAATTCGTCGCATGGCTGCAAAACGGGAAAATGGAAATCAAAGCGTATCCTTCTTCTAACATCCATGCCAAACTTTATATCATGACTTTTGTCGAGGATGGCAAGGATGTTGGCCGTGTCATCACTGGTTCCAGCAACTTCACCGAAGCCGGATTGGTCGATAATCTGGAGTTTAATGTTGAATTAAAAGATAAAGCGGATTACGATTTTGCGTTGGCTAAATTCAATGAACTCTGGCAGAGTGCGGTTGATGTAAAAGATAAATATATCGAAACCGTTCGGGATAGAACGTGGTTTAATAACACTACCACACCATATGAACTTTATCTCAAGTTCTTGTATGAGTATTTTAAGGAGAAAATAAATATTGACCAGGAGGAAATAGAAAAGAAGTATCTTCCGGAAGGCTTCATGGACCTGGCTTACCAGAATGAAGCCGTGAAAGACGCAAAGAACAAAATTGATGAGTATGGCGGTGTTTTTCTTTCTGACGTTGTCGGTCTTGGTAAAACATATATCTCTGCCATGTTAGCCAGCCAGCTTGACGGAAGAACTCTCGTTATTGCTCCCCCTGCCCTTCTTGACGAGAATAGCCCGGGCTCCTGGCCCAGTGTTTTTAACGATTTCCGGGTTCACGCCCGATTTGAATCACTGGGTAAATTAGAGCATCTTATCAAACAAGGCACCGAAAAATATAAAAATGTTTTTATTGATGAAGCACACCGTTTTCGTACGGAAATGACGATTACTTATGAAATGCTGGCGCAAATTTGCCGTGGCAAACGGGTAGTTCTGGTTACTGCCACTCCTCTGAATAACTCGCCTAAAGATATTCTCAGCCAGATTAAGCTATTCCAAAAAGGGAGAAAAAGTACCATTCCTAATTTACCCGACCTGGAATATTTCTTTGGCAGTCTGGATAAAAGACTTAACGGACTGGATAGGCAATTGGATTACGAAAAATATATTCAGGTCGTAAAAGAAAATTCCCGTCAGGTTAGAGAAAAGGCGGTTAAATATCTTATGGTGCGGCGCACCCGTGCTGAAATTATCAAATATTTTTCTGAGGATTTTAAGCAGAAGAACTTGAAATTCCCCGAGGTGGCTGACCCCGAGCCAGTTTTCTATCAACTGAATCGGGTTGAAGATAGTGTTTTTAACAGGACAATTGAACTGGCTACCGCCAAATTCACTTACTCCCGCTATACCCCCATGCTTCCCGAGTATTTCAAGGGTAAAGTTACTCAGCCGGAAGAATTAGCCCAGAAAAACATGAGAAAATTCATGAAGATACTACTCGTTAAGCGTCTGGAAAGCAGCTTTTTTGCTTTCCGGCAGACTCTACAGCGTTTCATTACATCTTATCAACAATTTATTGATGAATTTGAAAAAGGCAATGTTTACGTCAGTAAGGAGTACACCAGTAAAATCTTCGAGTTACTGGAAAACGATGATGACACAGCTATCGAGCATCTCATTGCCATCGGTAAAGCACGCCGCTACGATACGAAAGATTTTAACCCCGATTTTTCCAGAGACCTTTATAATGACCTTGCCGTCTTAAAAGAAATGGATAAACTCTGGAAGACGATAAACCGCGACCCTAAATTGCTCACATTTGTGGATATTCTGAAAAAGAATAGCCTCTTAAAGACAAATAAAATAATTATCTTCACCGAATCGCGGGAAACTGCGGAATATCTGGAGCGTAATTTGAGCAAGGAATTTCCACAGAAAGTACTCTCCTTTTCCGGGGCATCCGGTACAACCGCAAAGGATAAAGTTACTGCCAACTTTGATGCCCGCGCGAGAAGTTCCGAAGATACTTACCGCATACTCGTCACCACAGAAGTACTCGCGGAAGGTGTCAACTTGCACCGCTCTAATGTTATCATTAACTATGATATCCCCTGGAATCCCACACGCCTCATGCAGCGCGCCGGACGTATCAACCGCGTTGATACTAAATTTGACAAGATTTATACCTTTAATTTCTTCCCTACCACGCAATCAAACGACCAGATAAAACTCAAGGAAGCTGCCGAATACAAAATCCAGGCATTCATTGAAATGCTCGGCGCTGATGCCCGATTACTTACCGAAGGCGAAGAAATAAAGTCGCATGATTTATTCAGTCGCTTAACTTCAAAAAAGACCATCACCGGCGAAGATGAAGCCGAAGAAAGTGAATTGAAATATTTACAAATAATCCGCCAAATCCGTGATGAAAATCCCGACTTTTTTGAAAAAATCAAACACCTGCCCAAAAAGGCACGTACTGCCCGGGCTTATACCACTAAAGATGATTCTTTGTTAACCTACTTCCGTAAAGGCAAATTGCAGAAATTCTATCAGTCGGATAATGTATCCACACAGGAACTGGATTTTCTTACTGCTGCCTCTCGTCTTGAAGTGCCGCCGGATACTCCGCGGCGTATTATCAGTGCAAATTACTACGATTTTCTCGAAAAGAACAAAAAGTCATTTACCGATGCCACTACGACAGAAATTCCCGAGGTAAAACTGAAAGGTGGCCGTGACAGTGCCACCTTTGTCTTAAAAATACTTAAGTCGAAGCAGGTACAGCACTACCAGGGTTATACGGATGACGACGAACTTTATATTAAAAAAGTCATCCGTCTCATTGAAGAAGGTGGTTTACCCGGTCAGACCACGAAAACTCTAGTAAAAGAACTGAGTAAGGAAACGAACCCGCTGAAAATCCTGGCAAAACTCAGGATGAACATTGCGCCAGAATTTTTCACCGAGACAATCGCGGAAAGTGCGGCTCAGACTGCCGGACCGCGGGAAGTCATTCTCTCGGAATATATGGTGGGTAAATAGATATGAAAAAACAGCTGCATAATTATGCCTTTATTGATAGTCAGAATCTCAATCTATCCATTCGGAATCAAGGATGGATATTAAATTTTCGCAAATACCGCCAATATCTCTCACGCAAATATGATATCAGCATGGCTTTTATCTTTATCGGGTATGTACCACTGAATCAAGGTTTATATACCAACTTGCAGAAAGACGGATACATTTTGATTCATAAGTCAACACTTACTCTGCCCGACGGAACTGTGAAAGGGAATGTTGATGCGGAACTTGTTCTACATACCATGATTGAATATAAGAACTTTGACAAGGCGCTTATCGTGACCGGTGATGGGGACTTTTACTGCCTGGTAGATTATTTGATAAGCAACGATAAGTTACTGAATTTGATGATTCCTGATAAGACCAGCTTTTCTTCGCTGTACCGGAAACTGATGCCGCATATCGTGTTTATGAATAATCTTAGGCCAATACTGGAGTATCAGAAAGAGAAATAAAAAAGAGGCATTGCCGCGGGCTAAGCCCTTTGGATTGGCCTCTCATCGTGATTCTGTTAATACAGTAACATATTTATGAAAACTTTTCAAGCTAGATTGAGAAAAAATTGTTTACTACAGTAACATTCTGTAGCGCTAGACAGGAGGAGTCATTCTGAGTATACAAAGAGTCCATCCTGTTCCTCGCTCCTTGTGGGAGAGGATTAAGGTGAGGGGTGGTATAATATGGATAAACAATCGGCCGTAAAGTTAATCCGGGAGACCTTTGAACAGCCTTTTGAACGCGAGAGCTTTGTCAATTTAAGCAAGAATTTACTCAAACATCTCGATGAATCCAACAACTTTGTCTGGGGCGGAAACCGTCTCCCCAATGCCGGGGCTTTTCAGACCTATATTAATTCTATCGAACGTATCGGTAAATACGAAGATACTGACGGCAATAAGATGGATGTTCTTATCGTGCGGCTCAAGAAGGAACAATCTCTGGAATATGCCCGCACCATGCAGAGAAACTTCGTTGCCCGCTATCTGGATGGTTTTATGAACAGCGAGCAGAAGAATGCCGCTCTTGTTGCCTTTACCTCTCAAGAAAGCAGTGACTGGCGCTTTTCGCTGGTTAAAATGGACTATAACCTTGCGAAGACTGCTGCTGGAAAAGTGAAAGTAGAAAAAGAGCTTACTCCAGCACGACGCTACTCCTTTCTTGTTGGAGAACATGAAAGCAGTCATACCGCCCAGATGCAATTGCTGGATATTCTGCTGGATGATATCCGCAAGCCGCTCCTCTCTGACTTTGAAAAAGCATTCAGTATTGAAGTTGTTACCAAGGAATTCTTCACCAAATACAAGGACCTTTATCTTGATATTGAAGAATCTCTGCGGAAACTTATCCAGCGTGATGATAAGGTCAGGAGTGAGTTCACTTCCTGCGGGATGGATACCGTCGGCTTTGCCAAGAAACTGCTGGGACAAATCGTCTTTCTTTATTTCCTCCAGAAGAAGGGCTGGTTTGGTGTCGGGCGCGATGCTGCCTGGGGCACGGGACCGAAAGATTTCCTGCGGCGCCTTTTTGAAAAGAAGAATGCTTCTTACAGCAATTTCTTTAACGATATTCTGGAACCTCTTTTTTACGAAGCGCTGGCGATAGAAAGAACAGATGACTTTTACAGCCGCTTTAATTGTAAAATTCCCTTCCTCAACGGTGGATTATTCGACCCGATTAATAACTATGACTGGGTACATGTGGATATCCCTTTGCCGAATGGACTCTTTTCCAATACGGAAAAGACCAAAGAAGGCGATACCGGCACGGGTATCCTCGATGTTTTCGACCGTTATAACTTCACGGTAAAAGAAGATGAACCGCTGGAAAAAGAGGTGGCGATTGATCCGGAAATGCTCGGTAAGGTCTTTGAGAATATGCTTGACGTCAAAGACCGTAAATCCAAAGGCACTTATTATACTCCGCGGGAAATTGTGCATTACATGTGCCAGGAAAGCCTGATTAACTATCTGGATACGGCATTGAACAGCGGCGAAGTAGCGCTGGCGCAGGAAAAGCCTGCTAATCTTAAGCTTTTTGGTGCGCCTGCCTTTCAGCAGCAGGCGTTAAAGACATCGGGTAACATTAACCGTGTTTTCCGGCAAGATATTGAGGACTTTATCCGTCTGGGCGAACTGGTGACCGAAAACGACATCACTGCAATCAAGAAACAAACGGAGATAGAACAGGGTAATATCAAATCATCTAAGTATCAGATAATATTAAGGTCAATTCAGGAACATGCTCAGGAAATTGACGATGCTCTTGCTAACGTCCGTGTTTGCGACCCCGCCATCGGTTCCGGTGCTTTCCCGGTGGGCCTTATGACAGAAATCGTACGTGCTCGCAACACGCTCACAAAATACCTGCCGGATAAAACGGGGAGAACGAACTATCATTTCAAGCGCCATGCTATTCAGAACTGCCTTTATGGCGTGGATATTGATTCCGGTGCGGTAGAAATTGCCAAGCTCCGTCTCTGGCTCTCCCTCGTGGTAGATGAAGAAGATATTAAGCAGATTCAGCCACTGCCCAACCTGGATTATAAGATTGTCTGTGGTAATTCGTTACTTGGGGTTAAAAAAGACGTATTGAATTGGCCACTATTTGAAGAGCTGGAGAAACTCAAACCAATTCATTTCAATGAGACTAATAACAAAAAGAAGCAAGAATATAAAAACCAGATTGACCAATTAATTCTCAAACTCACCAATAACAAAGAAATTTTTGACTTTGAAGTTTATTTCTCCGAAGTCTTCCATAAGAAGGGCGGGTTTGATATCGTGATTGCAAATCCACCTTATATAGATTCTGAGTTAATGGTAAAAGAACAACCAGTTTTACGACAAAAATATAGCGAGCTCTATTCTTCTGCGAAAGGAAATTGGGATCTCTATGTTCTTTTCCTAGAACTTGGGCACATGCTCTTAAATAGTACTGGAACCGCTAGCTTTATTACTCCAAATAAATGGTTTGCTATTGGATATGGAAAAGAAATCAGAAAATTATTGGGTAAAAACATATTTAGGATAGCAAACTGTAATTCAGTAAAAGTTTTTGAGGCTGGAAATTCACCAGTAATTACCATCTTTGCAAATAATTGTAGAACTAATGAAATTGTAGTTGACCGATTTGATAATGATTATTCGATAAGTCACTCTTTAAGTATAAAAAAGCAATTTCTTGAGGATAATCTTGGTTTATCGCTTGCAGATTGTCTATCAACTGTCTTAAGAATACGAAACCAACCTAAAACTATTGGTGATTATTATATTGCAGAGAATCCTTTTAGTGTTGCGGAAGCTTACGAAATAGATAGTATTCTCATGGATTTATCAAGCTATAAAGATTCAAATGGGCCATACTTTCGATTTATCAATACAGGAACTATCGAGCCATTTCTTAGCTTATGGGGTAAGAAAAAAACAACGTATTTGAAAGCCAAATACAATAATCCAATTGTTAATAAGGTAACTTTTAAGAAATTATTCCCAAAAAGATATGAGCAGATGATAAAACCGAAAATCATTATTAGTGGAATAAGACATTTTGAATCGTTTTTGGATGAAGACGGGCAATACATTGCTGGTAAATCGACAGAAATAGTTTTTACAAAGAATGGACTCAGCTTGAAAGTTGCGCTTGGAATATTGAATTCAAGATTGATCGGTTTTTATATAAAACAGTCTTATAGTGTACTCGGAATAGGTGGAGGTATTAATTTCACAATTGATATGATTAAATCTCTCCCAACTCCGAGACTTGATACCGTTGATATTCAACAATCTATTATTTTATTAATTGACAGAATCCTCGCCTTTACAAAAGATTCGGACTTTTTTTCTAATCCTATAAAGCAGGCAAAAGTAAAAGAGTATGAGAGCCAGATTGACCAGTTGGTCTATGAGCTTTACGGCTTAACGACGGAGGAGATTACGATAGTGGAAGGGGAAAGGATAGGATAGGTAGTATTCTAAATATTGGAGACAAAATTGGTTAATGATAAGCAGCAGATATTACAGGCTGTTGTTTTGAAGAATAGTTTAGAGGACTAAAATGAGCAACGAACCGGTGCCTCAAGAGAACGACCTTATTTTCTACTCCACACCGGATGGGTTAATTCCGCCCCACCCTGAGATGCTTCGCTTCGCTCCAGCATGACACGTGGGAAAAGTCATGGTGGACTGGCGTGGGGATGTTACAACCCGGCCGCCCCGCCGGATGCTCACGTCGTTGCCACTCCTCAGCATGACAGTGATATTTCATGAAACATGGTTATCAACAATAAGGCAGGGGTTAATGGTAATACACTGGATTCTCTGGCTAAATCAGAGAATACATGGAGATTTCCCTACCCGACTAGATCACCGCGTCGCTGCGGCTCCTCGTGATGACAGTAGGAGGACATGATATTCCCTCACCCTGCCCTCTCTCGTCCGAGGGCGAGGGAATAATTTTGGCAAGAAAATGCAGAGTGGGGGACTGGCGTGGGGATGGAGCCATTCCCCCTCCGCTAGATTGCCGCAGTCACTGCGTGACTTCGCAATGACAATAAGGAGATGAGATACCCATCACTCTGACTTTCCGATTCATGATATTCATACGGGATCTAAACTCTCCCGCAAGTGGCGGGAGTAAAATTATGCAGGGAGACAGGGACAGGTTCCTTGTCCCGGATGATTCTTCAATTTATTGTGGAAAGTACAATGATAGTTTATGCTTGGCAGACGGGAAGCGAGTTTACCGTCCATAGCTAGCAGTTTGCCGTCAGCTATCGGACTGTAAGTCAAAATAAGGGATGAATTATTTCCCTTCGAAATCCTTTTTGGCGATACCCAGGTCCCGCAGGATGTTTGATACTGTACCCGGTTTTAAGTCTCTGTTTCCCCAGTTGGGAATAGTTGTGCGTGCTCCTGTATGCAAATTTATCCAGATTTCGTGGCTACCCCTGGCTTGCCGGTCAAGAACACAATTTAAATGATTAAGCCTGCGGGTTAGTTCACGATAATTCACAGATAGACAGTAACCTCAGTGGAGGCTTTGGGGCCAACAATCTCATAAGCAGCCTCCTCGACCGCAAGAGGAAGATGATGACCATGTTGTTTAAATGATTGGATAAATTCAGCAGCAACGCTGCGTAAATTTTCCAGTGCCTCCGCCGGTGTGTCGCCCCAGGCACGACAACCGGAAAGTATAGGAATTTCCGCTAAATACTTGTTATCTGTTTCTTCGGCTGGTTCAAATATTATTACGGGCAATCTGTACTGCTTCATATTACTCACCTTGCTTCTGTTGAAAGTATAGTATTTTTCGAAAATAAGGGCAAATTGCCTGAGACACAGGGAGAGGTTTCTTGCTCCCCCCCACATGATTCTTCAATTTGTCATTGAAAGTGCCATGATCATATGTACTAGATAGATGAAAAGTAGGGACAAGGGGGACAGGTACCTTGTCCCATAAGATTGACTGGCTGGTTTATGAGCTTTATGGGCTAACGCTGGAAGAGATTGCCGTGGTGGAGGGGAAAAGCCAGGATGATTAAAGCTGAGATCAGAAGGACCAGGCATTTAAATTGAATCTTGCTCAAGAAATATGAAGATTAAATATAAACAAATATCAAAGAGCTTAACAGGATTTTCAACACCCTTCTTTGGCGTATCATGGACTCCTCCTGAAACTGACCGGGATGTGGTGAGGAAACTAATAACATTCTTAGAAGACCGCCGGGCGTTATACAACCCGTACAACATTGAAACACCGATGTTTGTGGATCAGTCATTGCTTGAGATTCGGAAAGAGTTAACCAGCATACTTCAAAGAATAGGTGATAATCCAGATATTTCCCTGAACCTGCGAGCAATGAGAGCAGCTTGTCGTAAGTATTTAAACGAGGTTGGGGACAAGGATAGACCTAGTTTCCATTACAGAGAATTTGAGACCTTTGCCGCCCTTGGAGAACTCCGGGCAGTCTTTGGGATTCACATCGCCCAGCCCGCCGTTAAGTATGGGATAGATGTTGAAGAAGAACTTGCTTCAATTTTACCCGTCGAAGATGCCGACGTGGGTGAGACCAAGGTAAAAAGGAAATGCGATATATCAGATGAACGTTGAACATCTATCAATGATTACAACGCCCGTATTACTCTTAAAAGGTGATACGCTGGTTTCTCAGGGAACAGGATTCTATTTCAGATTACAGGCTACTAAAGGCTCGATTCTCTTTCTAGTAACTAACCATCACGTACTTACAGGGTACGCCCCTAAAGAAAATAAACCACCTATAGGCGACAATGTTATTTTTTATGTACACAAGGACGCTGATAACCCTGGCAACACTAAAGAAATAAGATTTCCACTCTTTACAAAAGACAAAAAACCTATATGGTTGAATAGTAAGAGACTGCTGAAAAAGGCTACCTTGAAGCGCCATCCCCAGAATGGGCAATCAAATTTCTTTTAACCGTTCAAACAGAGACTTTACAGGCAACCTTTAGCTTCAACTCAACCCATTTCCTCCTTCTTTTTATCCCTTTTTCAACCCGGTGTCATTATTAGCCTGAAATAGGCACAGTTATCCTCTGGCGAGCTTTCCCATAGAACGACCTATTCCCACAACTACGATAATACAGTGGGGATATTATCAAATGTCTGCGAAAGGATTATAATAACGCCATACCCCAGCTAAAAATGGGGTGGTTAATACCGGGTAATATCGGAAAGGAGCAGTTCATGGCCAGAGTAAAATACATATCAAGAGAGGACCTTCCAGAATCGCAGCAGCATATTTATGATGAAATTGCCACCAGCCGGGGAATGAAAAAACTACCTACTCTCTTCGAGGCATTGTTAAACAGCCCCGAGGGGGTACAAATCGTGGCTGCTCTAGGAGGATATCTCAGATTTAAATCGAAATTACCTCCGGCAGTGCGAGAGATGGTAAGTTCTGCTATAGCGTGGCAGTTAAAATGCGAACTTGAAGGGGTAATCCATGGACGTGCAGCACAACAAGCCGGTGTCAGCGAGGCCACTATAGCAGCCATTCGGGAAGGCAAATCATTAAAAGGTCTTCCAGAAAGCGAAGCTATTTATCTCCGCTTTGCCTATGAATTATTCCGTAATCACGATATCACAGATGCCACATTCAAACCTGTTTTTGAGAAACTAGGGGCACAAAATACCACCGACCTTATTTTTCTCGTCGGTTATTACAATCTATTTGTTTCATCTGTTACTGCTTTAAGAGTAGAAATGCCACCGGTACCTCCGCCTCCCCCCGGTACAAAATAATATTTACCAATAATGACTGCAACTCCGGAGGTAATGGTATCATTAGCAACAGGTCAGATAGTAATACAGCCCCTCAATCAGATAAAAGTAGCAGTAAATTATTCTACGGATGGATTACCTGGCAACCAGTGTTATTATCGCTGTAGTAGCCATTGGTTTCTATTATTCCTATGGTGTTTTCTTCGAAGACCTTCAGGGTGAATTCAATTCCACCCGAGCCAGTATTGCTATCGTATCCTCCATCATGACTTTTTCACAAAATATTATGGCCTTTGCCACGGGATGGTCTGTGGACAAATATGGGCCCCGGATTACCATTGCTGCCGGAGGTATTCTTTTTTTTGTTCTGGACTTATCGCAAGCAGCTTTGCCGGTAGTGTATTACAGTTATATATCTTTTTAGGATTTCTCATTGGCTGTGGTCTCAGTGCCCTGTTTTCTTCCTATGTTGCCACACTTTCCCGCTGGTTCGTGAAATTGAGAGCATTAACCCAGGGAATACTCGCCGCCGGTATAGGCGTAGGTATGATGGTTATGGCCCCGGTATCAACAAAGTTGCTCGCAAACTATGGCTGGCGTAAAACGTTCATTATCATTAGTATTATAGGTATTAGGGACAAAGGGACAGGTACCTTGTCCCATAAGATTGACTGGCTGGTTTATGAGCTTTATGGGCTAACGCTGGAAGAGATTGTGGTTGTGGAAGGAAGCACGAGAAAATAAATGTAGGTAATCATTTATAAGTGCCCAATATGCTGTAGGTACTAACACCAAATACTTGCCGTTATCTGATAGTAGGTTTAAAATAATCTATAAGAAAGGACTTGATGAAGACTTAGGGAGAAAAAAGCTAATGCCAACGCCTCATCCTGTCCCGATCTTTCGTATTATACATGTTGATAATCTTGAAGTGTGCCTAAAGCGAGGAGGCATATATGCTCCACTTCACTCTCCAGAGGATGGCCTGCAGTATCGGACAATACATAACAATGAAATTCAGACTATAAGGAAAACTCATCCGATACCTTGTGGTACGGGAGGAACCATTCATGATTATGTACCATTCTATTTCGGACCATTATCACCAATGCTTTTTCAATTGCACACAGGGATGGTTTCAGGATATTCGGAAGGAGAGGAACCCATACTGTATTTAGTTACAACGGTCGAATCAATATTAGGAGCCAAGCTCCAATACGTATTTTCAGATGGACATGGTATTGCCTCTTATACGGAGTGGTTCGACCAAGTGGACGATCTTGATAAAGTGGATTGGGAAGCTGTGTACGCCCATTATTGGCACGATACTTTAGAGGATAATGATCTTCAACGCCGTAAACAACAGGCAGAATTTCTAGTATATCAATTCTGCCCTTGGGCGTTAATACAGGAGATAGGTGTCCTAAATAGCAAAGTCCAAAATCAAGTTTCTAGTATTATAGCTAAATACAATGTGTCTACCAAAGTTATCGTGCGAAAACAATGGTATTATTAGAAGAGGAAACTTGCATATGATTAGAGTATTACGAGGAAACTTCATCGATGAAGACGTCGACGCAGTTATCAATACTGTTAACTGCGTTGGAGTAATGGGTAAGGGGATTGCGTTACAGTCGAAGAAAGCGTTTCCAGATAATTTCGATGCTTATACAAAAGCATGCCATAACGGCGAAATTAAACCTGGGCACATGTTTGTTTTCGAAACGAAGCGCATGCTAGGTCCGAAATATATTATTAATTTCCCAACGAAACGTCATTGGAAAGATCGCTCGAGATACGATGATATTGCAGCTGGCTTGCCAGATTTAGCAACGATGATTCGTAAACTTGGTATTAAATCTATAGCGATCCCTCCTTTAGGATGTGGTTTGGGAGGGCTGGATTGGAAACAAGTTCAACCAATGATTACGGAAGCCCTTGCAGGACTTACAGAAGTTGATGTTCGATTGTTTGAGCCAACCGGGGCACCGAATGCAAATGACATGCCAGTAGCAACCAAGCATCCCCGTATGACTATTGCGCGCGCCCTCTTAATTAAGCTCATGGAACAATACCATCGCAATAACTATCGACTTACCCTGCTTGAAATCCAAAAGCTTGCATATTTTCTACAAGAATCAGGCCAAGAATTACGATTAAACTATGTAAAACTTACTTATGGTCCATACGCACATAATCTCAATAAAGTTCTAGAAGTTCTCGAAGGTCATTATATTCGTGGGTATGGTGATAACCAGAAACCTGATGTGGAAATTGAACTTCTACAAGGAGCCATTGATGATGCAAATAGGTTGTTAGGAGATCATCCAGAAGTAATCAATAGACTACATAGAGTAGTAGCATTAGTTGATGGCTTCGAGACTCCTTATGGTATGGAGCTTCTTGCATCAGTGCATTGGGTGACAGTCCATGACAAGTCAGTTCGTAATACAAATGACGCTATTTTGCAGGTGCACGAATGGAATGAACGCAAAGCTCGCCTTTTAAAACCTCAACATATTCGGATAGCATGGCAAAGGCTTTATTCTGAGGGATGGATACCCAAAAATTTAATCTCTGTCTAAAAGTTAGTATAACTTAAGATACTTGTTTGCGGTTTTTATTACCGTTCCTCATTTTTACCATCTCATTTTCATTCTGACATAGTTTACTCCTGTAATTGTGCTTTTTAAGGGACAAGGGGACAGGTACCTTGTCCCAGCTCTTCTTATCATTTAAAATAGGGTGAAGGGTGAAAAGCATGGCAAGACAAGCACGTGATAGCAGTGACTCAGGGATATATCACATCATTCGATTAGCGGAGGGACAGGTACCTTGTTCTGTTTGACCTTCCCTGTACCACACCAAGAGAGTAAGAAAATCCGAAACTCTAAATCCGAAATCCTTATAAATACAAATTACCAAATATTTAAACCCTCATCCCCACCCACTGGATTCCCGCTCGGAGGCAGGAATGACAAAAGTGGGATAGATTCCCGCTCGGAGGCAGGAATGACGGATGAATACTACCAATGTCAAATACTACCAATAATAATGTCAAATACTACCAATAATTCAATAAGTTAAAAGTCAAAGCTTAAAGGTCAAAACCACAGATTAAAAAATCAAAGATAAGACAATACTTGCCTGAAGAAAGTATGTAATCTCAATAAGGCAAATGTTAAATGGCATTATCCTGGATTCTGGATCAGGTCCAGAATGACAATAAATGTGCTTGGGTATTGATTATTATAGTATTGGGATTTGTTTGGTAGTTGGAAATTGGTGATTGGTGATTTTATTCCCCTCCGCTCCACCAGATTCTGAAGATGCTTACGCATTTTTAGAATGACAACGAGAATGGATTCATTCACTTCGTTCAGAATAACAGGGGGCTACGGATTCTTCGTACCGATCCGCTTTGCTCATACGGTATTTACGACTGTGTTCAAGAATGTTAGTCTCCTGATAGTAGTATATATTTTTATTATTATAGTATATACTACATACTAGAAAGGATACATTGGGGAAGAATTATGAATACGTCAATACTTTCAGAAAAGGGATGGATTGTCATACCACAAGAGCTTAGAGAGCGGTATGGACTCAAGAAAGGCGATAAGGTCCACGTCGTTGACTACGGTGGTGTTATCTCCATCGTGCCCGCTTCGGAAACTCCCATCAGGAACTCCAGCGGTATACTAAAGGGCAAGACTTCTCTGGTCAAAACACTGGTGAAATCAAGGCGGCAAGATGCAGACCGGGGAAAGTAGTTCTCGAAAAGAATACGTCCTTGATAGCTATGCTCTTCTTGCTTACCTGGAGGCTGAGCCGGGAAGCAGACGTGTCAGAGAGCTATTAGAGTCGGCGGCACAAGGTGATTGTAATCTCTATTTGTGCGTAGTTAACCTGGGCGAGGTGATGTATATCGTGGAGCGAGAGAGGGGTCTCCCAAAAGCTCAGAAAACACTTGCCTGCATTGATGAATTACCTATCGCCGTCATTGATGTTGACCGCACCCTCACCCTGACGGCAGCCCATCTAAAAATGGACTGTCCAATAGCCTACGCTAACTGTTTCGCCGCTGCCTTATCGCTGGTCAAGAATGCTCCCTTGATTACCGGTGACCCGGAGTTCCGCAAGCTTAAGGCTGATTCTTCTTTACAGATAGAGTGGCTGACCAGCAGAGAGTAAAAACTGATTACCGTTACCACCCGCATTGAACTTTCTACAGGCTACCAACAGCAAATAAGCCAATACTAACAATGATTCAATAAGTTAAAAGTCAAAGCTTAAAGGTCAAAACTAATATATAATTAATGGCAGTCAGCTTTCCGCTATCAGCAACCACCCCACACTGAGATGCTCACGGATGCTCACGCATCCTCAGAATGACAATATGGAAAGTATGCGTGGTAAGACAAAGATAATGGTTAAGTACAGACATCATAATCCCTCTGCACACCAAGAGAGTAAGAAAATCCGAAACTCTAAATCCGAAATCCGAAATAAATACAAATTACCAAATATTTAAACCCTCATCCCCACCCACTGGATTCCCGCTCGGAGGCAGGAATGACGAGAATTATAAATCAAATGTCAAATCTCAAAGGCATGCCCCTGACTTGAACAGGGGTCAAAACCACAGATTAAAAGTCAAAGATTAATATTCTTCACCTGGAGAAGAGAGTTAAAGACAAACTCTCTACCCTGAAATATGGATTCTCTTATTTTACTTTAAGCGATAAACGTAAAAGAAAATGTGAAGGCAAAAGTAATCAGCTATTAGTGGTATCCCGCTTATGGATATTGGTTTTTTGAGCTTCTTCCATACCAATAGAACGAGATAATGTGGCTACCAGATATTGATTCAAGCTGACTCCTTCTCTCTTCGCTAGACGGGCTAATTTTCGGTGTAAACTCCGGGGAGCCCGAATAAAGAACTTTCCGCTGTATTCCTGCTCATTACTTGGTTCAGGAATATCCAGTCCATTTTCATAAGCAACCTCTAACCATAACCGGCGAGCTTCTTCAATCATTTCTATTGCTTCTGCCACAGTATCACCTTGAGAGATGCAGCCGGAAAGGTCTTCAATTTCAACAGCATAGCCACCTGTCTCATCAGGAATCAATGTGATGGGATATTCAAGCTTGAGGTAATATTCCAGCGGCTTGCGTTTAATATTAGTAACCATCTTGTTCCTCCAGATTTAAGCACTTAATAAGCAAATTAACATAGCCAGGCTTTACATATTTTTTGCCTTTGGGATTAACTACAGTAACCGGTTTGCCACCTTTCCGGTGATAAACCCGGTGGCTGCCGCTGCTTTTACGCAGTTTAAAACCATAGGTGGTGAGGAGTTTATCACAATCCTCAACCGTGATATGCATCTTGTCGTTGAGGAACTTCCGGATTAACTTTTCGTTATCCTGCATATTGGAATGCTATCACTGGTAGTAGCAGTTGTCAAGAAAATGACTATTAAATACTACCAATCATCAATAAATCAAAGATTAAATCTCAAAAGTTAAAAACACAGGTTAAAAGTCAAAGATAAGACAATACTTGCCTGAAGAAAATATATAATCTCAATAAGGCAAATGTTAAATGGCATTATCCTGGATTCTGGATCAGGTCCAGAATGACTATTAAATACTACCAATGCCCAATACTACCAATAGGACAATAGCTATGAATAAACTTACCCCCCCTCACTAGATTGCCACGTTTCACTCGCAATGACACCAACAGTAACCCCACCCTGAGATACTTCGCGGAGTTTACCCCGTGCCCTGTCCCGTACTAATGATATTTATGTTGCCCAATAATCTCGTTCATATTCTTGACGTGTCTGCCATTTCGTAGTGATAATAGGCATAACGCTATGAAAAGAGAGGGCTCTATTCACATTGGTACTTCGGGGTGGCATTACGAGCACTGGGCAGGTCCTTTTTATCCTGAGGACCTTCCCTCAGACCACTTCCTCGCCTATTATGCCCGGTATTTCCAGACGGCGGAGGTTAATAACACCTTCTACCGCCTGCCTACCGAAAAGGCTATGGCTGACTGGCGAGATACAGTGCCCGCCGGGTTCATCTTTGCCGTAAAAGCCAGCCGCTACATCACCCACATGAAGAAGCTGAAAGAACCGCAACAGACTCTTTCGGTCTTCTTGAAGCGTGTGGAGATACTAGGCGATAAACTTGGTCCAATTCTGTTCCAGTTATCGCCCTACTGGCATTTTAATTTAGAGCGTCTAAGAGCTTTCCTAGAAGCCTTACCTCGTGATTTTCGGTATGTCTTTGAGTTTCGCGACGAAAGCTGGATAAACGATAGTACTAATAAGGTGTTGGCGGAGCATAACGCTGCCTTCTGCATCTATGACTTTGCTGGCAAACAAACCTCCAAAATAGTAACCAACGACCTGGTCTATGTGCGACTGCATGGACCGGAGGTGGCTTACGCGGGTCAGTACGATACCGAGACGCTTGCAGAATGGGCTAAAGATTTCCTAGCCTGGGAAAGGCAGGGTAAACAAATCTATTGTTACTTTGACAATGATGAAGCGGCCTATGCGGCACAGGATGCCCTGAGGTTAAAGGAGATGGTGATAAAAAACACGAATTGCACCTTTTAGCGTTTTGTTTACTTGGTGGAGATATTCATTCATCGTTAACATATTATACTCAGACCCGTGCAAAGATATATAATAAGCAGTGTAAATTCAAAGCAGGATACTAATTTAATCACCTAAGGAGGATATAGTATGGACGTTCTAGAAGCAATCAAAAAGAGAAGAAGTATCCGTGTATATAAAGCTACACCTATAAAACAGAAGACCCTTGATATTATTCTTGAGGCAGGACGTCTCGCGCCTTCATGGGCTAATACTCAAACGTGGCGTTTTATTGTTATTCAAGACAATAATATCAAAACTCTACTGGCAGATAGTGTGACTGTACTCGGTAGCCGCAACAATAGCGTAATAAAGCAGGCTCCTGTGGTTATCGCTGCCTGTGCTGAGTTAAACAAGGCGGGATGCCGTGATGGTAAAACAATCACAGACAAGGAAGGATACTGGTTTATGTTTGACGTCGCACTAGCTCTGGAGAATATGGTGCTTGAGGCACAGGAACTGGGCATTGGGACACTCTATATAGGAGCATTTGACGCTAAGAAAGCTGGAGAAGTTTTGGGTGTACCAAATGGATATTCCTGCGTTATTCTCTTATCACTTGGCTATCCCGATGAACAACCTGAAGCCAGGTCCAGAAAAGAGATCTCTGAGATTGTATTCAAGAATAAATTCGGCGTGACATAGAAACAGCAAACTTTTGTGCTAAAGCAACTTTTACTTAATACTCGCACATAGTTACAATTGCAGGGTAATGTGATAAATATTGTGTCAAAAGATATCGCAGCAATAATTAGCACTACGGTAGGTGCACTACATGGTAACGAGAAAACTCCTCACTACTGCATGAAATGCTCGAGGAAAATATCAGATAAGGCCAGGAATACTATTAGTCTACAGACTATAAGTATCATTATATGGAGTTGGTTGATTCTGACAGGCCAACTGCTAAAGGATGTAAAGTGTCACTAATGTACTGAATGAGTACACTTGCTTGACGACCCTTTTAAGTTATGGTAAAACTAACTGATGCTGTGCCGGTACTATAAAGGATAGAGCAATATGAAGAAGTTCCTTACCACCACATTTATTCTATTGCTGGTTGTCTTTACCGCAGGCTGTAACGGTAACAAACCGGATAACACCGCTCCCGCTGGCACTACCGTCTTAACAACTCAGGCTACATCAAAACCTGAACAGCCTCCGGCGCAGGTCTCCGGAATAGTATATTTCCGCGATGCGGCAGCTATTTATCCCCCCAACTTCGTATCTTCTGAATCCACCCTCAAAGGGGCTTCCGTGAGTATCTCCGGAGAATCGGCAATTTCCGGCGCGTCCGGCAGCTTCGAACTTAAAAACGTAACGCCAGGATACCATACCATTACCGTAACTAAAGATGGCTATATCCCCACTACTGTAAGCTGGAACTTTTCATCCGGCGAAAGCTACATTTTCAATATTGGACTTTATAGAACTCCCGCCATCATCAACCCCCGCCCCGGTTTTATCAATGGTATTATTACTTGGGACGCCGGTGGCTGGCTTATCGATTACTATTATAAGAAAGGTCTTTTCCCGCCGACCTATACTAATGCTGCGACCAATGCCGGGGGCAACCTTGTGACCGTGTCCGACCCGCTTTTCATTACCTCGGCGACTGAAGACCATGTTACGATGTCGACAAAGTCCCTCTCCAGCTTCTGGTGGCGCATGATGAACGAATCCGAGTATTCCGCTCTGGTAACCGATGCCCACAGCAAAGGACTCCAGTTCATGCTTTGGATAGGCACGATGGACGAGGGCAAAACAGATTATTACAAATTCGTTTACACTAACGGTAAAGTAAAAGATACGTTCTGGAATGACTGGTTCTCCGAATATGAAAAGTACGCCGTACCATTAGCGCAGATGGCGGAAAAGCTCGGTATCGAATACATTAACCTGGGACATGATATGACCTACGCGATTGACGGCTACCACTTTAGCGGCGGCGCATCGGACAGCCTGGCGCGATGGCAGAAACTTATTACCGCTATCCGCGCTGTCTATCATGGCAAACTGACCTATTTTGGCGGAGTTAGTTTCCCTGATAATTTTTACGAAGATAACACCTATCCGCCCGGTTTTACCGGTCTCTTCGATGCCGTCGGCGTTAATGTTCAGGCTGTCAGTAAAACATTTAACCCCTCCCTGGACGAACTAAAAGCGGCGGTTACTACCCTGCTTGACCGCTATACGGAATGGCCTTGCCCTGTTTTTATCATGATACGCACGCCCTCCGTGGACGGAGGCACCAGCTTCGAGACTTTTATCGAGCCGCTCCTCGTCGTCAACCGCGAGGCGGACAAGCATGAGATGAACGTCTGGCAACAGGCGGATATTTACGAGGCATTTTACGAGGTTATCAACGAACGCCCAACGGGCAATGGACAGGTAATGGGCATTTTCTCCTGGGGCTACAATTATCTCGATAACTATCTCACTGTTCCAGGCAAGTCAGATGGTGCTATGGCGATGGATAAATCCAGCAACATACGCGGTAAACCCGCCGAAGCAGTGATGAAATTCTGGAAATTTAACCAGTAGCTTTATTTTTGTTAAATGCTCGAGTTGAAGACAAAATCGAAATTTTTGCTGGTACTACTTATTGATACCTCAGCTCCACCAAAGGGGATTCGAACTAGACCTGTATAGAGAATGCTGAAAAAAGTCAAGGATTTGCTCTTGAGCGAATCCCTATTCTAAGTTATCATGGACTCAGTAAATTTATTGAGAGGTATATGTAATGCTGAGAACAAAATCAAGTCAGTTTTCCTTCTACACAACTATATCTACGATCGGGTAATCCCCGAGGATCATTCCCGCAAGCTTCTGAATAAAGCGGCTGATTTCTCCTTCGTCAACGACCTTTGCCGGGATGCCTATACCCCGGCTTTCGACAGACCTGCCTGTGAGCCAAAGATGATGTTCAAGATCATCTTCCTCCAGTTCCTCTATAATGTGTCCGACCGACGTATCGAGGAAGAGGTGAACTTCAACCTGGTTTTAAAGTGGTTTGTTGGACTTACTATAGATGAGTCGCCTCTCGACTCTTCCAGTTTCACCCGCTTTCGTGGCCGTCTGGGTGAGGAACGCTTCGCCAACATCTTCCTAAGTTCACATATTTTACGAACGATACCCTTAGAACGTTACAACTTCTTGTTAAAGCCACTCAATGATAGCAAGGATATGGAGCCACGTTGGATACAGGAACAGATTCCTTGTGTTAGTGGAGCGATTAGCCGCTAGATTAACACTCCACCACCAGATTGCTACAACCCGCTTACGGCTGGTTTCGCAATGACAATTGAGGGCACGGCATGGCATGCCGTGCCTCTACAGACGACAGATATCAGATGGGCAGGTTTGAAACCTGCCCCTACAAATACAATAAGGCAAATATGTGGGGAGGTAGGACACTGGATTCCAGATCGGAGGCAGGAATGACACTACCCCACATCCAGATTATCACGGGTGCTTGCGCACTCTCATAATGACAATCAGGTATAGCTGACCATGCCCCGTATGATAACACTAATAAAGCAAGGGCAGATTTTAAATCTGCCCTTGCTTCGCGATTATTGCAGATTTCGCAATTCGTACTTCAGTTTTTACCTGGCATATACCGGCGTGCACCACTCAAGATATTTTTTATTCTTGCCCTGGACGACATCAAAGAAAATATTCTGTAATTTCTTCGTCGTTTTTCCTACTGCTCCAGTTCCAATCTGGCAATTATCCACCGAAACAATGGGCACAATATGCGCCGCTGTTCCCGTAAAGAAAGCCTCATCCGCGGAATAAAGCTCACTGCGGCTGATGGAACGTTCCTCTACTTCCAGCCCCAGCTCGTTTTTCAACAGGGTAATAACACTGGTGCGGGTAACTCCCAGGAGAGCGTCATCACTGAGGGGAGGAGTGGCAAATTTTCCATCACGTAACATAAAAATATTCTCGCCGCTGCCATCGGAGACAAAACCGTTATTAGTCAGCAATATTGCCTCATCATAGCCATTTTCAAAAGCCTCGGTCTTGGCCAGAGCACTACTAACATAAATACCGCCTGTCTTCGCCTGGGTAGGCATCATGGTATCACTGATACGACGCCATTTAGAAGTGCAGCAGCGCGCTCCTTTATCCAGATCAAGATAAGGACCAAAAGGAGAAATAAACATACAATAGTCGCTTTCCAGATTATGCAACCGTACTCCCACTACCTGACTACTCTTATAAGCGAGCGGACGAACATAAATATCTTCATGACAATCACTTTTACGTATCACATCCAGAGCAATCTTAATATAATCTTCCACGGTATAAGGCAGTTCCATTTTTAGCATACGGCAACCCCGTATCAGACGCTCAAAATGCTCCTTAAGACGGAAAAGATAAAGTTGTTGCTCTTCTTTATTCCAGTTTCCCCGGATACCTTCAAAGCAGGCTGTACCGTAATTAAAGGCATGAGTCATGATATTAATATTCGCCTCTTCCAGGGGGACTATTTTCTTATGGAAATAAGCATAAAGTTTCATCCGAATTTCTCCTTAAGCACCCGATATTTATTACTGCAGTCTCCATTTTTCTCTCAACAAGAACTTTCTCTGCTCTAAATTGACTCACAAAAAAGTAACAGTGGGAAAAGTATACGCAGAGCAATTTGCCTTGTCAATAAAACCGGAGAAATAATTCCCTAGCCACCCTCCTGCAACTCCACTGTCATCCCTTCCGGAGCAGTAAAAAAGGAGATGCGAAATCCGGGGCGGATATCCGTAATTTCCTGGGTAAAAGGAACTCCTTTAGCCTTGAGTTCTTTGACCGCGTCATCCAGATTATCTGTTCTCAAGCCAAAATGTGCCAATCCCATCTTTACCGAATCATTCGCCGGAGTATTAATCAGCAGTGTAATTCCATTCAAGTCAAGATTTACCACAACGCGGCCATTTCCTATCTCGCCTTTGCTGATAATTTTTGCGCCGAATATTTTTTGATAAAAATCAGCCGTTTTCACCGGGTCGGGACGATAAAGATGCATATGGTCAAAAACATAAGCGGGCATTTTCTCCTCCTATTACCCCTAAATAACCCTTAATTCATTATATCTTTGACAGATTATACCAAAATAATGATAGTATCCAGGGACTACGAGCAATTCTTGCCAATTCTTAGTCTATTACGGGACAGTATTTATGTATTCTTGCCATTTTCTTATCAGTCATCCTGTTCCATTTATTAATATCATTTAATGTTAAGAAAAGGAGATGGATTACCGGAAAACGGCTAGTAGAACAATACGCCTTAAGTTGTCACCATATGAAAGAGTTTAAACCTGGATTTCCCATATCAAGCCGG
>DDXZ01000031.1 GCA_002347295.1 Dehalococcoidia bacterium UBA2247 | reverse complement strand
AGATGTGTATAAGAGACAGATTCCCGCTCGGAGGCGGGAATGACAATGGGAAACCTTTCAACATAACACACTACCAAATTTCCTTATTGCTTCCATAAAGCAGGATTTCCATATTATTACCACGGCAACTAAATAGTGCTGCTGCTGGTATTTATTTTTATTATGTTATATAATGCGTAAGGTTCTAGTTTCGGTTGCTATATATGCATTAAAGAATCCTCTGACTCGATTCATCTCATGTATTGGATGACCCAAACTCTAACTAGTAATAATATTTGAGAGGAGGTCGTCCCATGAGTTTTCAAGACAAATCACTCCAGTGTTCCGACTGTGGTACTACATTTACTTTTACCACTGGAGAGCAGGAGTTCTATAAGACTAAAGGCTACACTAATGAGCCCAGACGTTGTCCGGATTGCCGTCAGGCAAGAAAATCACAGCAACAGGGTAACGGCGGATACCGCAGTGCCCCACGCCAGATGTTTCCGGCAACATGCGCCAGTTGTGGTAAAAGCACCGAAGTTCCCTTCCAGCCACGCGGTGATAAACCGGTCTATTGCAGCGATTGCTTCCGTAAAATCAATCCAAACAATTAACTAGATCACAAATTAGAAAGATTCAAAGATAGGAGCCTTTCGCATCAGGCTCCTATCTTTGATAATAACGAGTAATGATGCGAGCATAATAATTAAGGAGTTTTAATGAGTTTCAATAGTTTTAATTTTCATCCGAGTGTCATGGCAGGGATAAATGCACTCGGTTATTCCACGCCCACGCCTATCCAGGAACAGTCCATACCTCCCATACTGCAAGGTCGGGATATAATTGGTCTGGCACAGACGGGTACGGGCAAAACGGCAGCCTTTGTACTGCCAATATTACAGCGTCTTACGCAAGGACCACGCGGGCAAATCCGCGTCCTGATAGTCTCACCTACCCGCGAACTGGTAGAGCAAACCTGCGAGGTCATTAATGACTTGGGGAAAGCGACCGGGTTACATAGCGTCGCCATTATCGGAGGGGTGAATATCAGCCAACAAAAACGTGCCTTGCACAGCGGTGTTGAAATCGTAGTCGCCTGTCCCGGCCGTTTACTAGACCATGTCTGGCAGGGAACAATAAACTTATCTCACGTAGAGATACTGGTCATAGATGAAGCAGACCGGATGTTTGATATGGGCTTTTTACCAGACATTCGCAATATTCTGAAGTGTCTTACAAAAGAGAAACAAACACTTCTCTTCTCCGCCACTATGGCTGATAGCATTCGGAAATTGGCACAGGAAATTCTACTTAACCCCGTTACCGTACAAATCAGTCATACACTACCACCCAAAACAGTATCACATGCATTATATCCGGTGGAACAGCATCTTAAAACAGCTTTGCTCAAAGAGATATTACACACAACACAAACAGATTCAGTGCTCGTATTTGCGCGGACTAAATACCGTGCCGAACGCGTGGCACAACAACTTAAAAACGATGGACACAGGGTTACTTCTCTGCAAGGAAATCTATCACAACATCAGCGAGATACAGCCCTGAAAGGTTTCCGCACCGGCACCTATAAAATTCTGGTGGCGACCGATATTGCCGCCCGCGGGATAGATATCTCAAGCATCTCTCACGTCATAAATTATGATATGCCCGAAAGTACCGACGACTACATTCATCGTATCGGACGTACCGGAAGAGTAGACCGGAGCGGTGATGCATTAACATTCATCACCGTTGCCGATAAAAATAAGGTGCGTGCTCTGGAACAGATGCTCAAAACATCGCTGGAACGACGGAAAATTTCCGGCTTCAATTACCAGGTACCTGTACCGGTCATCAGTGAAAAAAGACAATCATATAAACCTGCCAGATTCAGTGACAGACGCTCATTAGTCGGCAGCAGATAATAAATACCATTAACGTCATGATTCTGGTATTAATACCAGAATCATGCTTAATCCTGTTCTTACTAACCACATAGAATAGCAAGCCAATTCATCACAAGTTTAAAAACCACCTTCGTTCTAAAGCCAATAAGACGTGCATTCATCCTTTGAATAAGCTCCTGTTCCCCTGCTCTCAATACAAATTGCTTTGACGAAAAGAGTAACTTTTGTTATTATTCTGAATTCATCAATCTGAGAGACCTATGTAAGTATATTTACTGATAATATTGAATTGGGGGGGTAAGTAAAGGTGTCCGCCCGAGTGGAAGAAAAAAATTGGTATAGCCTGGAAACAGCAAATGTCATCAAATCTCTCGGCTCCAGCCAGCAGGGATTATCATCAGAAGAAGCAAAAAAAAGACTGGCGGAATACGGTCCCAATGAACTGAAGGAAGAAAAAAAAATATCTCCCTGGAAGATATTACTCAGTCAGTTCAAAAGCGCACTCATTATTATTCTACTGGTCGCCGTAGTGCTGTCACTGGTCATTGGTCTTATCAATCATGTGCCCGGAACAGGTATGCCGGAGGAAATTACCGATGCTATTGTAATATTCGTCATCGTAATTGCCTGTGTTATTCTCGGTTTCGTTGAGGAATACCGTTCGGAAAAAGCTATGGCCGCTCTGGCAAAAATGGCTGCTCTTACGGCAACTGTAATACGTGATGGTAAAGAAACGGAAATACCCTCACGGGAAATAGTACCGGGCGACATCATTATACTCAGTACGGGAGACAAAATTCCGGCAGACCTGCGTCTTATCGAAGCATACAATCTGCGCAGTGATGAAGCTCCTCTTACCGGAGAATCCACATCGGTAGAAAAGGTCATCACGCCTATTGCTGGTGACCCCAGCACTGTAGCCATCGGCGACCGTAGAAATATGGCCTATAGCGGTACAACTGTTGTTTACGGCAGAGGCAAAGGAATTGCCACTTCAACCGGAATGCAGACCGAATTCGGTAAGATTGCCACCATGCTACAGGAGGTGGGAGAAGAACAAACTCCCCTGCAAAAAAATCTGGACAAAGTCGGTAAACTACTGGCATATATCTGTCTGGGTGTTGTTGCTGTTGTGGCTGGTCTGGGTATAATCAGAGGCCACGACTGGATGGAAATGTTCATCTGGGCCGTAAGTCTCGCCGTCGCGGCTGTACCAGAAGCATTACCGGCAGTAGTTGTTATCAGTTTATCTATCGGTGTACAGAAGATGGTAAAACGCCATGCCTTAATCCGGCGGTTGGCGGCCGTTGAAACTCTCGGTTCCACTACCTTTATTTGCTCCGACAAGACCGGTACTCTTACTCAAGACCAGATGACTGTGCGTCAGGTTTATACCAGTGAAAAACTGATTAATATTAGCGGTGTTGGCTACGAACCGAAAGGTGATTTCAGTACTGAAAATAAGATATCCGATATTTCACAAAACAAATCATTACAAACTCTGCTTATGGCCGGTACTCTCTGCAACGATACCAGTCTCTTCAACACAGAAGATGCAGGATGGGATGTTAAAGGAGACCCCACTGAAGGAGCACTGGTCGTTCTCGCTACTAAAGCAGGTATTATCCAGTCAGAAGTAAAAGAAAGATATCCTCGCATAGATGAGATTCCCTTTTCCTCCGAAAGAAAGAGAATGACCACAATTCATAATATGCCGGAAGGCAAAACAGCCTACTCTAAAGGTGCTCCGGAAGTAATCATCGATTCCTGCTCTCACATTATGATTGACGGTAAAGCAAAACCCATTACAGAAAATGACAGAATTGCCATTATGGAAGCAGGAAGCCACATGGCAGAAAACGCCCTGCGTGTACTGGCGATTGCTTATCGTCCTCTTCCGGAAAATATCATCAAGCAGGAAGATATTGAAAAGGAAATGGTCTTCCTCGGGCTAACGGGTATGATCGACCCGCCTCGTAAAGAAGCCAAGGATGCTATTGCATTATGCCATAAAGCCGGTATCAAATCTGTCATGATTACCGGTGATCATAAAGTCACTGCTATGGCCGTAGCCAAAGAGCTGGGTATTCTTCAGAATAACCTGGCTGTAACCGGAGCAGAACTGGATAATATGAGCGATGCAGAATTCAGTGAGAAAGTAGAAAAAATCGATGTTTATGCCCGTGTTTCTCCTTCTCATAAGCTACGCGTTATTGATGCTCTGGATAAGAAAGGACATATCGTTGCTATGACCGGAGATGGCGTGAATGATGCTCCGGCTTTGAAAAAAGCGCATATCGGAGTCGCTATGGGAATCACCGGTACCGATGTTACCAAAGAAGCAGCCGCCATGGTACTGACCGATGATAATTTTGCCTCCATTGTTGGTGCCATAGAAGAAGGTCGCGGTATTTTCCAGAATATCCAGAAATTTCTGCTCTATCTAATATCAGCGAACATCGGGGAAGTTATCATCATGTTCGTCGCTGGTCTTCTGGCGATGCCCCTGCCACTGGTGGCTATTCATCTGCTCTGGGTAAATCTAACTACCGATGGATTACCGGCACTGGCTTTATCTGTGGATCCGGCCGATCCGGACATCATGGAACGTCCACCACGTAACCCAAAAGCCAGTATATTTTCCCGCAGGCTAACTACATTAATGATAATACGCGGCGTTGTTATGGCCATAGTTATGATACTCGTGTTCACCTGGAGATTGACTTCCGAAGGCGCTTCCATCCGTGATACAGATAATCTCCTTATCCCGGAAGCGCAAACGATGGTACTCTGTACCATTGTATTGGAAGAATTGTTCAGCGTCTTTGCCTGCCGTTCTGTAACACACAGTTTCTTCAAAGTAGGTTTCTTTACCAATAAGTGGCTCATTCTGGCTACGGCTTCGTCACTGGCCATGCTCATGGCCATATTATACATACCTGTCTTACAAGGACTATTCCATGTCGTACACATGCAATTCATAGACTGGTTATTCATTATCCCTGTATCCCTTTCCGGATTTGTCACCCTCGAGATAGTGAAGTGGATATTCCGTATTCAGGATAGAAAACATAAAAAGACAGCGACGCAAACGAGCGCATAAAAGAAACATGTTAAAAAGACCTTGAGAAAATATGAATCTCCAGGTCTTTTTTATCTTACGGTTACCTGGTTTTAGCGAATTGCATGGTATAACTGAAAAAATTACCATGTGGATTTTTCAACAGATATCTCGCTTGCTCACACTGACGTCGTGTTGTTCTCCGCAAGGGATAGTCAGTATCCACGAGAAACCCACTTATCGCCAGAATACCAGCTTTCTTCAAAACACGTTTCATTTCTTGTAAAGCACGAGAAGCATCCGGTATTTCCTGGAGCACATCCACCCCAGACAAACAACATCAAATGAACTCTCCGGGAAAGGCAGGGCATAGGCAGTTGCCACATTTGTCTCAATATTACTAATATCTTTGTTTTCGTCCTTTTCCAATTTTTTGATAAGTTTATTTATCATTATCGGCTGAATATCAACAGCATATAGTACACCCTGTTCACCAACGGCACGTGCAAATTCCAGAGTACAGGAACCAGAACCACAGCCCAACTTCATAATTTCCATACCGTTTATTATTCCCGACCGGGATACAATTTTACCTGGAGATTGCAACCATCTTCTTAATTTTGAATCCAGAAAATAAGTAATAAATACTGGCACAGGAAATTTATAAATTCCTTTAATTATTCGAGGAATAACAATACAAACTATTGCTCTCGTTCAGATAGATAAGTGACACTATAACTATAATGGTGTCATGAAAATAAGATATAACATCGCCCAAGGAAGCTATCAGTTAAGCAGATTAGCAATTGATCTGTCTAAAGAAGCGAAAATCAGACTGAGCTGGTTTGATTCCTACCGGAATCATCAGCATAACGCCCGCTTAACTTGCCGGCATTTCGGGATATCGCCGCAGACCTTGTATCGCTGGCAGAAACGTTATGATCTTCATCATCGCAAAACTTTGGAAACCCATTCCTGCCGTCCAAAGAGAGTGCGCCAACCAACCTATACTCTGGCACAGATTGAAGCCGTACGTAAGGTACGGGAATGATATCCCCACAGAGGCAAAGACAAACTGGTGGTAGTGAATTTCAATCGGTATTTGAAGAGGAATGTCAAAAACGAAAGAGCAAACTCTTTGTTTTACCACCCCGGTCACCCCAACTGAATGGAACAGTGGAAAGAGCCAATCGTACCCATACCGAGGAGTTCTATGAAGTCATTGATAGTATCTTTGGCCTTGCGGATAGCAGACCTGAACTCTTATAATGGGAACAAGTAAGTAATACTATCCGCCCCAATCAGGACTTGCGTTACCTCACCCTGCAACAGAATCTGGAGAAATATGAGGCCGTTTAAAAAAAGAGGTTAACTTACTCTAAATCTCATTTTTAGAGGATTAAAAAAATAAAGAGGTTATGGTTTAAATCAGTATTTTCATATAATTTCCTTATTTTGCAGGATATTGCACTTTAACAACAGCATAATCAGCCCATTAAGACAAAGCTACCTGATCCCGCTAATAGCAGGAGAAAACCGGACCATCTTTTTCAGGTTCGCTCAAGCTCTGATGGGACAAGCTACCGGTTCCGGTCTAACCCATCCTTTGGTTATGGCAACTCCGATGCGTTTAATTATCTGAGCACACAGAGCTAGATAAACATGGATCTTGACCTTAGATAATCCCCTCACTCGGGGATCGGCTAACTTGTGACTGCCCTTCTCTTCGGAGTAAGCTCTCTCAACACTGGTACGCCTGTCATACTTTTGTTGCCAGAGAGCAGCTCCTCTGGGGATGGAGCCTATCAGCCGATAATCCCGTTCAGGATTAAGATAGAAGGTGCGCCCATACCTGGACTGAGAACAAGTGGAGCGGAAAAGGCACTCGCATTTACCCACGGCGGCGGGACAGCGAAATTTAAGTCGACTTCGCTTTTCTTCTTTACCCCGGTAAATTACCTTATGTCCAGTCATACAAGTATAGCCACCGTCTTTAGCCATCAGTAAGGAATTAGCGGTAAGTGCATCTACTCCGCCTCGAGGATTGAGAGCAATCAGGGGAGCAATATGAGCCTCCTCAATCGCAAAACGATCATTCTTATCCCGGACGGTCACGGAAATTAGTAAAGGTACCATTTGAGGGAGTCTTCAGAAAATTAAACCCACACAGAAGACAGAGTCGGCCATTGTAGTATAATACTGCGGCCAGCTTTCTAGCGGATTTGACCTCACCCAGATAGATTAGCAGCTGAGCTTTGAACAGGGAAATCGGATCATATCCATTGGCTCCCTGAGGTAAAGCCGAATATTTATCTTTTACCAGGGGATGAATAAAAGACCAATCAATATGGTCGAAGATGATTTTGATTGGATCATGGGCTTGTAGTTTGAGAGAGGCTTCATAGGTAGTAAAAGTGAGCTGATTATGTATTCTCATTAGCTTATCCTCCAGATAAGCTAATTGTAACAAATTGCTGGGGGTAAAGGAATAAAATAGAGGCCGGAAGGCCCCAATATTAAAGCTAATTCTGGAGCTTTTTAAAATTAAACGGCCTCATGTTATGACGGAGGTAAGATTAGTAATGAGATATGATTTTGATAACATTATTGACCGCCGTAATACCGGCTCGGCAAAATGGGATTTTGCCGATGAATTCTTTGGAGTTAAGGATATATTACCCATGTGGGTGGCCGATATGGATTTTCGGTCACCGCCGGGTGTTATCGAGGCCTTAAAACAAAGGGCGGAACATGGTATCTTCGGCTATTATCATGTTACAGAATCGTATTATGAAGCAGTCATGGACTGGATGAAACGGCGTCATCACTGGGAGGTGCAGAAGGATTGGTTTGTTCTCACTCCTGGTGTGGTGACAGCGCTGAGTTTTATCACAGCCGCTTTTTGTCAACCTGGTGATGAAGTAATTGTCCAGACCCCGGTTTATTTCCCCTTTTTCCGTGTTATTGAAAATAACCATTGTAAAATACTGGATAATCCCATGTGCCTGGATAGTGGACTTTATACTATGGATATGGATGATTTGAGGAAAAAGGTTACTGCTCGTACCAGGATGATAATTCTCTGTAATCCGCATAATCCGGTGGGCCGGGTCTGGGGGAAAGAAGAACTCTATGCTATCGGAAAATTCTGTGCGGAGAAAAATATTCTTATTGTTTCTGATGAGATTCACGGGGATATTGTCTATCCCGGTTTCACACATGTGCCTTTTATTACTGTAGCACCGGAATTTGCCGATAGAACAATTGTTTGTACTGCGGCCAGTAAGACATTCAATCTACCTGGTATGCAGACATCTAATATTATTATTCCCAACGGTAAATTACGGCAGCAGATGTTGCAGGCAATGGAACGTTATTATATTCATAATCTTAATATTATGGGATTGGTGGCTACGGAAGCGGCCTATCGCACCGGTGAATCATGGTTGACACAGTTTCTGGAATATTTACAGGGGAATTTACATTTTTTAGAGCAATATATTGCTGAGAGAATGCCGGGGGTCAGGATAATTCCACCACAGGGTACTTATCTTGTCTGGCTGGATTTCCGTAATGCCGGAATTAATCCGGCAAGACTGGATAAATTTGTTCGTGAAGATGCTAAAGTAGGCCTGGAGGCAGGTACTATCTTCAGGGCTAAGGAAGCTGGTTTTGAGAGGATGAATATTGCCTGTCCGCGCACTATTTTGGCAGAAGGATTAGGCCGGATAGAAAAGGCGTTACGGATGTTATCCTGAACAATAATATTATTTTATTTGCTTTTATCATATATAATTAGGGGATGGTACGGACAGGGGAAAAGAAACAGGAAAATATGTCACAAAAAATAAAACTCATTATCTATGATTGTGATGGTGTTCTTTTCGATTCGAAGGGAGCAAATAAAGCATTTTATAATCATATTCTGGAACACTTTAATATGCCGCTTATGAACGATGAACAATTGAACTTTGTCCATTCCAGTTCTGCCCGAGAAGCGATCAATCTTCTCTTCCGGGCTACTCCGTTAGTGGAAGAGGCACAGGACTATCGCCATCAGTTAGATTACAGTCAGTTTATCCCTTTAATGAAACCCGAGCCATTTCTTAAGGAAGTGTTACGGAAATTACATCCGAATTATCACACTGCTATTGCTACTAACAGGGGACATACTACTCCTGTTCTATTGCAGAATCATCAATTACAAGAGCTTTTTGATTTGGTAGTGACCAGTATGGATGTTACTCAGTCCAAACCGCATCCGGAGGGTATCTTGAAAGTATTAAATTATTTCCAGATGAGTCCTGATGAGGCATTATATATTGGTGATTCCGTAGTTGATGAAGAGGTGTGTCAGAGGGCAGGTGTATCTTTTGCTGCTTATAAGAATTCCTGTCTGAAAGCAGAGTATCATCTTAATAATCATCGTGGTTTACTTAATTTACTGGGAATAACAAGAGCAAAAGTATCTCATAATAAGAAGACCGAACAAGATAAAATTCCTGTAGAGCGATAACAACGGGTTATTCTCTGCGTGAAGGAGAATAAAAATGAACGAAAATATATTGCAAACAATCGGTAATACTCCTCTGGTACGGATAAATAAGCTCAATCCGAACAAAAATACTACCATGTATGCCAAGGTGGAAGGATTCAATCCTACCGGTAGTATTAAAGACCGGATTGCCCTGGAGATGATTCAACAGGCAGAGCGGGAAGGCCTACTGCACGCAGGTAAAACCATAATCGAACCCACATCCGGTAATACCGGTATTTCTCTGGCTATGATTGGTATAGTCAAGGGATATGCTGTTGAAATCGTGATGAGCGCAGCTGTTTCTATTGAGCGTGTTCAGATGATTAAAGCCCTCGGCGGGCAGGTTACCCTGACCGATGCGAAATCGGGTACGGATGGTGCTATCAGAAAAGCGCGTGAACTGGTGCAAAAGTACCCCGATAAATATTTTATGCCGGACCAGTTCTCCAACAAATATAATCAAATTGCCCATTATCGTACTACCGGTGAAGAAATCTGGAAACAAAGTTTCGGTAAAATCGATTATTTTGTTTCTTCGCTCGGCACATCCGGTACTATCATGGGTGTCGGGAGGGCTTTAAAGGAACATAATCCTGGAATTAAGATAGTTTGTGCTCATCCGGTAAAAGGACACTATATTCAAGGGCTGAAAAATATGGAGGAGGCTATTGTCCCTTCTATCTATGACCCTTCTATTATTGATATTACTATCATGGTAGAGACTGAGGCTGCTTACGAAATGGCAAGGCAGATTGCAAGTAAGGAAGGAATTTTCGTAGGAATGAGTAGTGGTGCGGCGATGTACGCTGCTGCCGAGACGGCAAAGAAAATAGTATCCGGTACTATTGTAGTTATTTTCCCCGACCGCGGCGAAAAATATCTCAGTACCACATTGTTCAAAATATAAAACCTGCTCTCCATAACTATTTATTTAGGGAAACTCTGAAAAAGTCTCCGGATATGAGATAATACTGATATCGAATATCATGGGAGCAAAATATGAAAACATTATCCTTTGCCAGCTTAGTCTATGAACAGAAGAAAAAGAAAACCCGACGGGAACAATTTCTGGAAGAGATGGACGAGGTTATTCCCTGGGAAGCTATGGTAAAAATCATCAGTCCACATTATCCAAAAGCAGGCAGCGGACGTCAACCAATGCGGTTGGAGATGATGCTGAGGATATACTTCCTACAGCAATGGTATGGTCTGTCAGACCCTGCGATGGAAGATGCGCTCTACGATATAGAATCGATAAGGCGATTTGCGGGAATTGATCTTCAAACAGATGCGGTGCCTGACGAAACGACGATATTGCACTTTCGACACCTTTTGGAGAAGCACAAACTGACGGAGAAGTTGTTTGAGCAGTCGAGGCGATATCTCATAGACAAGGGATTGATGGTAAGAGAGGGAACGATAGTTGATGCCACGATACTGAATGCGCCCTCATCGACGAAAAACAAGGGAAATGCTCGTGATAAGGAGATGAAGCAGA
>DDXZ01000070.1 GCA_002347295.1 Dehalococcoidia bacterium UBA2247 | reverse complement strand
AAAGGTCGTTGACGAAGGAGAAATCAGCCGCTTTATTCAGAAGCTTGCGGGAATGATCCTCGGGGATTACCCGATCATAGATATGGTTGCCGTAGCAGGAAAACTGACTTGACTTTGTCCTCAGCATTACATATACCTCTCAATAAATTTGCTGAGTCCATGATAACTTAGAATAGGGATTAGCTTGAGAGCAAATCCTTGACTTTTTTCAACATTCTCATTATATAACTCGTGCTATTACACTTTTTATTTACGCGCAAGAACACCCTCTATTTTCTGTTGTAGAATTGGTTCCGGCATCGCTCCAACGGCGGTATCTACCGGTTTTCCTGCTTTAAAGAAAATCATGGTAGGAATGCTCATGACGTTATATTTGGTTGCTGTTTTGGGAGAATCATCTACGTTTAATTTGCATATATTAAGCTTACCGACATATTTGGTTGACAATTTCTCAATTACCGGGGCAACCATTCTGCAGGGACCACACCATGGAGCCCAGAAATCTACCAGCACTGGTAAGTCGGATTTTAAAACATCATTCTCGAAAGTTGCATCTGTAATTTCTTTAGCCATTAATCTAATCTCCTTTGGAATAATTGGTTGTTATCTATATATAATATTACATTTTCTCCGGTGATGATATACCCATAATATCCAGTGTTTTTGCCAGTATAATACGTGCAGCTTCTACCAATTTTAATCTGGCCATGGTTAAATTTTTATCTTCTCCTGAAATAACACGGCATTGCTTATAGAAACTATGGAACGCCGTAGCCAGTTCCTGAGCGTAATGAGGCAGGTGGTGAGGTTCAATATTTTTTGTTACTAACTCCAGTATTTCTGGTAGTTGTATCATACGCTTGATAAGAGTTAATTCCGGTTCTGTGGTGAGCAGAGAAATGTTTCCATCATGATAATCGATATTGTTTTCAGCAGCCATGCGGAAGATACTGGCAATACGGGCATAAGCGTACTGGATATAATATACGGGATTATCCATAGACTGTTGTTTTGCTAATTCCAGGTCAAAATCCATCTGACTGGAGGACGCTCGTGATAAAAAGAAGAAACGGCAGGCATCCGCTCCGACTTCATCAATGATTTCGCGGAGTGTTATCATTTCACCGCTGCGTTTGGATAACTTTACCTCAATACCATTACGTATTAAAGTGACCATCTGTGTGGTCATAACGTGAAGTCTATCAGGATTGATATCCAGAATGCTCAGGACATTCTTCAGACGTGGTATATGTCCATGATGGTCTGCTCCCCAGATATTGATAACGTTGTCAAAACCACGTTCCACGAATTTGTTATAATGATAGGCGCAATCGGAGGCAAAATATGTCGGTACTCCTGTGCTGCGTACCAGGACGTTATCTTTATCCTCTTTATTATCAGGGGAGGAAAACCAGATTGCCCCTTCTTTTTTCAGTATTGCCCCTTTCTGTTCCAGGATTGCCATAACTTTCTGGTATTGACCGTTTTGATAGAGACTTTTCTCACTAAACCAGACATCAAATGATACTTTGAGCAGATTAAGGTCATTGCGAATAGAAGAAATGACTTTTTCTTTGCCCAGACTTCCCAGGATTATTACTGCTTCCTCCGGAGTAAGCTTAAGAAATTCTTTTCCTCGTTCTGCATATATTTCTTTAGCCAGGTCAACCATATAACTGCCGTGATATCCATTTTCCGGTATTTGTGCTTCCTTGCCGAATAACTCCAGGTATCGTGCATAAAGTGATTCATAAAAAGCCTGCATCTGGGCACCGGCATCGTTAATATAGTATTCTTTTTCTACGGTATATCCACAGGCTGATAGAGCATTTGCCAGTGTGCTGCCGAGTACTGCACCACGACCGTGTCCGACGTGCAGTGGGCCGGTGGGGTTTGCGCTGACAAATTCTACTTGTATTTTTCTACCCTGCCCGATATTAGGGCAGCCATATTCAGTACCGTGTTTCAGGATAGCATCTACCTGTCCTGTTAACCATTTGTCACTGATGATGAAGTTAATAAACCCCGGTGGGGCTACTTCGACTTTCTGCAACATATCGCCCCGGGGAATTAACTCTGCTATGATTTTTGCCAGTTCAAGTGGCTTAACGCCTGTATCACGTGCTAATCTGATGGGTAAATTACTGGCATAGTCTCCACGGGATTTGTTTTTGGGATGCTCCACATTTATTTCCGGTAATGTAATCCGGGGTATTTTCCCCTGCTCCTGTGCTGTTTTTAAAGTTTGCTCCAGGAGGATACAAATTTCTTGTTTGAGCATGTTATATTATCTTAACTCCATTCGCTGTCACTTTTCCAAACGCGTTGCATTTCTTTGACCAAGAGACGATGTTGCGGTGACTTTAACTCAGCGTCATCCTGGAGGATATGTAGTGCTTCGTTACGTGCCAGTTCCAGTATTGTTCTATCACTTAATCTTGCCATACGAAAATCAGGTAGTCCGCTCTGGCGTGTACCAAAGAATTCTCCGGGGCCACGCATTTTTAAATCGGCTTCTGCCAACTGAAAACCGTCATGAGTATGTTCAATTATACGCAATCGTTCTTCACTTTCTGATGATAACGAATCTGCGAGCAACAAGCAATAACTTTGATGAGAGCCTCTACCCACACGACCACGGAATTGGTGTAGCTGTGATAAACCGAACCGTTCTGCTCCTTCTATCAATATTATGGTGGCATTAGGAACATCAATTCCTACTTCAATAACTGCCGTTGCTACCAGGATATCAATTAATCCGTCATGAAAATGGCGCATTACGGTTTCTTTTTCCTGACTTGACATTCGTCCGTGAATCAAGCCTACTCGCAGGTCAGGGAAGATGTTTTGAGAGAGACGGCGATGTTCTTCTATTGCTGCTCGTGAGATGATTTTTTCCGATTCTTCAACAAGCGGACATATAATAAAAGCCTGTCTTCCTTCATCTATACGGTCATGGATAAATCTGTATCCGCGCTCTCTTTGCTCGGAATTCAGTAATATTGTTTTAATCACCTGTCTTCCCGGGGGCAATTCGTCGATTACGGAAAGGTCAAGGTCACCATATAATGTGAGAGCGAGAGATCTTGGTATAGGAGTAGCAGTCATGACAAGGATATGGGGGTTAGTACCTTTTTGTCTTAAGAGAGAACGTTGTTCCACTCCAAAACGGTGTTGTTCATCGATTACTACCAGTCCCAGATTATGAAAATTAGTCTCTTTTTGTATTAAGGCATGGGTACCGATGATGATATCTATTGCTCCTTCAGAAATGCTCTTTTGTATTTCTTTTTTTTCTCTTCCTGTGATAGCTCCGGTGAGCAGGGCAATGGTTAGTGGTCGGGAGAATAAATTAGTGTATTCTCTGACATAAGCCGAAGTACGATGTTCTTTTCCCATAAGGGAAAGTAACCCGGAGAGATTATTGAAATGTTGTTCTGCCAGAATTTCAGTGGGAGCCATGAATGCTCCCTGATGGCCACTGGATGCTGATATTAATAGTGCTGCTGTGGCGACAACAGTTTTACCACTCCCGACATCTCCTTGCAGTAACCGCGTCATGGGTGTGTTGGAACGGATATCGGAAAGTATTTCATTCAAGCTGCGTGATTGAGCTTGTGTTAGAGGGAAAGGAAGACTTTTAATAAGTTTATCATGTATTTGATGTACATCCGTAAGAGGAGGAGCATTTTTATTCTTTTGCCATTGAATTTTTTTTAATAGCGTGCCTAACTGAATAAGAAATATCTCATCGAAAGCGAGACGTTTTCGGGAGGCATCTTTGAGTAGATCGTTATCAGGATAGTGAGCCTGTCTAATGGCTTCATCCAGTGGTAAAAATTTATTGCGTTGTATCATTTCGGCAGGAAGAAAGTCTTGTAGTAATGGAGCCCAGGTTGTTACAATCTCTTTCATTAATTTTCGCGTGCTGCGGGGATGCATACCGCTGGTGAGAGAATATATCGGCACGAATCGGCCGGTATGAATCCTGTCATTATCCTGTAAAGGTTCCCATTCTGGAGATTCGAGGACATTATTTCCTCTGAATTGAGTTACTTTTCCGGAAACAATAATACGGCTGTTAGTCTGCAATTTTTTTACTAGATATGGTTGGTTGAACCAGACTGCCCGTATTGTTCCTGTTTCATCACTTAGAATAGCTTCAGTACCACGTCTGTTACCAAATCTGGTTTCGCGTGCCTGCCAGATAGTGGCAATTATGCTTTGTTCGCTTCCGCTGTTTAGCTCTGATATATGTTTGATTTGAGTATAATCCAGGTGTCTGATGGGGAAGAAATAAAGTATATCCCGAATTGTATTTATGCCCAGCTTATTGAATTTTGCATTTAAAGCAACTCCCACTCCTTTGAGAGTAGAAATAGGAGAATCCAGTGATGATGTTGTTGTATGGGACATTTGTTTTTTCTGCCGGCTGCGGGTTATTTTCTTGTGTTCAGAAAGAGATGTTGTAGCTTTGTATTTATTATTTAACGGGTTACCTGCTTCCAGATTTGTGAGCATATCAAGTATCCACTTTTCACGCTCTTTAATTCCCATATCGGAATAATTTTTCTGCGACAATTTTAAATTATGGTTTTGCCGTTTCCCTTCTTGATATTGTGTAATTCCGATTCGCTCCAGATAGTTATCCAGACCACCTATTATTGCGGTGTCATTAAAACCCTTATTTTTTTCTAATTCCAATATTTTGCGCAGGGAGTTGATATCAAATTTAATAAATTTTTCTGTATGTTTGGTAATCATTATAGTAATCGTAATCTCAGATTATGGTTAACGCAAGTATAATGGAACAATATAAAAATGGAAATAAAACTGATAGACTTTAGAGTCATTAAGTACGTATCCCAGTTCTTGCCATTACGTCAGTTTTGCCCATATTAACTGACCTCCCAACTCAATTTGGATTAGCAAAAGATTAGCAAAAGATAATACTATATTAATCCAGAAACATGGTATTTTAGTAATTTAGCTATAATAAATGGAGCCAGCGGAGGGAATCGAACAACGACAAGCGGTTTACAAATTAATAACAAATACCGATTTATTCTAAATCTAAAATAGACTGTTTTTGTTTAATAACTATTGCAGCATTCTATTGGAATTTACGAGATGGATTAGCATAATTTTCACTCCTTACAATTCATAATTCTACTTAATATAATAGCAAAAGAGACGAGTTAAGTACTCGTCTCTTTTGAATTAACAAATTTATACTATTGCTTCTATTTAGATCTTGCTGCTTGTGCTTTTAGATACCATACTTGAGCTTTTGAATAACATTGATCCCATACAGAACTAGTCTTACCTAATTTATTTGGGTTACGCAATTCTATAGCGTTATTCGTAAGAACCTCGGTCAGTTGTTCACCTAAACCATTTTCGAGTGCATCTTCGACATTCAAGCCCCAACAATAGTAGCCATTTTTTTCCTCTACAAAAGTTCTTAGCGCTGCTAGAATAGGGTATTTAAATGATGTCGGTATTATATCTGTAGTCGTTTCATCTAAATAATTTAACATTACTTGGCGATCAGTTATTACCCCTGTTATTCTTCCGAACTTCGCCCCCTGGCCTTGCTTTGCTTTCGAGTCTTGATACCATGTTCTCATATCTCTATGGGTAATATCCCAGAGCTTTAATATATCCTTTAACAAGGGTAATATTTTCTTATATGACTCTGGATTATCTTTGAATCTATTTAAACATGCAGCTTTTTGAGAATATGCCACTATAGGGTGATTGTTGTCACCATAATGATCTTTGTCAAATAGCGTTAGCAGAGCTATTATTTCACGCACGTCTATCGGTTTCGCTGTCTTCCCGTCTGTTCCTTCCATGATTTCATATTCCTTATAGGCAACTTTATTAGAGTATGGTTGTCCAGCAATAGCACTTTTAATACCATCAAAACTCTTCGCTAACTCCATTAAACTCTGGTCTTTTACTTGGTTTGAAGTATTACGGGCATCAACAATGTCTCTAATCTGCTCATTATTAAAACCCTCCATGATTTCCATACGCACGAAAGCTTGATCTGATGGCGTAATGTCATTTTTATTAATATCAGAACAATACGCTTTAATCACTTTATATGTGTGCCCCCCATCCAAAAGACCGTGTACATCAGGATTTTCCAGAATTAAAGTCAACTTACTTGACTCGTTATCAAATTTTACTTCCTTAACAGTAACAACAAGACCTCTGTTTTTAAATAAGAATGATGAGGGGTCTTCATCTAGTGTCTGCCTTATTGCCGTAGGTACTGCTCCGCTTAATTTCGGATCGCGGACATTAATCTTCCGCCATTCTGTAAAATCTGGAACGTCAAATACATCAATGACCGCTATATACGTCCTGAAACCTTCGGTATCAGCTTTGGAGGGAATACGCCTGAGGGAAACTACGGGAAACTGAAGAAATTTACCTTGTGTCTGTACGAACATTACTGTACTCCTTCTGAGAGGCACACCACCTGCTCTCGCTTGGAGGCCTTGACCTGCCAAGCTAAAATTCCTGTACTTTCTGTACTAGGTATTTTGAGTCTAGCATCGACTGACGTTCTTGTCAAATCAACCACACATCTTCCGAAACATAGCATCTAAAGCTTAATCGGAATCATAACAAAACTAATATCTACTCTGAGTAAAGCTACAATTTATGGCATACTCATGCCACTTTATTGCTTTTGTACATCATTCCTCTATAATAGGAAAAGATGGCGAATATAAAATCCAATGAGCGTGAATTCAATAGCCAGGTCATCGTCTGGCTTAATGAATTCATCAGCAGCGGTGGTTATCCCTTCAGGGATATCACTGGAGAGACCTCTGTTAAAGTGCCTGGTGAAACTACCAGGTTCCCAGATGTGCAGGTCTGGTTAAACCGTGCTGCCAAACAGGGCTTCTGCGGCTGGGAGCTCAAACCGCCTTCGATTTCTGCCGATGACCCCACGTTGCTTGAAAACGCTGCTGCTAAAGCGCGCTCCATGAACGCCGACCACTTCGTCACCTGGAATATGCGCAGTGCTATTCTATGGCGCACACCCCACTCCCTTTTACCAGTGTCGGCCGAAAACAGAGTAAAAGAATATCCGCCAATTCTAAACATATCTCAGCCAGAAGATATGTGGGTTAAACCCAATGATATTCTTCTTAAAACACGTGCTCGAGAAATCCTCGATGACCTGAAAACTATTAAGTATGACGGTCATCTCCATCAAATTGAAACCGATACCACATTCTTCGTTGGTCGTCTGCATAAGTCTGTTGATAACTTGTACCCCATCCTTCGTGACGCCTTACTGCATAACATTGGTGGTGATGCCAAATTCAAACGAGGTTTGCAAACCTGGGGTACAAAACAGGGAATTGCCAATGTAACTGATGCGGATTTTCATCAGGCTGTAGCCAAGCAGATAATCTATCGCCTATTGGTACGTATCCTCTTTTACCTCACCTTGCAGCGGCAGTGGCGGTATTTGCCGGAACTCAGCATCTCTGGCTTGAGCGGTGAGGCTGCGAGTGCTCATTTGAAAGAGGTTTTTGCCCAGGCCCGTGCTTTGGACTGGCACGCGGTATTCGAGGAAGGCTTGCCGGACGAGATTGAGCTACCGGATGCAGCTATTCATGAGATTGATTCTCTGCTTAATGACTTGAAGCGTTTCAGTTTCAGCCACATGCCGCACGATGTTATCGGTGCTGTGTTTGAGAAGCTCATCCCCCAGCCAGAACGCCATAAGTTAGGTCAATATTTCACACCAGAAAATCTGGTAGACCTCATCCTAGCCTTCTGTGTTTGCCAGCGTGATGATAAGGTGCTTGACCCCACCTGTGGTACAGGCACGTTTCTTTTGCGCGCCTATAACAAGAAAATGCGTCACTTCGGTCTTGTTGACCACAAGCAACTGTTGCCTCAAATCTGGGGTGTTGATATCGCTCATTTTCCTGCGGAGTTGGCTACCATTAATCTTTTCCGACAGGATTTGACCGACTATGCTAATTTCCCGCGTATCATAGTCAAAGACTTTTTCGAGGTAAAACCGGGGGATTCCTTTGATTTTCCACCACCCAAGGCCGACCTGTCTTCCGGTTTTACCAAAGTCAAAGAACCCATCCCGCAGTTCGATGCTGCTGTGGGTAATTTCCCCTTTATCCGCCAGGAGCTAATCGAAAAAACAGTCAAAGGCTACAAAGATAGACTGGAAAAAGTAATCAAAAAGGACTGGTTGGCTGATTATCGTGACGCCTTTACCATTAATGAGCAGGACTGGCAGGCGTATAAAAAGGGGATGAAGTTGGAACTGGCGGATATAGACTTCCATCTCTCGGGCCAGGCAGATATTTACGCCTACCTCTTTTTCCATACAGGCCGCTTTATCAGGGAAGGCGGACGTATGGGCTTTATCACCTCCAACTCCTGGCTGGACGTGGCTTATGGTTATGAGCTGCAAAAGTATATGGTCAATAACTTCAAGGTTGTCGCCATTCTGGAGTCCCGCTGTGAACCGTGGTTCGAAGACGCAGCGGTGAACACGGTGGTTACTATTCTGGAACGCTGTTCGGACAAAACAGAGCGGGATAACCACGTAGCCAAGTTCGTCAAGGTGAAGAAAAAATTAGCGGAGCTTATCCCCTGGGATATCACGATGGATGCCTCTAATCGCTGGGTGGGACTTGACGGGCTTGTTCAGAAGGTGGAGAACGCTGGTATAGACTGCTTCAAGATAGAGGATACTAAAGTGACTAACACCCTCGAGGGCGTAGCAACCAGAGAGGATGACAATTTCCGCATCCGTTTGGTGAAACAGAGCGACCTGCGTGAACAGCTAAATAAGGAGCAAAAAACTGCGAAGTGGGGCCAGTATCTCAGAGCACCGCAGGTGTTCTTTGACCTGCTTGCCGAGCACGATGATAAGTTTGTCCCACTGAAAGAGGTTGCCGACATTAGACGAGGCTATACCACGGGTATAAACGAATTTTTCTATCTTTCAGAAGCAACTATAAAACATTGGGGCATTGAAGAGGAATTCTTGGCTTCGGTGATTAAATCACCGAAAGAATCAAGCAGTATTTTGGTAGACCCAACGAAGCTAGAACTAAAGGTTTTCCTATGTTCTAAAAGTAAACAGGAACTTAGGAAAGAGAAAAAGTTCGGTGCACTTAAATATATTGAGTGGGGCGAGAAGCAGGCCGATGAAAGCAGACATTATTGGTTCGACCGCCCTTCTGTCGCCAATCGGAAAACCGGATGGTGGGTTTTGCCTGAGGCTGAACTCTCCCACATTTTTTGGTCGAAAGCGTACGATACCAAACTAGTTCATCGGTATAGTGAGCAACTTCTGCTAGCTGACTGTCGTTTGTATTTTGTAAATACGAAGGTGACAGATGTTCAACGCCTTTTGGCAGCTATCCTTAATAGTTCAGTAGCTTTGCTGAATCTCGAACTTATTGGTCGGGTTAATCTTGGTGAGGGTGCGTTAGATATAATGGTTGAAGATGTCCAAGAATATATGCTAATTCCGAACATCGATATAATTTCATCTGAAACTTATTCACTAATTGAGAAAGCTTTTAAACAACTGGCTTCACGTCCCATCAAACCCATCTTTGAAGAAGTGAAGATGAAAGACCGCCAGAAGCTGGACAGCTTGGTACTGGAAGCTATGGGGATTGACCCAGCTAAGTACCTTCAGCCCATCTACGACGGGCTCACGGAATTAGTACGGGAACGTATTGAACTGGCGGGAATGCGCAAGAAACTGAAACAAGATAAGCCGGTGCGCGATATTACCAAAATGACAGAGCAGGTATTAAACGATTTGATTCAGGAGGGTATAAAGTCATTCCCTGCTGACTTTCTCGACAAGAAACCAAAACCTCAGGACGGCATAAATATTTCGGTGCCGGATATGCCACTTAAGCTGGGTAATTACTTCTTAGGACAGCAGGAAGTCGTAGGTGAGGGCTTCAGCTATCAGGCATCCAGTCTGATGGCCGCCAAATATATCATTTATGCCCATAAACCAGGTGAATATATCGTCTGTCTGCCCAACGATGAAATGGTCGTTGCTAAAGCGGTGATGGATTACGAACACTATTTGAAAGGACTATTCCAGAAGTTGAATCAGGATGTGCTGAACCGCACCTTCGACCACAAGCAAGCAGAGACTCTAAGTCGTCGCATTTTTCAAGAATTAGGATTACCTTCAATCAACCTATAAACACTTTGGCGGATATAGAATCCAGTAATACAACAGTAGTGTCTGGTTCAAACGCCAATTTATTTTGTCTCTCCACTGGCCGTTAACCATTACACGATACGTCAGATAGTATGATCCCAGTGAATTTGTATGGTATGAACATATTGGAAATGCCTGTCTTCTTATCGGCGAGATGAGCGCCAGGTTGAAAAAAGCCTGAGAAACACGCCGTCTATCGTAAGCGCAAGTGGGTAGCGGAGCAGCCGCTTGGTCAGATAAAGGAGGGCTTGGGGTTCAGAGGGGTAACCATGCGTGGTGACGATTATACCCTTGGGCCATGGCGGTTTGTCTGCGCTGTGCAGAACGTCATGAAAGCGGTCAGGTTTATAGCCAACTTAAGGAAATCGGGAAAAGTGGAGGCGATAATTAGCGTAGCTTAAGGAAATTGGCGCGCCCAATCCGGCTTTCTCAGGGTCAAACCGCCAACCTCAACAAAAGAGGTGACATCGGCATCGGACCATATAATCAATCGCACCGATTACTCGTGACCCACGCTCCTAGACCTCCATCAGTAATTTTTTTGCTTTGTCGTAAGCTATCTTTCTCGTAAATTCTTTGATCGAATTACAGGAGAGTGTCTGTTTATGCGTTATTGTACTTTCTGACTTAAGGGTTACTGGATAAGATGTGAATACTTCAGTCACATAATCGTAAATAAACGCTTCCGTTACCGTAATTATATGAGAAACCACCATTTCTCCTAACAAACGTCTATATTGAAATTTGCTCAAATAATACTCTAATAACTTTGAGAACCAATCAATAACTTCTGGCTCATATTTTTTTTCAGCACTCCAATGCCATTCTTGTAGCGTCTTTTTTTATCCTTTCTCTCTTTTATCTGATAATTTACTTCCTCTAACCATTTACTGTATGAGTTAAAACATTCAAATGCTTTTTCTCTAAATTTCTCCGGGACAGATTCTTCTAAGGATTCTTATGCCGTTGTAATATCAATTTATTTATTTCATCCAGCATTAAACTGATAGATTTTAGAGTCATTAAGTACGTGTCCACAGTTCTTGCCATTACGTCAGTTTTGCCCATATTAACTGACCTCCCAACTCAATTTGGATTAGCAAAAGATTAGCAAAAGATAATACTATATTAATCCAGAAACATGGTATTTTAGTAATTTAGCTATAATAAATGGAGCCAGCGGAGGGAATCGAACCCACGACAAGCGGTTTACAAAACCGCTGCTCTGCCCCTGAGCTACGCTGGCTTGAAGTATCCCCAATTATAGCGGGAAACATCTTTTCAAGCAATGGCTCTTTTCCGGTAACATTTCTATTTGAGTTGACACGTGGCACACATTTTTATCCTGGTGTAAATAACTTGTAAGACAAATAAGATGATATCAAGAAACATTATCTTCGGAGTAACGTTATTTGCTTTAATCCTGGATTCCCGCTGGAGTTNNCTGATACGGGGCAGGAATGACAAAGTGGTAATGGCAAGAAGCACAGAGCAGTAATAGCGGGAATGACATTATAGTAATAGCGGAAACGACTATTGTAGTGTTGCAAAATGATAATTTCCTTATATTCACGATTTGTCAGATAGTTTACTCTGTGAAATAATAGCCTCAGTTTAATTTCAAAACAGAGGAGCAGCATACTTTGCCGAGATATGAAGATACAGAAAGAGTAAAATCACAGAATCCTGAGACAGTCCTGTTACATATAGGACTGCAACCGGGATTTACTTTCATGGATATCGGCTGCGGCGACGGTTTTTTCTCCATTCCGGCAGCAAAAATAGTGGGCAAAGAAGGAAAAGTGTTCGGACTGGATGCTAACAGCAGCATTATCGATAGCCTACAAAAGAAAGCACAACAAGAAGGACTGAATAACATAGTTCTCAAAGCCGGTAAAGCGGAAGAGATTATTCTTTGTGATTCCTGCGCCGATATTGTCTTTTTCAGTATGGCACTGCATGACTTTGCCACACCTCTGAAAGCGCTGGGAAATGCTCATAAAATGCTGAGACCCGGCGGCAAACTGGTGAATCTGGATTGGAAGAAAATACCGATGGAATGCGGGGCACCTCTGCATATCAGATTCAGCGAGATACAGGCTCAGGAAATGATAGAGCAAAGCGGCTTTAAAGTAGCAAGCGTAGAAGAATCAGGCCCCTATCATTATCTCATAACAGCCCATCCGGCATAATATGACAGGTACACTTCACGAAATTACAAAATGAATTGCATGCCGGCATTATTAAGGAAAAATGATTCCGGAAAAGCGCTGGCCAATCTAGCGGAAGCCATGATACCGGTACAATGGGAAACACCCAGTTTCTTTATCTCCATTTCCTTCAAGTCGGCAATAGTACGTTCCAGATGTTCCGGAGAGGCGAGGTAAAGATGTGTCCCGCCGACAACAGCAAATATCTTCTTCTCCCCGGTAAGCTTCTGAGCATGGCGTAAGGTATTAACAATGCCACGATGGGCACAGCCCAGAATTACCACTAAACCGCGTTCCGTCCTGATGATGAGCGCCAGATCATCCGCCAGCGGGTCAGGACAGTAATCCGCTCCCTCTTTTACCAGAAGGTTACTATCAATAGTCTCATATCCTGTGAGCAAAGGTACTTCACCGGTAGTAATAATATTCCTGGTTATCTCAGCCGGCTGCTTCGAGAGATTAAAACGCGCCCCCAGGCTCTCCAGTACTTCCCGGGTAAAAGGGATACCGATAAATTCATATCCACTACGGGAAGTGGTATATTTGCTCGTCCAGATATCAGGATGAGCTAATACCTTAACTTCACCCTGTTTTCTCTGTAAAACCTCCTGCATCCCGCCGCAATGGTCATTATGTCCGTGACTGAGCACAATAGTATCGATACTTCTCAGGTCAATACCGAGTAATTGCGCATTATAAGTCGCGGTAAAAGTCATGCCGGTATCCATCAGAATACGGGTGCCTTCCGCCTCAATCAGAATACTCCACCCCCATTCCCCCAGAAAACCATGACTTCCGGTATTCTCACTGAGTGTGGTAATTTTTATCTCCATTTAATACTCCTCTAATCTATTCAGCATATAGCACTATCCACCAAGAAGCCTGGCAAGTAACATAATCCCTATACCGACAAGAAACGTAACGAAATGTATAATCGACCGCGACGTACTAACGTGGTGTTTTATCTCCGGAATGAGGTCGGCGGTGGCAATATAAATGAAATTACCGGCAGCAAAAGGAAGAAGGTAAACAATGGAAGTCTTTATTACGGAATACGCCAGATATCCCGTAATACCACCGATAATAACCAATAGGGCCGATAAATAATTAAAAATAAGGGCCCGTTTCCTGTCGAACCCCCCGTAGACCAGTACGCCAAAATCGCCGAGTTCCTGGGGTATTTCATGCAGCGCTACCGCCAGTGCCGTTACCACTCCCACCTGATAACCGACAATAAAGCTGGCAGAGATAACCAGCCCGTCAATAAAATTATGGATACCATCACCTACCAGCACAAGATAGGTAAAAGGTTTCTTGGCATGTATCTCATCATGCTGGTGACGCCAGTTAAAAAACTGCTCCAGCATGAAGAATAAACAAAAACCCAGAAGCAAAAAGAGAAATATATTCAGGTCTGCTCCCAGTTTCTCCACTGCCTCAGGTAATAAATGTAAAAAAGCCCCTCCCAGCAAAGTACCGGACGAGAGAGCCACCAATATCAGTAAAGTCTTGTTTAACCATTCCCCTTTGAGGGAAATTAAAGCTCCGACAAAGGCAATCAAACTGATTATTAACGTAGCAATTAGTATTTGAATAAGAACCATATATTCCTCCCCAGCGCTATTATTCTTTCAGTACCCGTAACCGAACAGGAAAAAAGATCATTCCCTGTATTTTTATAATCATACTCTTTTATTCTCTTTCTATAAAAGAGTTCTTACTGACTGCGCCAGAGATTCACTGAATTCCGTCATTACCGCAGAGTTATAATTTTCAATTTTACCCTCATCGCAGAGCTTTGCCAGCTCCGGATCTATCGGTAACTGCCCCAGTATAGGAGCCTTCGCAGTACGCGCCATTTCTTCTCCCCTGCTCTTACCAAAAATCTCAATCTTTTTCTTTATTTCCGGCACATAGAGATAACTCATATTTTCCACAACACCGATAATAGGCTTATCCATTTGCTGTGCCATATTTACCGCTTTGCGGACAACCATAGCCGTAAGTTCCTGAGGAGTAAAGACAATAATTACCCCGGATACCGGCAGTGTTTGCATAACAGTTAGCGGAGCATCGGCAGTTCCCGGAGGCAAGTCAACCACAAGATAATCGAGAGTACCCCAGAGAACGTCTTCCCAGAATTGTGTGATTGTTCTTCCGATGAGGGGGCCACGCCAGATTACAGCATCATCCTCATTGGGCAGAAGAAGATTGATGGACATCACCTCAATCCCCGATTTTGACGAAACAGGTAAAATACCGGTATCGCTACCAGTACATCTGGTGTTAAGTCCGAACATACGGGGTATACTGGGACCGGTAATGTCAGCATCCAGCACACCTACTTCAAATCCCTGCCGCCGGAGAGCAATAGCGGTGAGACTGGCAACCAGTGATTTACCCACTCCTCCTTTACCACTCATCACGGCAATAACATGACCGATCTTATTAATATCCTTAGGTTTCGCTTCTGTAAAAGAAACACTAATTTCTTTTATTCCCTCCAGAGAAGAAACCACTTCAATTACCTTATCTTTAATTTCCTGCTGTACTTCCGGAATAAGAGCTGCCGCCAAAAGAGAAATCTCCCCTTTCCCTTCGTTAACACCAATACTATGCAGCAGATTCATTTTTACCAGACTACGCTCAACTCCGGGAACAATAATTGTATCAAGTTCGTTTCTGATTTTATCTTCAATACTCAATAATCTTCTCCCATTCCAGACTAAAATAATAACTTACTTTTTAACAAAGCTATATGTTCTCTTACCTGTGGCAGATAGCTGAAAGAGCCCGCTCCAGGTCATCCGGGATAATATTTCTTCCTTTTTCATGTGATGGTCGCTCATGGACAAAATACCCTCCGGCTTTAGCACCCGATATAATTCTGCCAGAACATCATCACTATTTTTTAAATGATGCAAAATATCATAGAGCAAAACAACATCCACACTGGCGGACGGCAATCCTGTTTGACAATTTGACAATCAGAAAGAATAGTATGAACGTTTTTCAGTTTCTTTTTTGCCCCGGAATATTCTGCATTTTAATCTCTGAAACAATTAGTGGTCACAAACATTAGAACCTGAAGAAAGCGTGCCCTCAAGATAATCCTGGACTACTTTGTCCGGGTCATCTTCGGCGACACCCATAATTACCTCAATATTATTCTGCTGGAAGAGTCCCTGGGCGCGAGACCCCATACCGCCAGTAATGATCATGGTAACATCCTGTTTACCCAACCAGGCCGGTAACAGGCCGGGTTCGTGCGGCGGGGGGACAAGCATTTCTTTACTTGATACTTTTTTAGTGGAATCATCAATAACAAAGAGGGCAAATTGCTCACAATGACCAAAATGCGGTGATACCTGACCATTCGTTACGGGAATTGCTAATTTCATTTATTTTTCTCTCCTATCAAACAATTAAAAATATATTCAGTTCATCATGACACATACATCATGTACGACCTTAAGACCATTTTCATAACAATATTTTATCGCATCCTGATTCTCCGAACCTGGCTGAAGCCAGATACGTGTCAACCCCAGCTTTTTACACTCTTTCAGAAAATTACAGGTAACTTCCGGCGGGACAACAAAATCTACCACATCCACCTTAACCGGAATATCACTCAAGCAGGTATAGCACTTTACGCCTTCCAGCTCTTTAATTCTGGCGCTGACGGGATAAACTTCATAACCACGCTTTTTTAAATTCTTGAAGATTTGATTTCCGTACTTCGCCGGATTATCGGTAGCACCGATAACAGCAAATTTTTTCTGTGCTATAAATTCCTTAATCAAGTCCTGCATTGCCTGCTCCTTCTCCAATATCACCGTCACCTTACCAGGATATCAGGAGTTACCTTTGTTTCAGGTAATAAAATCAAGAACATTAACCCACATATTCTGCAACTCCCCGGTGACTTTACTTTCTGGAGAGTATTCTACCACAGGCATACCATGAACAATAGCTTCCGTGACTACGGTATCAAAAGGAATCCTGGCAATGACATAAACACCCTGTTTTTGACAGAAATTTTCAATCTGATGACTATTATCGAGATTGATATCATATTTATTAATACAGACCATAGCAGGAATACCAAAATGGCGGCAAACACTGATAACCCTCTCCAGATCATGAATACCGGAAAGTGTCGGTTCTGTGACTAGGAGGGCAATACGGGCACCGGACAATGAAGATATCACGGGACAACCGATTCCCGGTGGTCCATCAGAAATAATATAATCCGAATTTTGCTTCTCCGCTATTTGCCGGGCCTGTTTCCTCACCTCTGCCACCAGTTTCCCAGAATTTTCTTCCGCAATATTTAAACGGGCATGCACCAGAGGACCATATTTAGTATCAGAGACAAACCAGTACCCGGAGAGATTATCCTGCATCGTTATCGCTTCAACCTTGCATATATGTGAACAGAATCCACAGCCTTCACAGGATAAAGGATCCACTTTATAATTTTTAATGGCATGAAAACGGCAGATATCCTGGCAGAGTCCACATTGAATACATTTATTCTCGTCAATAACAGCAGTCTGCCCGCTCCAGAACTCATTATCTTCTTTAGTCTCCGGATTAAGCAGGAGATGCAGGTCCGCCGCATCAACATCACAATCAACCAGTACCTTGTTCTTTACCAGTACTGCCAGTGAACCAACTACGCTGGTTTTTCCTGTACCCCCTTTACCGCTGAGGATTACTATTTCTTTCACTTACTATCTCCTTAATCTGTTTCTCTAACTTAATAAAACTATCCCGCCATTGCGGCATACCCTCCACCAGCGGTATCCCCCTGGAATACAGAGAAGCAATATCCGTACTGAGAGGAATATTCAGCAGGAGAGGAATACCCTCCTTTACACAATAATCTGCCACTTTACTATCACCCACCCCGGCACGGTTTATCACGATGCCACAGGGAATCCCCAGTTCTTTTACCGTTTCCACGGCCAGAATGAGGTCATTAAGTCCGAAAGGAGTGGGTTCCGTAACCAGTAAACAAAAATCGCTCCCCTTTATTGACTCTACCACCGGACATGATGTTCCCGGTGAAACGTCCCGGATAATGGTGTAGTCATTGTTACTATATTCCTTTACTTTTCTGATTACCGGCGGCGCCATAGCTTCCCCTATAGTAAGTACGCCCTGAACAAAAGAAATACCATCTGCCTCTCCCCGTTCCACCACTCCTATTTCTTTTGGTATTTCCGTAATAACTTTTTCCGGACAGAGGTAGCTGCAGGCGCCACAACCGTGGCACATCTGAGGAAATACCAATACATGCTCATTAATTACGGCAATAGCATTAAAGGCACAGACACGAGCACAAGTGCCGCAATAAGTACATTTTTCTTCGTCTACCCGGGGTACCAGATTAAATACGGGTTCCCTGTCCGTAATCACCGGCTTCAATATTATATGATCGTTGGGTTCCTCTACGTCACAATCCTGAACCATAACCTTATGACCATCTTTTAGCGAAAGCGCCAGACTGGTAGCAACTAAAGTCTTACCCGTCCCGCCTTTGCCGCTGGCAACGGAAATTATCATTAACCTCTTCTATTCCTTTCTATTTATTAGTTGCAGCCAGCTATCCTCGAACCATCTTGGCGCCGCATTTAGGACAACTGATATTATAGCAAGGCGTCCCGACTTGATGGGGAACTCTAGCGCCGCATTTAGGACAAACACAATCGCCACCGGGACCAGCCCCGGGCTGATTACCGCCCATTCTACCACCACCACCAGCTCCTCTTCCTCCTCTTCCCGTACCCGGACCACTTCCTCCCACAGGACCCGTACCATCTCCTCTAGGCATAACACACCTCCTGAAAAACATTTATCATATTTCTATTTTCCCGTATTTATTTCAGACCCTGCCCAAAATGTCCGGCGACATTAGGCTTATTACTTGCCTCATATTTACCGTTACGATAATTTTCTACGACATCCTTGATTACGCCGCTTACTCCAGAGATAACCTTAATATCAGCTTTGGAGAGTACTTCATAGGCATTAGGACCACAATTACCGCTCAGAACTGCCTCTACACCTTTGCCGGCTATCATCTGGGCTGTAGCAATACCTGCTCCACCACCGGCAGCAGCGTTAGCATTATCCACTGCCTCAAACTGCATTGTCTCCGTATCTACAACAATAAAATAGGCACAACGTCCAAAACGGGGATCGACCTGGGCATCCAGTGTCTTACCCGCGGAAGAGATTGCTATTTTCATTCTTTTCTCCTTATTCTAATCTTAATTTTATTACCGCCATCTTTTCGTATACACGCTCCGTTATAATCTAAATTAAACCTGCTTCTCCAGCTCCTTAATGCGTGCTTCAATGTTTTTTAATTCTTTAAGCTGTTCCCGTATCATCTGCGAACGTTGTCTCAAAAAGCAAATTTCCTGCTCCGGGCTCAGGGGGATAATACAATAGCCCCGGCCACAACCTGTCAGTGGTCCTTCACCACGTGGCCCGGTACCATCGAAATCAGGCATATTATCACCCCCCCTGTACCACAGAAAACTTTATTCCTTTTTATTTTCCAGACTCTGCATTCTGGCTTCAATCTGACTTAGTTCCTGCTTAATGGCTTCTGCTTGATTCTTGAGAAATTCTAACTCTTCCTCACGACTAATCGTTCTTGCTCCATAATAAGGCGCAAACCGCCCGGCACCAAATCTACGATATGGTGCTCCACCGGGAACAACACAGAACCCTCTTCCGCCACCTGTCAACGGCCCCATACCTCTCGGTCCGGTTCCATCAAATCCTGGCATAATTCTCCTCCTTTCTTCATTGTCCGTGGGGAGATATTTCTCTACCTCCCCGCAAGACAACACTATTTACTCCATTTATTCTTTTTCTTCCAGTTCGCGCATTCTTGCTTCGACCTGGTTCAATTCTTCCTTGACTGCCTCGGCTTCTTCCTTCAGGTAATCCAGCTCTTCTTCCTTGCTATAAGCAGGGTACGGGGCATAAGGTTCATAAGAACCATAAGGCGCATTAGCCGGGGGAACAAATCCACCGGGATACATTCCCCGTCCCAGACCACCCCTTCCCCAACCGACATAAGGCCAGGGCGGAGAAGCACCTCGAAAACCAAAACCCCTGCCGCGACCGTAACCGAATCCGTACATCGTACACTCCTTCCTTCCCGCAATTACTATCTCTTCCCGTATTGCGCAAAGTTTCTACAGAATTAGAAATAAGGATATCCAGAGAAGCCTCTCCCGTAACCGGGATAACCGAAGCTCTGATAAGGAGCAACAGGCATAAAGCGGCGTCCTCTTCCGTAAAATCCATATCCTCTTCCCATACCACGTCCCATTCCTCTGCCCAGGCCAATACCCGGTCTACCAGGTAAGGAATTAGCATAGCCGGGCATATTAAAACCGGCGCAGTAACCTGCTCCTCTTCCTGTCATTGGTCCCATTCCCATTGGTCCTGTTCCATCTCCAAATGGCATCTTTTTCCTCCTTCCGGATATATCGGCAGCAAAACAATTATTTGTTTCACCTGCTGAATAAACCCGCATTTATTATTTGCTAACTTCCATGTCATGTATTTTTGCTTCAATCCGATTCAACTCGGATTGCATCATTTCCGCTTCACTTCTCAAGAATTCTCTTGCCTCTTCCGGCGAAGATACCACTGTATTCACTCCCGGAGATTCCCTCAATTCAGGAGCTCCGCAGCGGGGCAATCCCCCTCTTCCTGACCCCATATAAGGCCAGGCAGGAGAAAAACCTCGAAAAACTAAGCCCTTTCCATATCCCAATGGCATTTTCCCACCCCCTTTCTTTATACTATGCCCCACACTCTTATATCCCTCCGCGTCCACCACGCCCCCCTCGGAAACGTCCATGCCATCCTCTCCCGCGTAATCCGGTTATCGGCATAACTGTCTCTAATCCCGGCAAACTACAGGTCGGGCAGTTCTGCAGAGCATTATTCCTTATCACCTCAAAGGGTACTTCCCATTGATGACCATTACTGCAACCAAGACGTACCGGCGCCATTTCAAAATTCCCGCCTGCAATTTTTATTGCCTTACCATTGAGTAAAGCATCCGCTACCTTCTTTCGTGCTGATTCCAGAACACGCTGAAAAGTGGGACGTGAAATATTCATCCGTACCGCCGCTTGCTCCTGATCCAGGTTTTCCAGTTCTTTGAGTCGTATTGCTTCTGTTTCTTCTACAGAGAGAACTACCTCTTCCAGATTCCTTAATGGAATACCTGCAGGCTTGAAATATGTCATCTCAGGCATATAAGCCACCCGGCGTAATCTTCTTGGTCTAACCATATTTTCCTGCTTTCTTTATGAGCATATGCTCATAATAACAGAGAAATTAACATCTGTCAAACAACTTTTCAGTTGGTTTTATTTAATAATGTTTGGGAATATTACCTGCTGCTATGGATTTATACCCGGAGGATATCTGCTTGCCATGGGTGGTAAAGTGAGCCTGAATGCTATTTTTTGCTCAGTTGCTGCACCATCCGGATAATCTCCTTACCGGTATTTTGTGCTTCCTCCAGAGCAGATACTCCCAGAGCACCACCATCTCCCTGAAGAACATCACCCTTATTCATGCCATAACCAATAGCACCGCAAACAGGTATCATGCCATGGCTGATAAAAAATGAATACATAAAACTGCGTGCTTCTCCCGCTCCCAACCGCCTTACTGCCAGCACAGGTGATGCTACTTTCCCCCGCAGCTGCCTATCACGATAAATGGAAAAAGTCCGGTCCATTATCGCTTTGATCTGAGCATTAACGTTGCCGTAATGTACCGGTGAACCCAGTACTATGGCATCTGCCTTCTACCATTTTTTGAAGGAGGGCGGGAACAGCATCCTGAATGGTGCAGATACCCGTCTTCTGGCAAGTGAAACAGTCATCACAGGGATTAATGTTTTTTCTCCGCAACCAGTACAAGCTCTGTTTCTACTCCGCCTTCCGTCGCTGATTTTAATACTTCTTTGACTAATATCTCTGTGTTACCGCCGATGCGACTGCTACAGGCAATGCCCAGTACTTTCATCTGCTTTTCCCTTACCTGATAGATTATTATTCATTAACAACATTAATATATTTCTGATGCGCCGTATCGGGAATAATAAAAATAATCGGAATCAGACAAAGAAGCAATATACCAAATCCAGTATAAATATATTGCATTCCGATGGCATGGTCGGAAAATTGACTGAGCAGAAGTGTCACTATAGCAGTACCCAGAACACCGCCAATACAACGGAACATGCCGCGCATTCCGGAAACTGCAGCTACTTTTTCCGGCATCAAATCAAGTGCCGCATTATTCGCTGCCGGATTAGCAACTCCCATGCCGATACCGGTCATTCCCATCACGATAGATAAAAAGACCAGGTTACTCAAATTATGACCAAACAAAATAACATCATGGTAGCCCCGGCCGAGCAGGAAGAAATTAGCAGAACAAATCAATGACCCGATTAACATAGGTAAACGATAACGAAAACGGATAATAAAGACACTACTAATAGTTGAGAAAATAATCATTGCAATAGAACGAGGAGTAAGTAATAGACCCTCCTGCTGAGCGTTCATACCATAAGCCACCGTAGCATAATAAGGAATGAAAGATACCAGACCGAAAGTAACAGCACCATAGATAAAATTATAGATATTGACGGCCAATAAAGGTCGCCACTTCAACAGTTTGGGTTCCAGCATAGGTTTCGGGATACCTCCTTCATAACGCATGAATAAGACGAGGAGTACTGCCCCGGCAGCAAATAAACTCCAGGTCATGATGCTTGCTCCTGTCGGATTATTAGCCCAGTTGGTAATACCATAGAGTATTGCCAGGATACCCCCCACAAAGAGACTTAACCCGATAATATCCAGATGGTTATTATGTGCATTATTAACAGTCTTCACAGAAGGTAATTTTTTGTAGCCAAGAATAATGAGAAGGATACCGATAGGAACGTTAATAAAGAATATCCAGCGCCAGGAAAAATTTTGCACAAAAAAACCGCCCAGATTAGGCCCGATGATACCGCCAATAGGCATGATACTGCCGAAAAGACCGATTGCCGTGGCACGCCTTGACCCGAAAGCATCACTGACAATACCGGTAGCCGAAGGCAAGAAAGTACCTCCCCCTATTCCCTGAATAACCCGGAAAATGATAAGCCAGTAAATATTGGGAGCCAGCCCGGCCGCCAGGGAGCTCACCGTAAAAACAATGACTGCTACCATAAAGAGCCGTTTCCGTCCTAATTCATCACTTAGTTTACCTGCAATCGGCATAACGATACTCTGGCTAAACTGATATCCGGTGATTGTCCAGCCGACAATAGCCAGATTAGTTTTAAAATCAGTGAGCATAGTAGGCAAAGCCACCGAGATAATAGTCATATCAATAGCGGACATGAGTAGTGCCAGAGCAACGATAGCAAAAGTAAGATAAGCCTGTTTATTCGGAGTTTCGGATGGTGGAGAAACAGGAGAATCCCTGATTTCTTTATTGATTACCTTCAACGGATATAGTCAGCCTTATCAATAAATTAGGATTATACATACTCCTCCCAACCTGGAGGAGAGATTGTAGCATATTTACAAAATAAATGGTAGTGTAGTCTTGTCTAATACAAGATGAGTCCGAAGAGGTTATTGATTTCTAATACAGAATGAGCCTCTGTCGATACGTCTTGTTTATGATTGGAACATGAGACTTAATATGTAGTAGTCTAGTATCATGTAACATATAATAATTCGTATATTTATGGTATAATCATGGTAAATTCCAAAGGAGGGGATTGCCATGAACCCACGTTATCGGGTAATGTTGACAGAACAAGAACGACAGGAACTCGAAACCTTGACGAAGACTGCGAAGACCAATGCAAAACGATTTCTCTATGCACGCTCTTTACTCCTGTGTGATGCGGGACCGCAGGGGCCTGCCTGGACAGTAGGCGGATACGGCGGAGGCCATGGGGGTGACACCCCGCACGATTGAACACCTGAAGAAGCGCTTTGTGGAAGAGGGGTTGGCAGCGGCGTTAGACCGCAGGCAACCAGAAAAGCCGCCGCGCGGAGTGACTTTTGATGGGGCTTTTGAAGCACGGCTGGTCGCACTGGCCTGTTCAGAAGCGCCAGAGGGTCGGCGGCGTTGGACCATACGTCTACTGGCTGAGAAAGCGGTCGAACTGAAGTTGGCCCAAAGTGTATCTCACATGACCATACAGCGCCTTCTAAAAAAACGAACTTAAACCTCACCTCCGAAAGTATTGGAAAATTCCGCCGAAAGAGAGTGCCGCATTCGTAGCCAATATGGAAGACGTCATTGCCATTTACGAGTTGCCGTACGATGGAAACTATCCAGTGGTATGCATGGATGAAACCTGCAAACAACTCATCGGGGAAGTTCACGAGGCGATAGCTTGCGCACCGGGAAGACCGGCGCGGGTGGACGACCATGAATACGTCCGCAACGGCGTTGCTGAGGTCTTCATCGCAGTGGAACCGTTGACCGGCAAACGCCATGTGGCGGTCACAGAGCATAGAACGGGAAAGGATTGGGCATGGTGGATCAAAGGCATGCTTGACGAACGATATCCAAACGCCGTCCAGATATGTCTGGTCCTGGATAACCTGAACACGCACTGCCCTGCTTCTCTCTACGAAACGTTTGAACCTAAAGAGGCACGGCGGTTGACGGAACGCCTTGAAATTCATTACACCCCCAAACATGGCAGCTGGCTGAACATAGCAGAGATCGAGCTTAGCGCCCTTAACGTGCAGTGTCTTGATCGGCGAATTCCTGATTTTGAGACCATGCAAAACCAGATCGCTGCGTGGGAGAACGACCGTAATAACCGGCAATCCAAGATCAACTGGCATTTTTTCACCAACGATGCATGTACTAAACTCAGACATCTCTACCCGAAATTGTAAAGGTTACAAGGTAGTAGGTATTAGTGATAAACAATTATCAACCGGAAGCATAATACCCGGGAACCTATTTCACATATCCTTGTGCCATAAGTAATTCCGCCGTTAGAATAGCACCGCCGGCGGCTCCCCGCACCGTATTATGATGCAGACCGACAAAACGATAGTCGAAAACATTACATTTTCTCAGTCTTCCCACCGTAACCGTCATAGCATTACCGATATCTCTGTCTTTTTGAGGTTGTGGCCGGTTTACTTCGTCTCGATAGACCATAGGCGGAATCGGTGCTGAGGGTAACTTTAATTCCTGAGGTACAGCCGTAAAATTACGCCAGATATCAACAATTTCATTTATTTCCGGCTTCTTCCCGGCAAATTGAATACTGCAGCAGGCCGTATGGCCGTCGGTCACCGGCACACGATTGCAATGCGCCGATATTTTAATGCTTTCATCCGGGATAATCTTGCCATCCTCTACCTTACCCAGTACTTTTCTCGGTTCTATTTCCGATTTCTCTTCCTCACCATCGATATAAGGAACAATATTGTCTATCATATCAATAGACGCTACACCGGGATAGCCCGCACCGGATACTGCCTGTAAGGTAGTGACAATCATTTTATCAATAGAATAACCTGCCTTTATCAAGGCATGGATGGGCAAAACATAACTCTGGATACTACAGTTCGGCTTCACTACCAGTAAGCCTTTGTTCCAGCCTCGCTGCTTCTGTTGCTGCGGAATAATTTTTAAATGATCATAATTAATCTCCGGAACCATTACCGGAACATCTTCCGTACTGCGGTGAGCAGAATTATTAGAAACCACAGCAAAACCCTGGCGGGCATATTCTGCCTCCAGTGCCATAATCGCCAGCTTGTCCATATCAACTGCCGAAAAAACCAGGGAACATTTACCAATGGCATTCTCTACCTTCCCGGCATCCTCCACCACAATATCACGACAATCTTGCGGAATATCGGAACGCATTACCCAGCGTCCCGCTACCGCATCTTTATATTTCTTACCTGCCGAATTAAGTGACGCTGCCAGATACGTTACCTCAAACCAGGGATGTCTATCCAGTAATCTGAGATAGTTTTGTCCAACCATCCCGGTCGCACCGATAACTCCGACTTTCAATTTCTTTCTCATTTTTCACTTCCTGATTAAAAATACTAAATTTATCAACAACGAAAGATTATAACAGATTCGCTAAAAAACTAAACAGGCATTAATAACAACCAGTCCTGATTAATAAGAATAAAACAATACTCTCCCCTGTCATTCATGGTAAAATGCATGTCTATAGACCAACGCAAGTGGAGAGTGAAAGATGCCATCATTAGATATAGTAAATAAAGTGGATACGCAGTCACTGGATAATGCCATTAATAATGTGAAACGTGAAGTTGCCTCACGGTTCGATTTTAGAAACGCGAAGACCGAGATAACATTCGACCGGAAAGAAAAGGCTATTCATATTATTACCGGAGACGATTTAAAAGCAAAGGCAATAAGAGAAATGCTCATCGGACGCTGCACCCGTCTCCAGGTAGACCCCCGCTGTCTGGTTTTCAAGACAATCGAATCCACTTCTCACGACTCAGTAAAGATGGATGTCGCAATAAAAGAGGGTATTACTAGAGAGACCTGCCAGAAAATTGTTAAATTCATTAAGGACCTTGATATGAAAGTACAACCCGTCATTCAAGATAATCAGGTCAGAGTTAGCGGTAAGAAAATTGACGACCTTCAGGAAATTATGCGCTTGCTTAACGCAGAGGACTTTGATATCCCTCTCCAGTTTGTCAATATGAAAAGCTAATGCATGGTTACCTTTTGTTTAATTATAATTGGTAATTATTCAATTACGTCTTTGATACAATAATAAAACAAGTGGTATTAGTGATATTATAAAAAAACTATGATCCGCTTGTTAATTTTCTGGCGAATTACCAGTATGCCGTGTTTATAGACTATTATTAAAAGTGAAAGGGGATATGCAATACAAAAGAAAACTCTCCTTCTACTTGCGTTAAGGGAAAAGACCCCGAAAAATGGTGGCAGAGTCTCTGGAATTTCTCGGGGTGTCACGGCTTTAATCAAGCCAAATTCGACTGTGATACTCAAACCAAATGTCGGTCATCTTTTCCCACCGGAAACAAGTGCCTGCACCAGTCCTGAAGTTGTCGCTGCCTGTATTAAGGCAATAAAGAAAGCAAACCCCAAAGAGATTATCGTGGCGGAAAGCCGCAGCCCGTGGTTACGATACACTGGAATGCTTCGAGGTCAGTGGCATCGGTAAAGCAGCAGAGGACGCCGGCGCCAGGATTGAAGATATTAAACGGAACAAGAATTTGATTCGTATTCCTATCCGCGATGCGAAATCGGACTTAACTACCATCCTCCTGCCGCGTTTCGTTGTCGAAGCCGAACATCTGGTAAGCGTGCCTATCTTCAAGACTCATGTCAGCATAGTCTTTACCAATGCTCTCAAAAATATGAAGGAACTGGCGCAGGATAAAGTGCACGGCGAAATGCACCAGACTGACCTGGCCATGGCCATGATGGATTTATGGTCTGTTTGTCGCGCTGACCTTTCCATCGCCGATATGATGCGCCCCGCTGAAGGTTTCGGACCGCACAGCACCCCCTGCCCATAGATTTCGGTTGTATTGTCGCCGGCAAAGACCCGGTGGCCGTTGATGCCACCTGCTGCCGTATGGTCGGTCTCGGTGTTGACCAGGTAAGCTATTTTAATACCGCACGCGAAAGAGGTCTCGGTAATTTTAAAGAAGACGGCATAGAAATTCGCGGGAAATCAATTAAAGATGTTTTCCAGCAAATATGGCTGCCTTATCTCGAGGGATTCGACCACTGGCCGGAATGTAACTTCTATACCGAAAATGCCGGCAGTAGCTGTCTCGGCCTGATTGCCTGTACTACGGAGCGAATGAAGGCACGCGGTACCTATGATAAAAATGCCGGCATTTCCATCGTAGTAGGCAAAAAGAAAGAGCTGCCTAAAGGAGTTTCTAAAGAGAAGATGATCCTCTTCGGTGACTGCGTTAAGAAGTATGCTAAAGATGGTATTTATGTACACGGATGTCCTCCCGGCGAAAGTGCTCCTTATGATTCCATAATGGAACGCATGGATTCTGAGGAAATCAGAGCGAAGCGGGTTGCCGGCGGACAGCCGCAGATGTACCGTACCCGCCAGCAGTCCGAAGAAGAGTAAAAAGTATTCATGGATTACGCTAAGAAGCTGCGGGCAGAGTCAATGGCAAAAAGGAGCAAGAAGAAATAAGCCCAATTCTCTGACTAATATTTATATTAAATAATAAAGAGCCCTGATGATTTCAGGGCTCTTTATTAAAATCTCATATAATCGCGTGTCCTCTATAGATTTATTAATGTTATAATAAATGCCATTATTGTTCTCATTATTAATAATGAGAATATGTTTTGTTAAAACAGATATAAGGAGTATATGGTGGCACACTTGTTTGAATCGTTCACGATGGGCAATCTTGAATTAAAAAACCGCTTCATACGGTCGGCAACCTGGGATGCTACGGCCGATAATACCGGGAAAGTTACCGCTAAATCACTGGAGATTTACCGGAAACTGGGAGGAGGCAACCTCGGTCTGATTGTTACCGGATTTACTTTTGTCTCTCTTTCCGGTCAGGCAGGCTATAACCAGTATGGCATCCATAGCGACGAAATGATACCTGGACTGCGGAGCATGGTCAAAGCAGCGAAAATTAATGGTTCTAAAATAGCGGTACAAATAATGCACAGCGGTATTAATTCAATCTACCTTGCTGGAAAAAATATGGAATCACTGGCAATGTCCAGGATGAAAAATGTTAGCCGCCCCCACAGAGAGATGACGGAAGAAGATATCGAGAATATTATCCACGATTTCGCTACTGCTGCCGTCCGTGCCCGTGCCGCGGGATTCGATGCCGTACAACTTCATGGAGCACATGCTTATCTCATCAGTCAGGCGGCTTCACCTCTCTTCAATCAGCGTACCGACTGCTGGGGCGGCAGTCCAGAGAACAGAAGACGGTTACACCTGGAAATAATCCGTGCAATCCGGCAGGCAGTCGGTAGGGATTATCCCTTATTCATTAAGTTCGGCGTTATGGACGACAAAGAAGGTGGCCTTACACTGGAAGAAGGTCTGGAGACTGCGCGTCAGATGGTTGCCGCCGGTATCGATGCTATTGAGGTCAGTGCTGGCGTAGGACAGGCCAGCATTATAATACGAGCAGGTGAACCGGAAGTTATCCCGTTTCGCGAGCGAGCTGCCCGGTTAAAACAGGAAGTATCTGTCCCGATAATACTGGTTAATGGTATCCGCAATCTTGAAACAGCCAATGAGATTGTACATAGCGGAGATGCCGATATGATATCTCTCAGTCGTCCCTTAATCCGGGAACCGGGATTATTGAACCGCTGGCAGAGTGGTGAGCAAGTTTCGGCAAAATGTATTTCCTGTAGCCGATGCTTACGTATTCGCGAAGGAGAATTTTTAAAATGCCATCAGGAACCTATCTTTCCGTAATAATTATATGATAATAATGCTGACAGTAGAGCAACAATCATTATTTTAAAAATACTGAGGATGTTATAGATGATGGAAACCAGAATTCAAGATGAACACATGACAGTTTGGTATTTATGAAGGTTTCTCTACCTTAATATTAAAAAATTACTAGCGTTCCCTTTTAGTTGATATTAAAATCATCACAATAATCCATACCGACGAAAGTCGGTATCCAGAAGCAAAATTATTTAACTGGATTCCGTTGAAAAACGGAATGGAATAGAAAACAACCAAAAGGGAACTTCACCAAAAAATTACTGAAATTAATTCATTGACATTTTCGAGTATACTCTTTTAGAATCGCGCGATAACTTCGATAGGAGAAAAAATATGCCGAAATTCTCAGCTGCAATCCAAAGCATACCGGAATACCCTTTCTCTAAAGTAAGTAATATCTCAAGACAGATTGAACAAAGAGACCATGTCCCCGTTATCAACGCGCGGATTGGGATGCCCGATAAAGAAGCTCCCCAAACCTTTAAAGAATATCTCGCAAAATATGTGCTCCAAGAGGGCTCTACGCTTGGTTATCCCGTAGATTCTCATCCTTCTCGAGGTATTCCGGAGCTAATCGAAGCGATTATGGAACACTATCATCAAAAGTATGATGTAAAGATTACTCCAGAAAACATCGCGGTGAATAGCTGGTGCAAGGAAGTCTTACACAACATGGTTAGAATGTTCGGACCAGGTAAAGTTCTGGTACCTGACCCTGTCTATCCCGCTTACGAAGGAGCAGTGGTACTTTCTTCTAATACTATTGAGCACGTAAAGACGCAAAAGACCTCAAAGTGGCTCCCGCAATTCCAATTAAAAGATAAAGATGCCGTAGCTTTATATTTCTGCGACCCCAACAATCCTACCGGTGCGGTAGCCGATTTAAACTATTATCAGTCGTTATACCGCGAAATGAAGGCCAATGACATCTGCGGCATATTTGATAAAGCTTATAAAGATTATGTCTTTGACGATGAGACAAAGCCTGTCTCGATAACCCAGGTTCCCGGACTAATGGATTATGGTTATGAGATAGTCTCTTTCTCCAAACATTTTAACTTGGTAGGCGTAGGTCTGGGCTGGGTAGTGAGTAGCAAAGAAAATATTGACCGCTGGCTGAAATTCACCGGGCATTATTCGCAAGGAGTAGAGTGGTACAAACAAAAAGCAGGAGCAGAAGCATTAACTAATCCTGCGATTAAATCAGAAATGGCAGAATACCTCAAGATAGTTAAGGAACGGGGTATTATTTTTGCCAAAGGACTTAATGAACTGGGATTAAAGGTAGAAATCCCGCGGGCTACTCCCTACCTCTGGGTAGAAGTCCCCCAAGGATATAATGACGAAGATTTCGTGTTGAATAAAATTATTAGTGAAGCGCATGTGGCATTTATGCCCGGTTCTTATTTCGGAAGTAATGGAAAAGGCTACTTCCGGACAACACTTTTCCTGGATAAAAATCAAATACAGGAAGCTCTGGGGCGGATAAATCGTATCAGGTCATGGTAACAAAATAGAATTTTTAATTTTTACCGGAATATAGAGACAATATTCGAGCCTGCGATATTCCACACTTAAACAAATAATTATTATCACAACTATTTCTGGTCTAAATCTAAATAAGACTAAATATTACTTTCATTCATTAGTGACGATAATCTTTACTACAGGCTTAAAAATTACTGTGTCTTTCCCTGTTATTACTATAGATTTATCAGCGTCAATATCCAGAGTAAGAGTAGTTGTTTTACCATCCTCTACTGTGAACGAGCCCACAAGCTTTAGTTTTTCTCCCGGCAATTTGGCATTCTGTGGATTCCCGTCTACGGTAACACTCACATATTTCACATCCATACGTATCTGGGTGTAATGTCCAGTATCAATTTTTTTACTGCCCAGAACTTCTTCCACGCCTCTTAGTTTCAGTAAGTCGAAGCTCTTATTTTCTTCAACAATACCGATCCAGCTGGTTTCAGTTTCCGATTTACTGATTTCAATATTTGCCACCGTTATATTAACAGCCGAGACATCATATTTTGGAGCATCAGTAACTCTGACTTCTAGAGTACCGGCTTGAGCCAGAGGAATAGCAACAGGGACAAATATGTCGCGCAGACTATACCCTATAATAATGATTGCCAGTGCGGCGGCGACAGGAGCCAGCACCCTCGGACGACCGAATAATCGCTGGAATATAGACCGTTTTTCTTCTGAGACCTGCTCTTTACGCCTGTGTTCTGTAATTGCCTGACATAGTTTTTCTCTGCCCTTTTCCCTGGCGCTAGTACCTGGAATAAATGCACTCCTGGACTGAAATACACTGACGGTTCTTAGATAAGGTTCAAGTTTTTCAGCATACTCGGGATAGTGCTTGATACATTCGTCAGGTGTTTCACCGCTATTCATACGGTCAATACACTCATCAAGTACCTTTTTAAAGTCTCTATTAATCATAATACATTTCACCTAATATATTACGAAGTGATTTTAACGCCATACTCTGCATTTCTCGTACTGCTCCTGGACTTTTACCCAGTATTTTCCCGGCCTCAATTGAAGTCAGACCAGCAAAAAAACGCAAACCTATAACCTCAGATTGAGCTGGTGAAAGGTCTTTTAAGGCCTTGAATAATTCCTCCATTTGTAAATTTTTTTCAGTTATTTTCGCCGGGTCATTAGGATCAGTAATCTCCACCTTATCCATTGATACCAGCTTTCTTTTACTTACACTCCGTATATAGTCCACTAAAAGATTATGAGCAATCTTGAAAATCCATGCTTTCATGGGCAACCCTCGCTCCCGATAAGAATCCAGAGATTGCAATGCTTTTAAAAACACCTCCGATGCCATATTCTCCGCTTCATCCCGATTTCTAATACTTGCGTAAATATAGCGAACGATTTTATCGTAATACTGGTCGTAGAGGCTTACCAAAGCCTCCTCCCGGTTGCCCTTTTCCTTGCTGTTTTTTACTATCACAATACTTTCCGCAATACTGAACATGCAAATCCAAGTTTGTATTATAGCAGAAGAGCATTTTTCTCATATAATCCCCTTAAGCTTTTAATAATTAAAACGTAATATAACAAGTTTTGTCAGTATGGGTAATTTTGTACCACTTAAAGGATTCCAACAAATGCCAATAGGACGATATGCGGATTTATGCCCACTATACAAAGAATATTCTTTAAAAAATAAGGCTTTTTATAGCACCATAAAGGCAAATGATGGGGCAGCTCGACGGTGCCCCACCATTTACCTTCATTTACCTTTATCAAGTACCCGGCTTAAGAATCTGCCCCACCAAGATGTTTTCCTATCCGGGCACGTATTTCCTGGAAACCCTCTTTAATCTTATCCCATCCGGGAGGAGTACTCAGACCACCCCAACCCGTCTTATTTCCCTTTGACCAACCACGTGGACTATCATCTTCTCCCCAGCCATTCTTATTACCCTGTGACCAGCCATTAGGCACACTATCCTCATCTTCTATAATAACTGTAGCCTGAGCTAATTTTGTAACCCCACCATGGGTAACACTGACTTGAACGGCAGCGGTATATGTTCCGGCAACATCACCCGCAGTAAATAATCCGGTACTATCAATAACACCGCCCGCTGAAACAGACCAGACATATGACAATCCGGGGATGGTCACATCAGCAGCATCCTGCCCGTAAGCGGTAAACTGTTGTGTCTCTCCAATTTCAATAGTTGTAGTTGTAGGAGAAATTACAACATGGTCCAATTGACCGGGAATAATTACTGTGGCATGCGCGGTCTTTTCTATAGCGGATTGCACTACCGTAACCTGAATAGTATCGGTATATGTTCCGGTAACATCACCCGCAGTAAATAATCCAGTACCGTCAATAACACCGCCCGCTGAAACAGACCAGACATATGACAATCCGGGGATGGTTACATGAGCAGCGTCATGCCCGTAAGCAGTGAACTGTTGTGTCTCTCCAATTTCAATAGTTGTAGTTGTAGGAGAAATTACAACATGGTCCAATTGACTGGGAATAATTACTGTGGCATGCGCGGTCTTTTCTATAGCGGATTGCACTACCGTAACCTGAATAGTATCGGTATATGTTCCGGTAACATCACCCGCAGTAAATAATCCGGTACTATCAATAACACCGCCCGCTGAAACAGACCAGACATATGACAATCCGGGAATGGCCACATCAGCAGCATCCTGCCCGTAAGCAGTGAACTGTTGTGTCTCACCCACAGGAACGACGGCAGTCACAGGTGAAATTACCACATGATCCAGTATCTGAGTTTCTTCTTCCGCATTAGCCGCAAGCGGTATTGCGGCAATCACTAAAAACAGTACCATTATGATATTAATTATTTTTTTCATATTCCCCCTCCTGAAATCAATTCGTACTATATATAACGAAGAAAGAGGGAAAGTGTCAGTTCAAAAGAATAAATCTGTAAAAATGTTATTAGCTGACCCGGAAATTAAAACTGCAGAATTACCATGTGGCCAAAATATTCAAAATAACTAAGGAAACCCTGAAAAAGTCTCCGGATATGAGATAATACTGATATCGAATATCATAGGAGCAAAATATGAAAACATTATCCTTTGCCAGCTTAGTCTATGAACAGAAGAAAAAGAAAACCCGACGGGAACAATTTCTGGAAGAGATGGACGAGGTTATTCCCTGGGAAGCTATGGTGAAAATCATCAGTCCACATTATCCAAAAGCAGGCAACGGACGTCAACCAATGCGGTTGGAGATGATGCTGAGGATATATTTCCTGTAGCAATGGTATGGTCTGTCAGACCCTGCGATGGAAGATGCGCTCTACGATATAGAATCGATAAGGCGATTTGCGGGAATTGATCTTCAAACGGATGCGGTGCCCGACGAAACGACGATATTGCACTTTCGACACCTTTTGGAGAAGCACAAACTGACGGAGAAGTTGTTTGAGCAGTCGCGGCGATATCTCATAGACAAGGGATTGATGGTAAGAGAGGGAACGATAGTTGATGCCACGATACTGAATGCACCCTCAGCGACGAAAAACAAGGGAAATGCTCGTGATAAGGAGATGAAGCAGACCAAGAAAGGGAACCAATGGTATTTCGGGATGAAAGCGCATGTGGGAACAGATATCGGTAAAGGGCTGGTCCACAGTGTGGTAGTTACCAATGCCGCAGTTCATGATGCAAAGGTAATGGGTGAGTTGTTGCATGGAGAAGAAAAGGCCGTATATGGAGACAAAGCCTATACCGGAGAAGAAAGGCAGAAAGAATGTGAAGCTAGCGGGATTGAGTGGCGAGTTAAGAGGAAGGCATACAGAGGGGAACCGCTCACCGAAGAAGATAAAGAGTATAATCACCGGTATGGCAAAGTACGGGCTAAAGGAGAGCATGCGTTTCAGGTGGTAAAACATCTGTGGAAATATCGAAAGGTACGATACAAAGGCTGATACAAGAATGCGGTACAGGTTTTTAGTCTGTTTATGCTGGCGAACCTGTACATGGTACGTCGGGAAATACCGATGATTAAGGGGTAAGTATGCCTCAATGGGGAAGAAAACCTCAAATAGGGCTAAAAGATGGGCAACAAGAGTGTAAAAATGCGATAAAAACCATAAAAACGCCGTTTATAAATTGATTTGAAAGAACATAGTCTTCAAATATCCATTATCAATAGCTTATTCAGAGGTTTCCTAGCTTATCTGGAGGTGGGTTTAATTTTCTGAAGACTCCCTCAAATGGTACCTTTACTAATTTCCGTGACCGTCCGGGATAAGAATTATCGTTTTGCGATTGAGGAGGCTCATATTACTCCCTTGATTGCTCTCAATCCTCGAGGTGGAGTAGATGCACTTACCGCTAATTCCTTACCGATGGCTAAAGACGGTGGCTATACTTGTATGGCTGGACATAAGGTAATTTACTGGGGTAAAGAAGAAAAGCGAAGTCGACTTAAATTTCGCTGTCCCGCCGCCGTGGGTAAATGCGAGTGCCTTTTCCGCTCCACTTGTTCTCAGTCCAGGTATGGGCGCACCTTCTATCTTAATCCTGAACGGGATTATCGGCTGATAGGCTCCATCCCCAGAGGNNAAAGTATGACAAGCGTACCAGTGTTGCGAGAGCTTACTCCGAAGAGAAGGGCAGTCACAAGTTAGCCGATCCCCGAGTGAGGGGATTATCTAAGGTCAAGATCCATGTTTATCTAGCTCTGTGTGCTCAGATAATTAAACGCATCGGAGTTGCCGTAACCAAAGGATGGGTTAGACCGGAACCGGTAGCTTGTCCCATCAGAGCTTGAGCGAACCTTAAAAAGATGGTTCGGTTTTCTCCCGCTATTAGCGGGATCAGGTAGTTTTGTCTTAAT
>DDXZ01000033.1 GCA_002347295.1 Dehalococcoidia bacterium UBA2247 | reverse complement strand
TAGAGTTGATATGGGAAATCCCGGTTAATAACCAAAATTCAAAACAATATGATTTAGAAGAGCGCACCAGGGAGAAAACTCCAATTATCAAATTCCAAAATTCAAACTGTTTATCTGTAATTTGGAGTTTAGGATTTGGTATTTAACCGTAGTTTTAGATTTGTTATTTGGAAATTGGAATTTTAGTGGAATTTGGTGCTTGTAGTTTGGAATTTAATATCTATTACTTGTAAAATGAAGATAACTATTGTCATTCCGAGGATGCGTAAGCATCCGTAGCAATCTGGTGGTGAGTGGGGATATCACCCTTCCCCTCGGCTGTCATTGCGAGACCGCCGTAGGCGGGTCGTGGCAATCCAGTGGGGTGGGGAGTATTGTTTGTTATTTATTATTTGGAGCTTGGAATTGAAGTGTTATTTGGTGCTTGTGATTTGGGATTTAATATGGTATTTGGAGTTTAGGATTTGGAATTTAACCGTAGTTTGAGATCTGTTATTTGGAAATTGGAATTTTAGTGGAATTTGGTGCTTGTAGTTTGGAATTTAATATCTATTACTTGTAGAATGAAGATAACTATTGTCATTGTGAGGATGATCCAGAAGCCTGTCCCGTACCGCGATACGGGATGGCAATCTGGTGGTGAGTGGGGATGACAGTTTTAGATTTGGTATTTGGAACTTGAGATTTTGTGCTTATTTGTTATTTGATGCTTGGAGCTTGAGGCTTAATTGTAATTTGTAGCTTGTAAATTGGAATTTTAGTGTTATTTGTTATTTGTAATTTAATATTGTATCTGTAGTATTGTGTCGTCATTGCGAGGATGCTCTAGGAGCCTGTCCCGTACCGCGATACGGGATGGCAATCCAGTGGGGTGGGGAGTATTGTTTGTTGTTTGTTATTTGGAAATTGGAATTTGGAATTTAATATGGTATTTGGAGTTTAGGATTTGGAATTTAAGTGGAATTTGGAGCTTGTAATTTGGAATTTCAATTGTATGAGGTTTCTGTAAAGTGGAAAAAGTAACTGTTCCGCCCGTGGCGGCAAAGCCCTCCCTGGTCATCAAACCGAGAAAAGGCTGGCAGGTAATCAATTTTCGGGAACTGTACGATTACCGGGACCTGTTCTATTTTCTTATTGTGCGTGACATCAAGGTACGTTATAAGCAAACGGTTCTCGGCGGTCTCTGGGCCATCATCCAGCCGCTCTTCATGATGATTGTTTTTACCCTTTTTTTTGGCCGGTTAGCCGGGGTATCTTCTGACGGCGTCCCCTATCCCATATTTAACTACTCGGCAATGGTAGCCTGGACATACTTTTCCAATGCCATCACTTCTTCCAGCAACAGCCTCATTCAAGAATCCAATCTCATCTCCAAAGTATATTTCCCCCGCCTCCTTGCTCCCCTGGCGCCGGTGGTTGCCTTTTTACTGGATTTTGTTGTTTCCTTCATCATTCTTATTGCCATGATGCTATATTACGGTATTCATCCCACCATCATGACCCTTACACTGCCTCTTCTGGTCGTTCTGATGATGCTTACTGCCAGTGGTGTAGGAATGTTCCTCGCTGCTTTGAATGCGCAATACCGGGATATCAGGTACACTATTACCTTTCTGGTACAGCTCTGGATGTTCGCCTCGCCTGTGGTTTATTCCGTCTCGCTGATACCGGAGAAGTACCGCTTGATTTATGCCCTCAATCCCATGGCGGGGGTTATTGAAGGATTCCGTTCCGCTCTGCTGGGAACAGTGGCTTTCCCCACCCAAATGCTTCTCGTTTCTACTTTAGTCAGTGTGGTTATGTTCGTGGTCGGGATCTTTTATTTCAAGCGTACGGAACGCTATTTTGCCGATGTGATTTAAGGCAGAGCGCCAGGAGCATAGGGAACGTTATCGAAGCATAGAGCAGAGAGTTTTTAATATGGTAAAGTTTAGATTTCAGGATTTAATAATTTGGCAGGTTGCGATTCAGATTGCTGATGAGCTTTTCGACATCGCCGATGAACTCGAACAGAAAAAATTATATCGTTTTGCCGAGCAACTGCGAGGTGCAGGAATGTCTATGTCGAACAATATAGCCGAGGGCTCAGGATCTTCCTCGAAAAAGGAGTTTGTGCAATTTTTGAACGTCGCCCGAAGGTCAACCTTTGAAAATGCCAATATATTGATTCTTATAACCAAAAGAGGTTTAATAACAGAAACAATTTTAGAAAAACTCTTGAGTCAACTTGATAGCTTATGTCGTCAAATAACAAGTTTCCAAAAATCTTTAAAACAATGATAAATAACACTCTTTGCCCTCAGCTCTATGCTCTCCGTCCTCTGCCCTTGGCTCTCAGCCCTCAGCCCTCTGCCCTTGGCTCTCTGCCCAATGGCCCTCTGCTCTCTGCTGGCAGCCCTCTGCCCCGTGCCCTCTGCGAGGTGAGCGATGAGTGAACCAATCTTAAAAGTAAATAATCTCTCCAAGCGCTACCGGCTGGGTGCGGCGGAAAAGGGTTACAAAACCTTCCGTGAAGCTGTTGTGGAAGGAATTACTGCTCCCATAAAGAACTGGGGCAAGTTACGCCGCCTGACGAATTTCCAAAATGGTAATGAAGAAGAAGATGTCCTCTGGGCATTAAAAGATGTCTCCTTTGAAGTTGCCGAGGGAGAGGTGCTCGGTATCATCGGCAGAAACGGGGCGGGCAAATCCACCATCTTGAAAATACTCTCGCGCATTACCGAACCCTCCGCAGGGCTGGTGGAGATGCATGGCCGGGTCTCCAGTTTGCTTGAAGTCGGCACCGGCTTCCATCCCGAATTGACGGGACGGGAGAATATCTTCCTCAATGGGGCAATTCTGGGCATGCGCAAGCGGGAAATCGAGCGTAAATTCGACGAGATTGTTGCTTTTTCCGAAATTGAAAAGTTCCTCGATACACCGGTCAAGCGCTACTCCAGCGGGATGTATGTCCGCCTCGCTTTCGCTGTGGCGGCGCACCTCGAGCCGGAGATTCTCTTGATTGACGAGGTACTGGCGGTGGGGGATATTGCCTTCCAGAAGAAGTGTCTCGGTAAGATGGGCGAAGTCGCCCATGAGGGTCGTACCGTGCTCTTTATCAGTCATAACATGGGAGCCATCCGCAGTCTGTGTAGTCGCGCCATCTGGATAAGCGGGGGGAAATTAGTAAAGAATGGCGGGGTAGATGAAGTTATCAGAGGATATGAGGAACAACAATTAGGAAATGTTGATGACTTGTCCTGTGTTCTCAACAGAAATCCACTCCAAATAGAGAATCAATCGTTCTATTTTAGCCGCGTTATGATATCCGATACTGAAAACAATAATACTAATCTTTTTAAATATGATGACAGAATTGTTTTAGTCTGTGATTTCAATGGCGACCCAGGGGACAGCTTCAGTCCTGAGTTTCGTATCTATAATGAAACACATCAACTTATAGCGACTGGAGCCTCAGCAGCTTTTCACTCCAAATATTTTGACAGGAAGGTAAGGCAAGTTAAGATAGTTATTGGACCACTTCCTCTTACCAGTGGTAAGTATCATATATCATTGAGTGTCATGGTAAACTACGACCGACGTGATACATGGGAGAACGCGGTTTGTTTTACTATCAGCGAGTGTCAACCATTCGCTAGGAGTTGGAATATAGAATCACACACAGACGGAGTATGTGTGATTAAACATACTTTCTCAGAATTAGCAAACTGAATAAGAATCATATCCATGATAGTAAACGCTTCTTTGATTGGAGAAAACAGCGATATTGGTAATAAATATTATCGATGACGGCAATTAGCAAGTATTATGAGTAAACCTTACTTAAATAACACTGTGATACTGCTAACATATTACTACGATTACGAGCTACGTAATCAAAAACTCTTTAAAAAATATATTGGGAAAATGCTGGGGGCCTATCTCCCTTTCAGGTTGTATTTATATGAGCCACTGACGAAGCTATTTCCCAGGGTAATAGTCTATGATTATCTTGAGCGAATTCTGCAGGTGGGCGTGAAGGCCATGAATGAGGAAATCGTCGCTCTGGTCAAGAAAGAACATCCCCGGTATGTAATCTGGACTTCCTGGTTGTACGATATCCAGGAATCCACCCTTGAGACAATCAGAAATGAGGGCACTACAGTTATTGGCTGGTTTTTTGATGATGAGTGGCGTTTTGATGACTACTCCCGATGGTGGATTTCTTATCTGGATTATTGTGTCACCAACGCTGTTGAGGCGGTACCGAAATATAAAGCGCTGGGTGCCCGGGTTATCCAGACAATTCCTAACACCGGCACTGCTATTCATCGGGACTGGACAAAGATAGAAGAAAATTACGAAGTTTCTTTCGTCGGCAGCAGATATTATGCCGATCGCGAATTATGGGTTGAGCAACTTAAAAACAAAAACATACCCCTTCATTTATTCGGTAATGGATGGACAGAATATGTTTCTTTCGAAGATATGTTAGATATCTTTAAGACGAGTAAGATAAATCTTAATTTCTCGAGAACACCAACACAAAACAAATTACAGATAAAAGGCAGAATGTTTCAGGTGTGTCTAGCTGGCGGATTTCTCTTGACGGAGTATGTGCCTGGGATTGAGAGATATTTCGAAATTGGCAAAGAGATTGTTTGCTTTAATAACATAGAGGAACTAACAGAAAAGATTACATACTATCTCAATAATGAAACAGAGCGACGGAGTATTGCCGAAGCAGGGTGGAAGAAGGCGACGAATTCATATACTTCTCTCCATATGATCTCTAGAGTGTTTACCGATATAGAACGCATTGCTAAAAATGAAGAGTTACATAAGAAAGCCAAGGTTGCTAGGTTGACTGATAATACTCAGATACGCCGACTATTTTCAAGCCATTATTTACACTGGGGAATTATCTTTCTAACAGAAAATTACAAAGACCTCTGGAAAGATGCTCTGGCATTATCTATATCTTACAATCCTTTCAATCTAGTGGCGCAGGGCTATCGTATTATTGGCTTCTTCCCACTTCTGTTACGTCCTACTTTATTAAGATTATACCAATGTTTCTTAAAGACCTACGATCGTTTGACCTCTCGACGCAACATGCATTACTTCTGAAAGAGTAAACAAAGAGATGGGAGAAATAGGAAATGTATAGTAATTATGAATAGTATAAAATTGAGGTGTACAAGTGATGGATGGCTTGTCACGATTATCGCCGAGATCGTGCATTTTGAATATAAATGAGAGTTTGCGATATTCAGTTGTCTATCTCCAAGAGTATTCGAGAATCGTTCAAGTTATCCATGAGATAAGTTTCGAAACGAGGTAGCAGATAAGAGAAAATGATAAGTTTATTAGTTTGTTCCAGGGTATCCGGCAATAAAAATTACTCCTTGCTCAAGTTGCTTGATTCTTTAAAGCGCATGAGTGCTAGCTACGATAATTTTGAAGTCCTGGTTAAATTTGACAGTGATGATGAAAAGGTGAAATATGTTCTCCCGAAACTGGATAAATATCCCTTTACGGTCAAGTACCTCATTGAACCCCGCGGCAGAGGATATATTGACCTTCACGTGTTTTATAACAGGCTCTTCTCGCTGGTAGATGAGAGAAGTGTGGTCATCGGGGCAATGGGTGATGATTTCGAAATAACCGAGAAACACTGGGACGAAGTAATACTCGGCAAAACACACGAATTCGATGACCAGGTATACATTATTCATGGAAGACCGCATCCACCTTATCAGAGAGAAAATTACGAGACACAGAAGTTCTTTCTGGATTTCGATTTTGACAGGATGGAAGACCTGGAGATTATCGATGAAGCTCCTTTATGGAGCAGAAAATTACTGGATATCTGTGGTGGATTCGGGCATCTCTCTTTTACCGATGTCTGGACACTGGCACTGGAATACTACCTCTGGCACAGATGCGGCTTAAATCGTACCATATTCACTGACCGACCTTTTATCCATCGTCAACTAAACGAAGATATTGATAAGCAGGGTAGCAAACGCTGGTGGACCGACAGGGTAGATAATTTCGCCTTTGCCAGAAGTAATTTTTATAAAACTCAGGTAGAACAGCAGGCACTGAATATCTATTCATATCTCAGGATGTTAAAAGATGGGATATTACCGCCACCGAGTGCCCCCAAAGTATTTACTGTCCAGATACCTAAATTAGTACCGCACCAATTGTCACGTTTTGACAAGTTGAAGTTTAAAGTTTTGTACTTATTCCCACTTTCTATGCGCCCTAGTTTGATAAAATTTTATCATGTCCTACTACCTCGACGTCGCGTGGAGAACAATATTAATAAGTCATGATGAACGAAACTATAATCCTCTTAACATATTATTATCGTCCCGAATTAGGTAACCATAGATTGCTCAAGTATGTGGGCAAGGACCATCTGGGAGCCTATCTCCCCTGGGACATGTATCTCTACAAACCGCTCCGTGAGGCGTTTTCTAAGGTAATACTCTACGACTATCTGGAGCGAAGGACGGAAATAGGAGTTAAGGCAGTCAATGAGGAGATTATCGCTCTGGTGCGGCGCGAGCACCCGAAATATGTTCTCTGGACTTCCTGGCAATATGATATTTTTGAATCTACTTTCGCGGCTATTCGACAGGAAGGTACTGTCGTTGTCGGCTGGTTCTTCGATGATGAGTGGCGTTTTGATGATTATTCCCGGTGGCGTATTCCTTATCTCGATTACTGCGTTACTAATGCCGTCTCGGCGGTGCCTAAATATAAAGCGCTGGGTGCCCGGGTTATCCAGACTATCCCCAACACCGGCATTGCCATTAACCGCGACTGGTCGCATACGGAGGAGACATATAATGTCTCTTTTGTCGGAGGGAGGAATTGCGCCGACCGTGAGCAATATCTTAGTCGATTAAGCAGGAGCGGCATCAAAGTTGACTTGTTCGGACAGGGTTGGGGAGGATATGTCTCCTTTGACCGGATGCTCAATATCTTTCAGACGAGCAAAATCAACCTTAATTTTTCTAAACCCGCTATTTCATTTCTCCCTAAACAATTAAAGGGAAGATTATTTCAGGTCTGTCTGGCAGGCGGTTTTATGCTGACGGAATATGCTCCGGGTACGGAAAACTATTTTGCAATTGATAAGGAAATCGTCTGTTTTGAGAATGCCGAGGAGATGATTGCCAAAGTAAAATATTACCTTCGCTACGATGAGGAACGCCGAGCGATTGCCCGGGCGGGCTGGGAGAGAGCCACCCGCGAATATACTTCCTCGCGGATGGTGGCCGAAGTATTTACGCAAATCGAACAGGATATTACCGCAAAGGGCAGGGGGAATAGTTACCGCTTTAAGGAGTTTAAAATGCCTCTGCTGATACGTCGGATGGCTTCACGCTATCATTTCGAATGGGGGCGTGCGCTGCTGGAAGAGAATTGCGAGAAGAGATTGTGGCAGGAGGAGCTGGCATTATCTTTATCATATACGGCTACTCATCTCTCGACATGGTATTATAAAGCTGTGGGTTTTCTCCCTTCTCCTTTACGTCCCCCCTTATTCAAACTGTATGGAGTTGTAGAGAGATTTTTAATAGGCTTGCGCGACAGATTAGGGACTTTTATCTGGTTAAGAAAAATAAAAACTAATGTTGTGAATAAAGTACTCCATGCGTGAGATTATTGATAAGAGCAAGAAATATGACCGAAATAATAAATAGTCCTTTAGTAAGTGTTGTTACTCCTGTTCTCAATGGGATTAAATATCTTGAGCCCTGTCTGCAGAGTGTTTTAAATCAAAACTATCCCCATATTGAGCACATTTTTGTGGACGGCGGTTCCACTGATGGCACCCTGGAGATGCTCAAGAGCTATCAGGACAAATACCCCGATAGAGTCCGGTATATTACCGGGCAGGATAAAAACGCTGCCGACGCCTGGAACAAGGGCTGGCAAATAGCAAGAGGAGATATTTTGGGCTGGCTGGGAGCCGATGATACTTATGAGCCGAACGCGATTACGACCGTGGTGGAATTCTGCCAGTTGCATCCTGAGGCTTACTTTGTTTATGGGGATTGCAATGTTATTGATGAAATAAAGGGAAGGGTAACAATATTCAAAGCAAAGGGGGGAAATCTAGAACAATTACTTAATGGCCCCAATTACGTGGCCACTACTTCATCATTCTATAAACGAGAAGTCATTGAACAGATAGGATTGATGCAAACCGAATTCAACGGATATTCTTGTGATCTGGACTACTGGATGAGAGTGGCTAAGGTATTCCAGATGTACCATATCGAAGGAATATTGTCTAATTTCAGATTACATGTTGATAGTACTACCGGTTCAAAAGATGCTTTCCAGAAATACGCTCGGATCAACTATATTAATAGCAGAAGACACGGGGGAAGTATTATATCGAACTACTGCATCATCTATTATAGCGCTCCCATGATAAGATTATTACAGCCAATTTTAGGACCGTTATATCCTGTGATTTCCAGGAGAATTGTCTATCCCGTTATTGGCTGGCTGAGAAAGATAACTTAAAAACAGAGCTGAGTGGGCCAGGTTTTACCTGTAAATTTCACTTCCCCCGTTGGAATATATTTTGTTTTTTATGTTGTAGAGAGAAGCAAGCTCATCCATATCGAAGTATCTATTAGGGTCGAATTCTGTACCTATCTTTTCCTTTACATTCAGGTACTGTAAATAGACATAACAACCACTCGGTACTGCTCTGGTAGACTCGGTCAGCTCCGGTACTTCGGTATGAAGAATCATGCCATAACTGGTCAGAGGATGTACCTGGATATCGCTGTAAGTCGCAAATATTTTTTCTCCGGGGTCTCTGTTTACGGATAACCATCTGGCACTGTAGATATCCTGCTCCGGCGTCACCGCACTGTATAGCGCCGTCTTCATTTCAACGTCACCATACTTTCTGTCCCATTCTTGACCGATGGAAACTGATCCAGAGTAAGTATGCGCTATTTCCATAACAACGCCAGTATTGACCAAAAATAATATCCCAAAAAACACCGATATGAGTTTAAACCACTCTTGCGTGATTCTGTTTACCCATGATAATTTAATTACATGACCAATAGCTCTAAGAGCAGCAATCACACCGATGATGCAGAATGGTGTCAGAAAGATAAGCGTGATGTTTATTATTCGTTCTACATCAATTGAGCCTACGGAAAAAAAAGAATAAAATGAAGTAGCTATAATACAAATAAGAAAGATTACTAAATTCCCTGTGGTAAATGCAATATATTCGTCACAAATTTTAGATATTTTACGTTTAAATATTGCGACAAGGAAGCCCACGATGACGAAAATATTAATGAGATAGCCGGAATAGACCTTAATCATTGAGTTTAACATTTGTAATAATTGAACATGGTGTGTTTGTGTTGTAAACCATTGCGCCCTAAGTGAAATCCATGGACTTAGTAATTCTGCTGACATGTTATTTATGATATGGTTGGCCAGATTAACATAGACATTGAACACCGTGGAACTGGAGACATAGATATACCAGGTCAGGGCACCAACAACAAATAACAAGACGAAATTGACATTGATGGTCCTGTTATCCGGTGTATCGGAGAAGGAATAATCTTCGGAAGTGCTGTTATGTTTGCTCACATGGGAAATAATTCTACGTCGCCATGTTTGGAATACCGGTCTCTCCCAGAAGAACAATATTACCCAGGCAAAGATGAGGCAGAACATATAGATGTAAGATAGTGCATAGTGGGATACCACCAGTGAAGCACCAAAAATGATAAACAGGAGCATCCTCTTTGTCTTGTCCATTCCCTTATCTATCATCGGTAAAATCAATAGCACAAGGAAGAGCGTACCGGTGAGTTGCCGCGGCATTACCGCCAAATCATGGTAGAAGCGGGTAAGCAACATAAAGAAAAAACAGGCTAAGAAAGCAATTCTATCGTTAGTTTGTCTTTGAAAGACACGGTATAAACCGAGCAGGGTGAAGGAAAAGAGTAAAGGATAAATAATCTTAAAGACCCAGCCCAACTCCATATTTCCCACTAAGGAATAGATGGGAGCTAACATGGTGATGGAAAGCATGGCATTCATAACGCCGTACTGTACCGGATTCCAGAGGGCATTCGTGATGGTCAGATTGGCATAGTAATACTCGGAGTGGATATCAAAGCCGGAAATATATGGTGATATCAATGAGCGATAGAATAAGAGCGAAATTGCAATGACAAGAACAGCCAGGGGATAGAGATTACGGGGGACAAGTTTATCAAAACCAATGAGAAGGACGAGCAAGGCAATCACGGCGATGAGTAATATTAAAAGGGTGTTATCGTGACGAGCATTGACCAGATATGTGCCGAAGATGCTTAAGAAGGGAAGCAGACACAAAAGCAGTAAAGATGGAGATAAAAAGTCTTTAATGTTGACTAGAGGTGATGCCGCAAAACTCTTGTCCCGGATATAGCTGATAACGCAAAGAATCAGTGTAACGGCACTCAACGAAGCAAGCAGGGGTATTTTAGCAATCGGCCGGGCAATACCCACGAGAGGGAGGACGGTATTTATCAGTGCTCCGGTAAACATCAGGGTGGCAACGCTCAATCCCACCGCGTAAAGGAGTGTTTCGATATTGCCCAGTTTGTGTAACCGGAGAATGCGGAGGATAATCATGCCGGGGACAAAGGTAAGATAAATGAAAGCAATAAGCTGTCTCAGGAGGGGAACTGTTACCCCCAGAGTGTCCAGCCCCAGCATACCCCACATGACAAGTTGCAGAGATAGAGTCACCACGAGGAACTTTTTTATTCCCCAGTCGTTCATCTGTAAAGGGTCATCTATTTGCATTACTCTCCGTACCACTCTCGTAATGGTGAGTAAGTATTACTTTTAAGTACAGGATACATTTAGAATTTACCGGCGCAGAGGTATATTTTCTCTACCTGCCCGGCTATCTTTTCCCAGTTGAACTTTTCCCGAACCAGTGACCTACCACGTTCCGCGAATCCTCGCCTCATCTGGTCATTACTGAGAATCTGCAAAATTGCGCTGCCTAGATATTCTTTATCGTAAGGAATAACCAGACCTATTTGACCATCTACTAGGTTGGCAATACCACAACGATCTGTCACCACCACTGGCAATCCGCAAGCACAGGCCTCAAGGACCGTTACAGGAAATGTTTCGTAGATAGAAGATAAAACATACACCTCTGCATCGATATAGGCTTCCAGCTTGTCTCTCCCGTAGAGAGGGCCGGTTAACACTACTCTGTCTTCAATGCCGAGTTCCGTGATTAATGCTTTTAATTCTGTAAGATAGCCGTCATCGGGACCTGCTATTACAAGTTTGATGTTATCTAAATCTCTTGCCATCCCGGCAAAGGCCTTTATCAGAATATCCAGTCCTTTTATTTTGTGTATCCTTCCCAGATAGAGGATAAGTTTCTGGTTATCTTGCAATCCGTATTTCTTGCGGAAAATACCTCTGGCGGGAAGATTCTCAAATTCGGTGAGGTCGATACCATTAGGAACAATCTCAATCTTTTCCTCACTTACGCCCATGCTTTTATATTGCTCGGCTTCTGTTGGAGTCAGTGCAATAACCTTTGCGGCGTCCTTCAGAATTTTATAGCCCCACAATCTATCAAATATCTTCTTCAATGGTCCTTTTGTGAAATATGTCGCTAATGAGCCATGTGCTTGAATTATATAAGGGATATTATATTTTTTAGCGTAGTGATGGGTGATTATACTCTGAAAACTCCTGATGTCATGAAGGTGTATTATGTCGAAACTCCTCAGGTTTTTCCTCGTGACTAAGCTCAAACCTACTGGCAGGAATAAACGATATCTCCAAGCAAGTAGATTACTTATATTTTTAAAATATCTCACTTTGATTCCGCTTATGTTCCTCATACCACTTATATCTTTTAATCTGAATTTCCCGATATCTGCATCAGTTGTAAATACAACTACATCGTGGCCCCGTTGTACCATATTTTTAGAAAGCTGATAAGAGACCTCTTTTACCCCACCGAAATGGCTAGGAACAAATGTTGGAGTTACATACAATATTCTCATTTATTGTGTTCTAAGTAAGATGACTTCAGTAGTTCAAAAATCTTGTGATACGTATCTGTTGTATATATTTTAGGAATCTCAACCTCTAAACACCTGGTATTTTCTAATGTCTTAGTTAGAATATCTCTACATGTCTGCCAATACTGATCTATATTCATAATGCTATTGGGGTAAATAAAAGAATATGCTAGGAGTAAGTTCTCAAAATAGTCCATTTCGTATCTATTGATTATAGTCAATCTCTTAATGAATTCCTCTTTATTATCATGTTCTAATATTTTGATATCTGTTTTAGTAGACTTAGAGAGTAGGATTACCGATTGCAGTGGATACGAATTTCCTAATTGACCCCATATTAGCTGAGGGTCTATATCTAAAGGTAAGCTAGCGTATTCAAAGGATAATTTTTTTATAGCCCGTTTGATTTGTGTTTCCATTCTTTGTCTTTTAGATAATAACCTGAAAGCATGGGGCATATCTTTCAAATTATATCCGAAAATATGTACAAGCGTAGGGTAACTGTAAACATAACCGTCGCTGGATATAATTACCTTGTCATTACCAAGGAATACCCCTTGCCCTGCTAAATTAAGTAGTGTGGATGTTTTACCAACGCCTTTACATGCCGGAAATACAAATCCTTTCCCGTGCATGGCAATACCTGAAGCATGTAAAAATACAAATCCCTTTAAAGCCAGCTTTAACGCTATTATCGGTTCTATAATGCAGTCTCGGAGAAAAACCTCACTAAATTTGGTGCCGCTGAAATAGACTATTGTCTTCTTTTCTGATAAGGCTTTTATATACACTTTCCACTTAACAACCTTATGCGTATCCTTACAGAAAATAGAGTCATCCTTAATGTAATATTTATGATTCACTAAATAGCAGTTATCAATGTCAGGAACGAAGTCTGAGATGATAACTTCAATATCAGGTTCGGTAGGCTCAACAGTCGTAAAATGAAAATAGTCCCTACAAAAATAATTGAGAGTTCTTTTTTGAGTGCCATCTACGTGGATTTTTATCAAGTTATGAATATTAAAATCCATTTATATTGATTAAACCTCTTTTAATAAGGACCAATCTTATTTTTACGAGATAACTGACTTGCCAGTTCTTTCTCGGAAGCAGAGCGGAGAAATCCCACAACTTTATAAATCGGTGGTGTTAAAGGCGAATCAAAAACAAGTTTTGCCATAGTGTCACTGTTAAACAATATAGAGGACAGTCTGTCGATGATAGTTTTTTCTATATAGAACTGTCTTTGATACGGTTGCCAATCCTGGCTCACCTCCATATCGGACAACTCTGCGGAACCCAGACCAACGGCACCGGCTATTTTTAATTGCGGTATCTTCCGGGGATTAAATCCCATGATTCTTGTTCCCAGAGCATCCGCCGCCACGGTATTATCTGACGCTATCACCAGGTCCATCTTTACCGGATCGCCATACATTGGGCCATGGTTGTTCAGGGCGTATGTTCCGTCTATGACAACTATCCTTGGTTTCACCATTTTTGCAATCAGGGCCAGTTTGTAAGGTAAATCCTGGTGATGCATACCCCGCATCGTATCAGGAACACAGCCCCAGGAATTTTTCAAGCTCAAGGTTACGGTAGTCATGACATGGACTTTGAGAACCGGTACCGAGATAAAACAATCTACCTCTTCCAAAAGCATTTTAGGAAGCTGGACTTTTATTTTCTTGCCCAGAACCGTCGCCTCCACATCTGTCGCGGGGAGAGTGGATAAATTAACCAGTTGCGCTCCGGTTTCCTGACAGATATCGTACATGCCGTGCCCGGCAAACGCCTCATCGGCAGTGAAGGAGTGATTCCCCCCGTCAGATTCACCCACAATTACCGTACCTGCTTTATCTCTGAGAAATTTCAGCAAATGGCGCAGCAATTCCGGGTTGGTGGTAATTCCCTCGGTGTAGCGCGGAAAGGTGAAGTTCGGTTTCACAAATACGCGTGTCTTTTTATTAATGTGCCTCTCCCACCGGATATATTCCAGGGCATCCCGCAAGGTTACCCCCAGGTTGTCTTCAACCTTGCCTAAATACACGAGATGTTTTTGATTTACGATAGTCACTATATTTCCCTCAGATAGAATATCCCTAATTTAGAACTCGGCACTGCGACGGATATTCTCCCGGTTATTCACGAACCAGTTATGGACTTCCTTGACACCATCTTCGAATTTCATTTCAGGCTGATAGCCCAGGATATTGCGGGCTTTTTCAATAGATGAGAGAAGACGGGTTTTCACATCCCAGTCGCGGCGCTGGGTGAATTTAATCCCGGCTTTATTACCGGTTATCTCATTGACCAGATTCGCCATGTCTACCACCCTGTGCTCTACACCGGAACCAAGATTGAAAGCCTGACCAATCGCTTTTTCCACGACACCCATCGCCAGTAAGCCATTGACAATATCATCTACATATGTCCAGTCCCTGGTTTCTGTCCCATCACCAGTGATAGGTAAAGCCTGACCCGCCATGGCCCAGTACATAAAATTGGGAATAACGTTACGATATCTTCCCGGTACTTCACCAGGGCCAAAAACATTGAAAAACCGGGCGTTGACAATAGGCAGGTCATAGAGATTATGAAAATAATTGGTATAGAGCTCCCCCAGTAGTTTGGTTACCTGATAAGGAGTATGTAGACTAATGGAGACATCAAATTCTTCAAACGGCATTTTAGATTCCAGACCATACACACCGCAGCCCGAGGAAGAATAAACAAATCTCTTTATTCCGGCAATATGAGCATATTGCAATACTTTAAGAATACCCAGACCGTTTACGAGCAAATCCTTTTCCGGATTATCCACCGAGTTTTGATTAGCGAAATGGGCGGCAAGGTGAAACACATATTCCGGTTTGGTTTTAAACACTCTTTTGAGCATTTCATCATCAAGGATACTGCCTTGAACAAAAGTGACTAAAGGAGATTGGGGAATGTTCCATGCGTAGGCAGCAGAGAGGTCATCCAGAATGATTATTTGGGCTGCTTCTGCTTTGATAAGAGACTTGACCAGATTGCTTCCGATACACCCGGCTCCACCAGTAACGAGAACATTCTTGTCCTTATATTCGCTGAGATATCTTCCCATTTCTTCTCCCCCCTGCTTTTAACTATCTAGCTTTCTTTGACCACAGCAAAGCTGACCGCCTCTAGTGCCTCTGAAGGAAGTCTCTTCTTTACACCCAGTAGTTCAATGGAGACAATCTTTTTATCCTTGCTGTAATCAAGGATAATCCCATCACCCAATTCTAAGCTTTCAGTGATTGGTATGTTGCTCGCCAACTCAATGTTCATCACATCGTGTTTAGGATCATATTCCACTTTCATTCTGGCTCCCTCCTCCAATATCTTTCTACTTATGAAGTCAAGTAGGCTGTTACCACAACCCTTCTATCCCCTATAGTTTCAAATACTACTCTCTAAGCAGCATCTTTTTGCCACTTGAGTGATATATTTTCTGAGCTACCTGTCGCCCCTCGTATCCTTCAACCACCTGATCTGGAGAGTTTATAGTTTGCTCCACCCATTTTAGCTGAATGTTGCGCTGAGCCGTCTTTTTCAGCGCCAGCGGGATTATCTCAAACTCTATCACTCCTTACCTCGCTTCTCCTCGATGGCTTCCTCCAGCGATACTCCTTCCCCTCTTGTTTGCTGCGCCAGAGATTCATGCAATGCTTCTGTTACTTCATCGCGCAGTTCTAATCCATAATCCGGGTCCATGGTTTCAAGAATTACCTCCCGGAACGTTTCCTTCAGTTCACTGAGGGTAATATCCGCTAATTTTTTATCTGCAGTTTTTCTCATTAAATCAGCCTTTCTATCCTGTTATGCAGGTTATCCGCTAACCTTACTTTTTATAGAACTGACAAATGGATTCTATCACATATCCCCTTGATTATCATCAGTTCAGGGTATGGTTCAGTGTAAATAAGATTGTTACAAATGAAACCCGGTTAGTGGGTCGTTATGAGAACTCGGCAGGCTCCGGGATGAGTGTTTGAAGACAAATTGTTTTATGAATCTAAAACCATACCCGGGATATTATTGAAAACCGGAGGAGAGACTATCACGAGGTCAGCCCACACATGCAAGACAAATTCTATTGATTTGAGTATCATCTCAGGCGCAATACCGGTGAGTATGTTGCTGCCGCTTTCAAGGGTTTCCAAACCAAAAAATCTCTCATGGTTAAATTCACGAATAATCAGGTGTTATTGTTCGGCATATTTTACGCGTAAGTAAGCTTCCCTTTTGGTGCCGGAATAGATCTTCCGGTGCTTTTTGCTGTCTCTATCCATTCGGAAATTATAATTTGAGCGTTGTTTAATGCTTCTTCGTAAGTAGCTCCGTCTGCCATACATCCAGATAATTCTGGAACTTCGACGATAAATAACTTATCTTCTTCGCTCCAATATATTAATAATTCATATTTGAACATCGTTAACCTCCCGATGCAGACTATACTTTAGTATTAAATTACGCACTTGTTTTACCTGATAAGATTTTGCTTTTCCATTTTCTAAAGGTTGGAGGTTGATAATTTCCTTAACGTCATTTCTGGTAAAAATATGATGATCCCCCTTAACATGTTTAGTAAAACCTAAATTCAATAAAGCAGTACACAGATCGTTGAATTTAATGTTATTATCGGAGAGCCCTCTTAATATTTTTTCTACTACTTTATTACTCAAAATATTTTGACCACCCAAAACAACCTTAAGTCTACCGGTTGAGACTAATATCTATTTTCTCATATTTTGTAATAAGATGCAGTCTAATGATATCCTAGAATGATTTTTACAATCTTAGATGATACATTTGTATCCAGATACTCCACAGGCGGCTGCCATTCCTGCTTCTTATGCAAGACAATTTCTGCTGATTTGAGTATCATGTCAGGCACAATACCGGTTAGCATATCACTGCTACTCTCCATAGTTTCCGGCCTTTCTGTGATATCACGGATGGTATTTCCTCTAGCTTCTGCTTGGGTATTGCCTGAATTGTTTTAACAATACCTTTTCCCTCATTCAAGGCAGGTATTACGATACTAATTGTTGTCAAATCTAGTCCTCTGCAATAATCATCTTTCAAGCTATCGATGATATCGCCTTAAGCAGGTTCAGGTCAAGTGTCCAACGGTTATTAGTAGTGGCTTATTATGAGAACTCGGCAGGCTCAGAAATGCGTGTTTTAATACAAATTGTTTTCTGGCTGGACTCTCAACAGCGGTGTTGCTAATTCCAGGGGGAAGGTCAGAAAGCAAAGGTCAAAAACACAAATCACAAGTCAAAACTTTTCGCCCCGCATCCAGATTGCCGCGCTGCGCCCGCAATGACAGGATGCATAGGTCTATTACGCAATAAGGCAAATGGGTGGTGATGGGACACTGGATTCTCTGGTCAAGCCAGAGAATGACAAAAGAGGAGGTAGGAAGGAGTTATTGTTTTATCAATCTATCTGGCTTAAGCTATTTTTGACCGATGCAACTAGTTCCATAGCAATTAATATTTTCATTTCTTTCTGTATCCCGGCTAAAGTTTCAGCCATTCCTCCCGAGAAATTCCGAGTTCACGGATAATCTCTCGAATGAGTCCTACACTTACATCCTTCCCTTTGTGCATTGGTATAGGAATAATCTTATTGGTCTCAGCATGAAACATTCTCATGTGCTTTCCACCCGGGATAGGGCCGATAAAACCAAGCCTTCTGAGCTTAATTATTACATCCTCAGGCTTGAGCGGACTTAGTTTGGACATCTCTTTCCTCGATATCTATCCCTTTTAAGGGTGGTAGCTCTAGCCTGAGTTGGAGAGCAAGGAGCACATTTCCCTCGATTACCTCTTTCAGATTTTCTCGTGCTTCCTCAACAGAATCACCCTGAGCGAAAAACCCAGATGCATCAGGCACCTTCGCAATTACTATCCCATTTTCATCTTTGTCATATTCCGCTCTACGGAGTGCCTCTTCGACATAACGCTGTAGTGAAAAAGTTCTTACTTTCGCCATACCCCCCTCCTTTTCTTCAAAACTCAATTAACCCCGACACGTCATGGGCATTACTATGCCCCCTCATAATAACCTAGTACCGCCGAGAGAAGGAATACGGTGTCCAAACTTCAATTCTAAAAGCAGCCAATCCTCAAGTGTAGATCGTAATTCTCTCCGACATTCTTCCAGAGTTTTACCAGTTGCCCAAACTCCCTCCAGTTCCGGTACCTCGCCATAATAAGGTTCTGTATCATCAATTATTTTGTACTTTGCTTTGCTTAAAGCAGCTTGTATGTATTCTGTAATCATAATTAGCATCTTTAATCGATATCTATTTATTTGATGAAGTTTTACAATCTTAGTCAGAATTATCAGACGGTGTATTATTTAACACCCAATTTCATTCGAGTTTCTTCTAGTGATACTCCTTCCCCTCTTGTTTGCTGCGCCAGAGATTCATGCAATGCTTCTGTTACTTCATCGCGTAGTTCTAATCCATAATCCGGGTCCATAGCTTCGAGAATTACTTCTCGAAACGTTTCCTTCAGTTCACTGAGGGTAATATCCGCTAATTTTTTATCTGCAGTTTTTCTCATTAAATCAGCCTTTCTATTTTAGCTTAACTTATGTTACTGCAAATGCTTATCTCTTATAGAACTGACAAATAGATTCTATCACATATCCCCTTGATTATCATCAGTTCAGGGTATGGTTCAGTGTAAATAAGATTGTTACAAATGGAATCCGGTTAGTGGGTCGTCATGAGAACTCGGCAGGACTGCCTTATAACGAGGAATAATACTGTTTTCTAACGGAATGTATCACGCTATTTTGACAATAGTGTGATTTAGTGCTGTGGCATGATTTCAAAAAAAATGTATCAGAAATGGGTTGAAGAGAGCTATTTAACTAATACCCTTATTTTCCCAAAAGATCTCGGAACTCATCTTCAGAAATGTCCGCCTGTTTGAGAATATAGCGTAGAGTCCTTTCGGGAAGATCTTTATTATGTATGGGTATTGTTACTCGTAATTCGGACCTTTGTTTATGAAAAAGACGGGCGTGACTTCCCCGTTGGTGATGGATATAGAAGCCGTTTTTGAGGAGGAGTTGTAATACCTCCTGTCCTTTGTACGTGGGAAGCTTAGGCATCTTTAGATACTGATGGCGATTTTCTTAATAGAGGGCTCGCGGTCCTCTGGAATTGGTTCTTTTGCTTGCAACGCACTTTCCAGGAAGCATTTTATGGCATCCTCAGCCATCGTTTTTGCTTCTTCTAGAGTTTCACCGTAAGTACATATTTCTGGAATTGCTGGCACAATAACATTGTAGCCACCTTCAGTAACTGGTTCAAACACAACACTATAGTTATAGATTTTCACGGCTTCTTCCTTTCATCCAGAGAAATATCATACTGTATTGTGTGAAAAATGACAAAGAGGGGTGCAAGAAAACAACTTTCGGGATAGCGTTCCCTTTTGGTTGTTCTACCTTCCTTTCCATTGTTGTTCTGCCTATACAAATATAATAAGGCAAGGAGAGAAAAGATACTTTGTTATTTTACTTTTATTTGGAATGATATATAATGAATGGAGATAAGATAAGGAGAGAATTATGGTAGTTAAAGTAAATGTATCCGTCTCTCAAGAAATACTGGATAAGCTGGATAGGGCTGCTCGCGAAAGCCATACCAGTCGCTCCGCTTTTCTAGCTCAGGCGGTAGAGCACTATCTAAAAGAAAAAGAGAGGGAGAACACAGAGAAACTGCAGCGGGAAGCTGCCCGGAGAATCGACCGTTTACGGGAGGAGTTCGGCGTCTGGGATGGTACTGCGGAGGTTCTAAAATGGCGCCGACAACATTAGTTCTCGATGCTTCGGTGGGGGTAAAATGGTTTTCTAATGAAGGAGAAGATGCGCTCAAGCAAGCTCTGAAGATACGTGATGCCCATATTAGCCGGGACCTTACTATTACAGTACCAGATTTGTTCTATTATGAAGTTATTAACGCTATTGTGTATAAAAAGTCTATCTCTGTTGCTTCTATTCAAATGGCTGTCACCAGCCTGTTTGATCTGGGGCTGGAGTCAATTCCCATTTCCACTGCACTGATGGGTAGTGCGGTCAGTTTAGCTCGAGAATATAGTATTACGATTTACGATTCGTTTTATCTCGCAATTGCCCAATTTCAAAATTGTCCCCTTATTACCGCGAATCCCCGTCACCAGAGGTCAATAAAAGATTGTCAGGTGATCCCTATTATGGAATGGAAATAATTTGAAATGAGATTCTTCGCTTTATTCTAAAAACGAAAAGAAAAGTACCCCATAAACCAAAAGAGACCGAGACCACTTTCGGATGTAATACTCCTGATGGGATATCACGATTTATCCTAAAAGGGCTATACTTCATAGAACTGACAAATGGATTCTATCACATATTCCACATGGTTATCACCTGGCCGGGATACACCTCAATGAGGAACTCTTTTATTCACTGCCATACATCCAGATAATTCTGGAACTTCGACGATAAATAACTTATCTTCTTCGCTCCAATATATTAATAATTCATATTTGAACATCGTTAACCTCCTGATGCAGACTATACTTTAGTATTAAATTACGCACTTGTTTTACCTGATGAGATTTTGCTTTCCCATTTTCTAAAGGTTGGAGGTTGATAATTTCCTTAACGTCATTTCTGGTAAAAATATGATGATCCCTCTTAACATGTTTAGTAAAACCTAAATTTGGTGAATACCCCCCCAGCAAGCTGGGGGTTTATTCACTAAGCAAATTAACTGTTTTTTAAATATTTCACGGCGTTTTTAAAAACTTGTAAGCCCATTCCATCTTGAGGAAGAGAATTGTTTGTGGCTTTAACACGGGTCCACGAGGGGTTGTTGGTAGGAAAGAGATGAGCTTCGGGATGTGGCATCATGCCGAAGATACGACCGGTTCCATCACATATCGCTGCAATACTGTCCACTGAACCATTGGGATTCCAGGGAAAAGGAGGATTCTGATTACCCGCTGGGTCAACATATTTCGCCACCACCTGCCTGTTTTTGTAGAGCTTCTGTAAAACACCATCATCGCGAGGGATAAATTTTCCTTCGCCATGACGCACGGGTAAATAAATACGCTCTATTCCCTGGGTGAAAACACATTTTGAGGGTAGCATATCAAGATAAACCCAGCGGTCTTCAAAGCGACCGGACTCATTAAACGTCAACGTGACCTGCTGACTGCGGTAGTCATCATCCATGCCGGGTAAAATACCCAGTTTAACCATTACTTGAAAACCGTTGCAAATGCCAATCACCAGCTTGCCAGCAGCGATGAACTGCTGTAAAGGTTCCTGAAGGTTATATTTGAATTTGGTGGCAAGCACCTTGCCCGCACCGATATCATCACCGAAGGAAAATCCCCCCGGCAGCGCCAGAATGTGATAGTCTTTCAGGTTACGTTCGTTGGTAATGAGCTGGTTGATATGGACACGCTCCGCATCCGCACCTGCCAGTTCAAAAGCATACTGCATTTCATTATCGCAGTTGATACCGTAACCGTATAAAATTAAGACTTTTGCTTTCATGTTAGCAATCCCTTATCATCCTCATGCGAGGGCACGGCATGCCGTGCCCCTACACCATGGAAACGGGTAGGTTTTAAACCTGCCCCTACGGTTCTTAAATCCGAAATCCAAAACAACTCCACCCTACTAGATTACCACGCTTCGCTCGCAATGACAGAATAAATTCAGTTAGCCACCAAAAGTGCTCTGCCAGGCTTTCTTTAAAGCGCGATTACTTTCATTAATAACTACTTTCCCATTCATGCCGGTAATATTGAGTCTGTTGCCAGAAACGACTACTCCAATTTGCGCCAGAACATTTCCCTGCATAATTTTCAGAAAACGTTCTTTATTATCCGGCGCGATAGTAACGACAAAGCGGCCAGCGGATTCGGAGTAGAGCACTTTATCCGTGCGTTTCAAGTTAGTGGGAACCCGACGTAAATCAATCGTTAATCCCAGATTACCAGCGAAGGCCATCTGTGCCAGGGCAACACCCAGCCCACCTTTGTAACAACCATGTACCGCCGTAACCAAGCCAGCATCAATTGTCTGAGCCAGATCGTTATAGAGCTTCAATGACGCTGCTGCATCGACACGGGGTACGTTCCGCCCTATTTTTTCTCTCATTTCATAATATTCCGAGCCGCCCAGTTCATCTTTAGTTTCTCCCAGTAAATAAACTATATCCCCCGGTTCTTTAATATCCATGGTGACACATTTATTAATATCATCGACCTTTGCTGCCGCGGAGAACTGCACGGTAGGTAAAGCGGAAATACGTCTGTCTTCTCCCTGCGCATCTTTGACCGTACCATCCATGGACATGCTGTCTTTACCGGAAATACAGGGGGTTTTGAAGGCCAGGCTGTAATCTTTCAGAGCTTCATTGGCACGGATAAGCTGCGCCATTTTGTATTTTGCATCGGGATTATTTTCCACCGGCAGAGGACTGGGCCAGCAGAAATTATCATTAAGAGCAATCTGTTTCATATTTGCCCCAACAGCAATAACCCGTCTAATCGCCTCGTCAAAAGCACAGGCAGTCATATCATAAGTATCAATAGTACTGTACTTGGGATTAATACCGGCTGAAATAGCAATACCGGCATTAGACCGCAAATCAGGCCGGACAACCACCGCATCGCTATTAACATCATTTTCTTTCCCTACCAGCGGCTTAATAACGCTGGTACCCTGTACCTCATGATCAAATTGGCGCACGATATATTCTTTACTGCAAATATTGGGACGTGCCAGTATTTTCTTCAGAAATGCCGTGTGATTGGTAATTTCCGCCAGACGCGGTTCTTTTAACCCGCGCTGCTCCGGACTACGCCACTCCGCTTCCAGAGACATCTGCGGCACACCATGGTGGGCAAATTCCATATCCATATAAGTAACCGTTTTATCTTCATAAAGACAGTGGAATTTACCCGTATCGGTAAATTTACCCAGAATGGTCGTCTCCACATCATGTTTTTTCGCCAGTTTAAAAAGCTCTTCCATTCTATCCGGCGATACCGCCAGAGACATCCTTTCCTGCGATTCCGACACCAGAATCTGCCAGGGGTCGAGTCCGGCATATTTTAGCGGCACTTTATCGAGATACATTTCAAATCCGTTAGTAAACTGTGCCATCTCCCCTACCGACGAAGACAAGCCACCGGCACCATTATCGGTAATACATTTATATAAATTCAAATCCCGTGCTTCATTGAGAAAATCGTGCATCTTTTTCTGGGTAAAGGGGTCGCCGATCTGGACATGGCTGGCGCTAATCCATTCCCCTGCTTCCAGGGATGACTCAGTCGCACCATGAATACCGTCAATACCCACTTTACCGCCGCACATGACAATCAAATCACCCGGGTCAACCTTCTTGGTATATCCCGCTTCGCCATGAACAACATCAGGGATAATACCTGCCGCGAGAACATAAATTGCCGGCTTACCGATATAACCATCATCAAAGAAGGTTAACCCATAGGGGGTGGGCACACCGTGTTTATTACCACCGTCTTCTACTCCTTTACGCACACCCTCCAATAAGCGACGGGGATGCAGTTTCGGTCGTAAATCTCCTTGATAAAAGGGACTACCGGTACAGAAGCCATAAGTGCCATAAATCAGTTTACTGCCCCGGCCTGTACCCATCGGGTCGCGGTAAACACCGACAATACCCGTCAGTGCGCCGCCGTAAGGCTCCTCGTTGGAGGGACTATTATGCGTTTCACACTTAAAGCAAAAGAGATAATCTTGATTAAACTTCATGACACCGGAGTTGTCCCATAATGTGGAGACAACCCAGTCTAGTTCTTTCTGTAATTGACCGGTGGAACCCTTGATATAAGTAGCGAAGAGATTATTTATTTTCCGTTCCTTACCGGTATCGTCTTTGTATGTCACTACCGCACTAAAAATTTTATGCTTGCAGTGCTCCGACCATGTTTGAGCCAGCGCTTCCAATTCGGCATCGGTAGGCTGTTTATCCAGACCAACCTTCCGCCGCTGCGCAACAATATCGGAACGGGAAAAATATTCCCGCACCGCGCACATTTCCTTCAAATTCAAAGCTAAGGAACGTTTTTTACTGATTGCCACCAGTTCTGCATCGGAAACATCAAGATTGATCGGCGAAGCTACCGGCTTATGGGGAATATTAACACGGGGGATAGCAAGATAGCGTTCCGCAGCAGGAGCGGAAGAAGGACTGATGAGCCAGTGCTGCACCTGCTCATTCGCCAGCAGGTTATGCGCGATATTCTCCATATCATCATTCTTTAAATTTTTTCCGTATATCAGGTATTGCCGAGAAGTATAGACGGCCTCTCCGGGAGTAAACTTAATTTTAAGAATATCTTCAATGGCTCTAACCGCTGTTTTACCCACATTATCTGTTACACCGGGTTTAAAACCCACCTCAATAACCCAGTCATAATCAGTAATTAGAGAACGGTCATAGCAAAAATCCTGAATTATCGGGTCAGCAAAAAGTTCATTACCTAAAAAAGTAATCTGTGCGGAAGAAAGCAGCCGGTCAATGTGATAAATATCAACTGTTCTCACCGAATCGACCATAATACCCAGGTCACGGGCAATACTTTGCTTCATTTTGTTACCGAGACCATCGGTAACCCCTGTTTTAAAACCGACTTCTATTCTGTGCGACAAAGCTTGCCCCTCCAAAGAGAATAATTATAGCATAAAAATACCACTTTATAACACACTTTTCACACTACAATTCTGCTCAGATATATTTACAGCGGCATGTTTTAATCTGCCCCCTGTAAATATAAAAAGGGACACGGTACACCGTGTCCCTAATATAAACGCCTGGTACTTTATCAGCCTTTTAACAGTTCATTAACGATATCGCTGATTATGCGACCTTCTGCCTGCCCTTTAAAACGTGCCATCAATTTAGGCATAACTTTCCCCTTGTCACCAGGACCGACAGCCCCCACTTCTTTAATAGCTTCCTTTGCCGCAATAATAATATCTTCACGGGAAGCCTGTGGAGGAAGATAAGCAGAGATAATAGCCAGTTCAGCCTGTTCTTTTTCCACCAGGTCCTGACGTTTACCCTGGGTAAACATAGCAATACTCTCCCGATGCATTTTCGCTTCTTTTGCAAGCACCTGGATTATCTCATCGTCATTCGCAGTATGTTGTTTGTCGATCTCGGCATATCCAATATCAGACAAAATCGTACGAATAACAAGAAGGCGGACTTTGTCTCCGCTCTTCATTGCTTGTTTCATATCTTCTTGTAATTTACTACGTAAATTATCAGCCATAATCAGGTAACATGACGCATAGTCTGGCGCTTTTTCATAGCTCTTTTTCTCTTCCGCTTTACACTGGGTTTTTCAAAATACCCACGGCGGCGAAACTCAGACAGGATACCCTCCTGCTGTACTCTCTTGGTAAAGCGTCTCAGCAGACTATCGAAGTTCTCCTCTTTCTCTAATTTTACTTCAGCCAAAAACCATCCCTCCCTTACCAGGGCCTAAATAAGATAAAGTCATTTTATATTTACCATATTACCGTGTCAAGTTCTTGTAAGCGTCCATAACATATTAGAATCTTCGGATAATATATTATTTCGCACCGCTTACAATTAGTGCAAAAAATATTTGACGCGCTGCATATTTATGCTCTATATTGCTAATATAGTTAACCTGAATATCACTCTCCTAAATAATTATTTGATGGCTAGAATAGAGAGCGATAAAATTTGAGCAGGTAGAGGAGTAGAAAACGTGTCAGGCCATTCAAAATGGGCTAACATCAAACATCAGAAGGGCGCTGAGGATGCCAGGCGCGGTCAGCTTTTTACTAAGCTAACCAGGGAAATCATGATTGCCGTAAGAGAAAGTGGAGATAATCCCGAATCCAACTTGCGGCTGCGTATGGCGATTGAGAAGGCTCGAAACGGTGCTATGCCCATGGATAATGTGCAGCGTGCTATCAAACGTGCCTCAGGTAAGGAAGAGGGAGTCATCCTGACCGAAGTTACTTATGAAGGTTATGGCCCGGGAGGAGTAGCCATCCTCGTCGAGACTATGTCCGATAACCGTAACCGTACTCTTCAAGAGATACGTAATGTCTTCAGCCGTGGCGGTGGCTCTCTTGGTGAATCCGGGTGTGTTTCCTGGATGTTCCAGCAAAAAGGCGTCATCAGTATAACAATTAGTGATAAAAATGCTGATGAACTATCGTTACTGGCAATTGACGCCGGCGCAGAAGACGTTAATATAACCGATGATACTCTGGAAATATATACCGCACCACATGATATTGAAAAGGTAAGACATTCTCTGGAAGAAAAAGGACTCACTATTACTTCCGCTGAAATATCTCGTGAACCACAGAACACCATTGAACTGGATGAGAAAAAAGCATTGCAAACGGTAAAACTACTGGAAAAACTGGAAGGTATGGATGATGTACAGAAGGTTTATTCCAATATGGACTTCTCAGAAGAGGTAATGAAACAATTAGCAGAAGCATCAGAATAGCAGGTTTGGTGTGACAGTTCAGGAGACGCTCAGGCGGATTGTTATGGGTATCGACCCGGGTACAGTGAAAATGGGCTATGGGGTAGTGGAAGAAGGAGAAACACTGACCATGGTTGATTGCGGAGTAGTAACTGTCAGAGCCGATATCCCTTTGCCTATACGCTTATATCACATGTATTCTCATCTTTTTACAGTAATAACTCAATATCATCCCGATGAAATAGCCATCGAACAGCCATTCATGGCAAAAAATGTACGTTCCGCACTGGCAGTGGGAAGAGCAGAAGCAATTGCAATGCTGGCCGCTTCCAGTAATAACACCCCTGTTTACAGTTATACCCCGCGCCAGATTAAAATGATGGTCACCAGTTATGGTGGAGCCGGAAAGGAACAAGTGCAGGAAATGGTTAAACTACAGCTCGGGCTGGCAAAAGCACCCCGTACCAGTGATTCCTCCGATGCTCTGGCAGTCGCCATCTGTCATATATGTCAGACACCCATAGAATATCAATTTAGCAGGAAATCATAATGCATAATCAAGAATTAAATCTCAAAAATCATGAATAAATACTATAAAAATTTCAATGTTATTCTATCGGTAATATTGGTAGTATTCAAATGATCGTTGGTATAACGGGTATTCTGGAACAAATTGGGAATGACTGGGTTATTCTCCGGCTGGGTGGAGTTGAAATACATATTAATGTCCCCACATCTACATTAAGTACCATGGGAGCTATCGGGAACCAGGTCAGATTACACACACATCTCCATGTTAAAGAAGATAATCTTGCTTTATATGGATTTAGCAGTAAAGAAGAACTGGAAATATTTGGTTTTCTCATCAGTGTTCCAGGTGTGGGACCACGCATGGCATTAAGTATGCTTTCCAGCATGAGCCCCTATGATATTGCCGGAGCAATACTTAACGAAAATACCGCTACATTGTCACGCACACCTGGTATAGGCAAGAAAATTGCCAGCCGTATTATTCTGGAACTTAAAGGAAAATTAAAAGACGCCTGGCTTGAATCTACTGCTATCGGTATGACAGAATCCAATACCGATGTCCTGGCTGCTCTTACCGCTCTGGGTTATTCCGTAGCCGAATCTAACCATGCCATATCCGCTATTTCTTCAAATGGCGATTTGCCTCTGGAGGAGAGAGTACGCCTGGCTCTACAACAGCTGGCACGTTAATTATGTAGCATGAAGACTTTGCATAATTCAGTTTCCGATACCATGACAGCCCACCAGCAATTTGAAATTGTTTCTGATTTCCAGCTAACCGGCGACCAGCCACAGGCAGTTAACAAGCTGGTTGAAGGATTACAGAATAACTACAAACATCAGACATTGCTGGGAGTTACCGGCAGCGGTAAGACTTTTACTGTTGCTAATGTTATTCAACGTGTACAGAGACCAACACTTGTCATCTGCCACAATAAAACACTGGCAGCCCAACTCTGCACGGAATTTCGCGAATTCTTCCCGCACAACAGTGTGGATTATTTTGTCAGCTACTATGATTATTATCAGCCGGAAGCATATATTCCCCGTACCGATACTTATATTGAAAAAGAAACGGAACTAAATGATGAAATAGACCGTTTACGCCATGCGGCAACACATGCTCTTTTTGAACGGCGTGATGTTATCATTATAGCCTCAGTTTCCTGTATCTACGGTCTTGGTGAGCCCGAGGAATATCATAAATTTACTCTCGACCTGAAAAAGGGTAACCAGTACGAGAGAAAAAAGATGTTACGCCGTTTAGTAGATATGCAGTATCAGCGTAATGATATTGATTTTACTCGCGGGAGATTCCGTTTACGCGGAGATACTCTGGAAATACAGCCTGCTTATGAAGAAACAGCAGTACGTATTGAATTCTGGGGTAACGAAGTTGAGCGCATAACTGAAATCGATGCTCTTACCGGAGAACTGCTTGCTGAACGTGACTCCATTGTAGTTTATCCGGCAAAACACTTTGTTACTTCGCAGGACAAACTAAATGTAGCAATAACAGACATCAGAATAGAGCTGAAAGAGCGACTGGATATACTGCGTGCGCAGGGTAAATTACTGGAAGCAGCCCGTCTCGAAGCAAGGACAAATTATGACCTGGAAATGCTGGAGGAAGTGGGATATTGTACAGGAGTGGAGAACTACTCCCGTCATCTTTCTCATCGTGCTCCGGGCAGTCCTCCCTGGACACTCCTGGATTATTTCCCTGATGATTTTCTGATTGTTATCGATGAATCACACATGACCATCCCTCAGATTCATGGTATGCATAACGGCGACCGCTCTCGCAAGGAAGTGCTGGTAGAATATGGCTTTCGTCTTCCTTCAGCACTGGATAATCGACCTTTAACCTTCGAGGAATTTGAAGAAAGGGTCAATCAGGTAATCTACACTTCCGCCACTCCCGGCCCTTACGAACTAAAGAACAGTAAACAGGTAGTGGAACAGGTAATCCGTCCTACCGGTCTTCTTGAGCCCTCAATTGAAATAAAACCAGTTAAGGGACAGGTAGATGATCTGCTGGAACAAATCAGAATTCGTATTGAACGCGGGGAGCGTACTCTGGTAACAACTCTGACCAAACGTATGGCGGAGGAGTTATCCGAACATTTAAAAGAAACCGGAATAAAAACACATTACCTGCATTCCGAAGTAGAAACACTGGAACGTATCGAAATATTACGTGACCTGCGGCAGGGACACTATGATGTGGTAGTAGGGATAAACCTGCTGAGGGAAGGACTTGACCTTCCAGAAGTAAGCCTGGTAGCAATTCTCGATGCCGATAAAGAAGGTTTTCTGCGCTCTCAGGACTCATTAATACAAACAATGGGACGGGCAGCACGACATATCGAAGGACACGTTATCATGTATGCCGATAATATCACCGGTTCCATAGAACGAGCAATAAGCGAAACCGTACGCCGCCGTAAAATACAGGAAACCTATAACGAAGAACACGGTATTACGCCACAGGGTATTAAGAAGGCGATAAAAGATATTGCCGCCGGGATGTCATCGGTAGTAGCAGAACGCGGCGAGGCCTATTCTGCCGGTACTCTTTCCCGTGATGAAATATTACATACCATTAAGGACCTTGAACGGCAAATGAAAATTGCCGCACAGAATCTGGAATTTGAGAAAGCTGCCCTCATCCGTGATAAAATTTCCGACCTGAAAAAAGCTTTGCTTGCCGAGGGAACCAAAGCGCAATTAGAGATTATCAACACCTGGAATAGAACAGGGAAAAACTATAAAGAGAGAAGCAAGAGGAAAGGAGACAATGGAACAGTACCATAATAGCGATCTTATTTGGGATGAAGACGAGGAGCTGCAAGAACAATTGGAGAGTATGACCAAGCAGCAACGTCGCGAGCAACGGCGGGGAAAAGATCATCACAAAATGCCCCAGCACGGCCGGGAAATGGGTGAGGTTTATCGTGATGCTGTTTCTAAACGGATGCGTCAAACAAATCAAAAAAACGTTATGGAATAGCACGATAAAATATTTCTAACAGTTTTAAAATATTCTTTTCTGATAATATCCTGTATAACACAAAAATATATCTGTAACGAGGAATAGTAATATCCTGTTCCTGTCAGAAAATATGTGACTTTCCGATTGTTCATCACCCAGTAAAACCGGAGAGAGCAGGTGTACCTCAGGATAATATACCAGGGTTAATTTTTATTGCAGAGAAAATCCTGTAATAAGTATATTTATATCATACAGGACTGATCTCGTTCAGATAGATAAGTGATACTATAATAGTGTCATGAAAATAAGATATAATATCGTTAAAGGAAGCTATCAATTAAGCAGATTAGCAATTGTTCTATCTAAAGAAGCGCAAGTCAGACTGAACTGGTTTGATTACTACCAAAATCATCAGCATAACGCCCGCTTAACTTGCCGGCACTTCGGAATATCACCGCAAACCTTTTATCGCTGGCAGAAACGTTATGATCCTCATCATCGCAAAACTCTGAAAACCCGTTCCTGCCGTCCAAAGAGAGTGCGCCAACCAACCTATACTCTGGCACAGATTGAAGCCGTACGTAAGGTACGGGAATGATATCCCCACAGAGGCAAAGACAAACTGGTGGTAGTGAATTTCAATCGATATTCGAAGAGGAATGCCAAAAAACGAAAGAGCAAACTCTTTGTTTTACCACCCCGATCACCCCAACTGAACGGAGCAGTGGAAAGAGCCAATCGTACCCATGCCGAGGAGTTCTATGAAGTCATTGATAGTACCTTTGACCTTGCGGATATCCGACCTGAACTCTTACAATGGGAACAAGTAAGTAATACTATCCGTCCCAATCAGGACTTGCGTTACCTCACCCTGCAACAGAATCTGGAGAAATATTATAAGAAGGTAATGGTGTCACTAATGTACTGAACGAGTACAATCTGTTGTCACTCATTCCCCATTGTGATACTATTAATACCTGCGGGGTGTAGCGCAGCCTGGTAGCGCACCTGAATGGGGTTCAGGTGGTCGACGGTTCAAATCCGTCCACCCCGACCAGAAATTAAAGCTATATTAGTCCTATACTGATAAAACAGTATGGGGCTAATTTATTATAGAGAATATCATAGAATATCCCCCACCAGCTTGCTGGTGGGATGAATATGGTTCGCCGATAGGCGAAGAGGGTCTTGCTACGATAGGATAATAGTTGTTATAACATTGGCATGGGAATACGACGAACTAGTCATGCCGTGTACGATCTTAAATATCATCTGGTGTGGATACCGAAATACCATAAGGAAATATTCAGCGAGGACTTGTCGGGCTACGTAAAAGAGGTATTAGGACAAATAGCAATGAAACGACGATATTGCACTTTCGACACCTTTTGGAGAAGCACAAACTGACGGAGAAGTTGTTTGAGCAGTCGCGGCGATATCTCATAGACAAGGGATTGATGGTAAGAGAGGGAACGATAGTTGATGCCACGATACTGAATGCACCCTCAGCGACGAAAAACAAGGGAAATACTCGTGATAAGGAGATGAAGCAGA